>NZ_SGIS01000020.1 GCF_004208535.1 Sphingomonas populi
GCCTCTACATGCACCCGCCGGCCCATGCCCTGGTGCTGTCGATCGACGAGAAGTCCCAGATTCAGGCGCTCGATCGCACCCAGCCGGGCCTGCCGCTCAAGCCCGGCAAGTGCGGCACCATGACCCATGATTACAAGCGCCATGGCACCACGACCCTGTTCGCCGCCCTCAACGTCCTTAACGGCGCGGTGATCGGCCGCTGCATGCAACAGCACCGCCATCAGGAGTTCATCCGTTTCCTCAACACCATTGAGCGCGAAGTGCCCGCCGGAAAGGATATCCACGCGATTATGGACAATTACGGGACCCACAAGCATCCTAAAGTCAAAGCCTGGCTTGTCCGTCACCCGCGATGGACATTTCACTTCACTCCGACCTCAGCCTCCTGGCTCAATGCCGTTGAAGGCTTCTTCTCGATCCTCACCAGACGGCGACTACGGCGCGGTGTATTCTGCGGTATCGTCGACCTGCAGGCCGCCATCAATCGCTACCTCAAGGAACACAACGCCGACCCAAAGCCCTTCGTCTGGACCAAGTCCGCCGCTCAAATCCTCGACAAGCTCGCCAGACTGCCTGCATCTTCCCTCTGAATCAGTGCACTAGGGTCGCCGAGTGCAACACTTGCAGCGGTGGCATCCCGACATCACGCGCGAGAAACAGCAATTCATCGTCAACCTCCGGCCAATCGTGATCGTATTGAGCAATGCCATCGGTGCCGGTGGAGATGGCAACACCTGTCCGCCATGCTTGCCGGGTCAACCTGGTGACCAGCGCACCAGAGCACCGCTGCATCGGAACCGTCGGATCGACCACACGGGCGGCGTCTGTTCCGACGAAAACGCGCCCGGTTGCATCGAGGATCTGACCGCGTCTTTTCATTTCGCGCAGGAGCGACCCCACCAAAGGATCGTCGCCTTCCTTGGCAAACAACGTCTCTTTCACCCGCGCATGATCTTCGTACAACGCTGGTATCACGGTGTCGTGCTGGAATCCGAGATAGCAGACATGGCTGACAACATCGACGCCAGACGCGATCACCTGCGCGGGACTGCTCGGGAACACCACGCCATGTGCCCACACCAGGAGATGTTGGCGATGTGCCTCATGTGCCAGTTTGGCCACCAGATCAGGGGGTAGGTCGGCATAGATCTTGAGCCCGGTCGCTGACGTGCCACGCGCCAAGGTAATCGCCTCGGGGATGTTGGTGTCGCGCGTGATCGCCTGCATCCACGGTGAGCGGCCTGGCGTCATGCCAAGATTGGTTGCGATTATCCTTGGATCTTTGAAAAAGGATGGCCCGGCCACGAACGCGGCGTAGTAGATATCGGGCGCGGCGATCTCCCCCGCCAGCGCCTCGCGGGTGAGTTCGGCGACAGGACGTAGATCGTCCGCCATGTCGCGCACGGCCGTCACGCCGCCGTACAGGTCGCGCCGCAATACCGCCCTCGCCTGCTGATTGTTCGGCGGCGTTTCGAGATGGACATGGCTGTCTATCAGACCGGGGATGATAAACCGGTTCGACACGTCGATGCTATGTGCAGCTGCCGCAGCGGGGATCGTGCCATGCGGCGCAATTGCCACGATCCGCTGGCCGCGCACCAAAATGTCCTGATGCGGACGCGGCGGTGCGCCGGTTCCGTCGATTACGGTTGCATCGCTATAAAGCATATCCTGCGTGGTGGCTGGGGGCGCCGCCAACGCCGAAGCCGCCGTGAAGAGACCAGATCCAAAGAGCAGGCAGCCAGCCGCGATGCTCCACATCCCGATCTTCTTCTCGTATCTGCGCGTTCGCATCTTCATCGTAAGGTTCCATGCAAGATTGGCGCGTCGCTCGGACGCGTGAATCGGTGGTCTATCTCCGCTGCTCAACGTTGGGCAGAATAAGGGCACGGAGGGCTGAGGTGCTATCTAGACGCGTGTTGCATCGCATAACCGGCGCTAAACTCATGGGGCTTGCTTCCGACGATATCGGCCTGGCGACTGCCCCATGATCTTTCGGAACGCAGCGATAAACGCCGGTGCGCTTTCATAGCCGATGGCGAATGCCACATCCTGGATTGACCCGCCATCGGCGAGCATCGCCAGAGACTGATAAATGCGAACGTGCTGGCGGAACTGGCGGAAGGTGAGGGATTCGTACTCCCCTTTTCGCGGCCTAGCAAATCCGCCGTTTTTATGCTCTAACATCCTTGTAAAACAACGGCTTTTCTAAGTCCAATTGGATTATTTGGATCGTAGCGGTTCGGAGCGGATCGCACCGATCCGCGAATCAAACCCGGACGGAAACCCGGACTGAGCCTGTCGGCGGAGGGATCGGGATTCGAACAAGACCCGGACGGACCCGGACTGAAGCCGATGGAAGGACGACGGAGGATTCGAATGTCTCGCGCAATGCACAAGCTGAGCGCCCGTCGCGCGGAAACGATCAAGGCGCCGGGCTGGCATGGTGACGGCGGCGGCCTTTGGCTGCGCATTGACAACAGCGGCTCTCGGAAATGGGTATTCGCCTGGGAACGATCCAAACGTCGCCGAGAGATGGGGCTGGGCGCCGCCTCCGAGATAACACTTGCGACGGCCCGCGAACTAGCTTCCGAGGCTCGTGCGTTGTTGGCACAGGGGCTAGATCCCATCGAAGAGCGTCGCGCGAAAGACCTCGATCGGGAAGCTCCCGCAGCCACCGACGATGTCGTAGACGATGTTCCCGGCGTTCCGACCTTCGGCCAGTTCTCCGATACATACATTGATGCCCACGAGGACGGTTGGAAGAATCCCAAGCATCGGCAGCAGTGGCGCAATACGATCAAGACGCATGCCAAGTCGCTGCTGAACAAGCCGGTCGATACGATCACATCGGACGACGTCGTCGCCGTCCTTCGTCCAATCTGGCGCAAGGTTCCGGAGACGGCCGGTCGCCTGCGAGGCAGGATCGAGAACATCCTCGATGCGGCGAAGGCGTCCAAGCATATCGTCAGCCCTTGGGAGAACCCTGCGCGGTGGCGCGGCAATCTGATGCATCTCCTGCCTCGCCGGCCGAAAAAATCCCAGGTGAAGCATCACGCGGCCATGCCCTATGATGATCTTCCGGACTTCATGAGACAGCTGCAACGACGCCCCGCGACTGCTGCGCGGGCACTCGAACTCACGATCTTGTGCGCGACCCGGACCAACGAAACGCTGAAAATGACCTGGTCGGAACTCGATCTCGAACTGGCTGTGTGGACCGTGCCCGGCGATCGGATGAAGATGGGCATCGAGCATCGCGTGCCCTTGCCCAGCAAAGCCGTCGAGCTGCTCAAGGCACAGGCCAAAACCTCAAATCAGGCACCCGATGCCTATGTCTTCCAGGGCCAGAAGCCGGGTAAGCCCTTATCGCAAATGGCGATGACGATGGTCCTTCGACGGATGAACCTCGGACATTTCACCGTCCACGGCATGCGGAGCTGCTTCCGCGACTATATGGGCGACATGACCGATCATCCAGAGTCGCTCGTCGAGCAGGCGCTGGCCCACCAGATCGGCGACGAGACCACCCGGGCATATCGCCGTGGCGACGCGTTCATCAAGCGGCGCTCGCTCATGCAGGAATGGCAGGACTTCCTGCTGCCGGCCCAGAAGCTCAATGCCCGCGCGAAGCGCAACAATGCTGGCCGCGCAGACACTGAGATCGCGACGCTCCAAGCCGCCTGATCGACAATCATTTTGCCCGGGAATCGTGAACGACGCCCGCGATCCAGGCATCGACCTCGCGCTCGCTCCAGCGTGCCGCAGCGGCGGTGATCTTGCATGGCTTCGGGAAGCGCCCCTCTCCGATCATGGCGTAGATCATGGTCTTGCCCAAACCTACGCGATGGCGAACCTCAGCCAGCCTGAGCAACCTCTCCGGCTGCGCTGCGTCGGGCTCGGCGGTCATTTGCGCCGCTCCGTGAGCCCTTCACGCGCCTTTGCGAAACCGCGATCGCTCGCAAGGAAGGCGGCAAGCATATGCGGGACCAGATCGGCAATCGCCTGATCGTCACCATAAGCCTGCTGGTAGATCGCTGCATAATCCGCCAAGGCCAGATGAAGGTCAGGCGGGATGCTGATGGTCAACTTGACCGGCGTTCTGTCGGGCAGGCGATTGAGCTTGAGATCTACCATATCGGGCTCCTATTCCGTCCAGGGTGCCAGGATGAGATCGCGATGCACGACCAGCCTGACCGGGGCGCCGGGGCGGATCGTGATCGTCGGCTGGATTTGCAGGTTGCGGGACGTGATCTGGTCACCGGCGCGCGACACATTCTGCTGCGTGGATTCGCGGATCGCCTGGACGAGATCGCTCTCCCCTCCGAACGTCACGTTCGCGCCCACGCCCAACAAGGTCGAGATCGCGACGCCCTTCAGCAGCGTCCAGGTGTGGAAATCGACTTGAGACATGCGCCGACGCCTTTGGCCGCAAGCGGCTTGGACATGCGCGTCGGCCACCCGGCCGCGTCGATGGCGGGTCAAACTTTCCTCAAGCGAGGTTCTCAAGCCTCGGCGCCGCCCTCGCGACGCGTCGGCAGACTAACAGCCTGATTCGGAGAAGCAATACCAGCGGAGATCGGTTGCACATAGCGAAGCGGCCAGTTCGGAAGACCAAGCCACCGCCAAGGCCGACCGGACGCCTATACCTAGGTATTGGGTAGCGTTTCTCCGCTCGCTAAGCGCGGCGAATATCGTCATGGAAGAGGGAGAGCCGTGCCGCGCGGAGAGCGTTTGATGCCATCTTCGTCACGTATGTCGACCTGAACGGATATGGGACGCGGAGGAATGGACTGTGCAGCCGATACCAGCCCGCCCGCCAAGAAGACCGTGATCGGAATTGTCGAAGACGACGAGGACGTGCGGGTCGCATTGGAGGCATTAGTCGCAAGCATCGGGTTCACGTCCGAGATGTTTGAGACGGCGGGTGCCTTGCTTGCATCAGGCCGACTTAATGAACTCGACTGTGTCGTGACCGACCTGCAGATGCCCGGGATGAACGGTCTCTCCCTTGCACGTCATATCCAGCGCACCCGGCCGCTCCCCGTCATCCTTATTACCGCATTCCCAGCGATTGGCCTGGACAAGCAGGCAGCGGCAGCCGGAGTGCGGTGCCTTCTCAGAAAGCCGTTCGACCCTTTGGCGCTGATTGATGAACTGGAATCGATCGCTGGCTGACGGTTGTTATTGAACCTTGCTTGCCGGGCCGTCGGGCACTGGCGAGGCGGGCTGACCTCAATCTGCTCTTCTTTCTCTTTGAATTGGGCGAGATCGACGCTGCCGATAACGCTGACCCATACCCAGGTTGGATATGGCACCGGCCACCTTTCTGTCATGCTGACACGACCGGTGAGTGGCCAGGTCAATTGCCACACGGCGTTGCTGATGGTCAGGGAGGGAAGAATGTCGCAGCCAAAGCGGGCGATACAACCGAACCACGAAGACTTCGATTGGCTCGAGAGTTCCCTGCCTCGGATCTTCTGGATTGCCGGTGCGGACGGGAAGATGCGTTTCCTGAGCAAGGGATTTACCGATCTGACCGGGCTGGACGCCAGCCAAGTGATCAATGGCGACCGCTGGAAAGATGTCGTGTACCCCGAAGATCTGGGATCGCTCGAAGCGCTATGGCGCAATGCGCGCGCTGGTGCCTGCGAGTCCCGCAGCTATTTTAGAATGCGGCTCCGGACCGGTGATCATCGGTGGATGCACTCGATCGGTCGCCCCGTCTTTTCGACGCACAGCGGGTCGATCACCCACTGGGTCGGCGGCCTCGTCGATGTGGATAACGAGTTTCGCGCCCATCGTTCGATCGCTCAGATGAATCGCGATCTCAACCTGAAGATCGACGACGAAGCCGATCCGATGATGCGCCAGCGATGGCGCTTCCGCTCCCTGTTCCACGACCGCCGTATCGGCGTGATCGAGATCGACGCAGCAGGCGTCAAAACCGAGTTGGAGGCCCTGCGGCGCGCGGGGTTGCAGGGGTTGTCGCAACTGCTCGCCTCAAATCCGGGAGCTGTCGATGACCTGTTTGCCCGTGCCAGAACGATAGAGGTAAACCGAACGCTGGCACGCATGCTCGGGTTCGAGGATGCCGACGCCTGCCTGCTTGGACATCGGGAATTGTTCAGGCGGCTCGGATCGAAAAATCCTCTCCGACTGGTAGTTCAGGCGATGTTTACGGGGGAAGACACGCTTGATGGCGTCACCGATCTGACGATGGCGGATGGCCAGGAGGTGACGGTCGCATACGCGATCAACATTTCCGAGGATTTGACCTGCTACGCGACGTTCGTCGATATCACCGCGCAACAGAGATCGACCGAGCTTCGGCTCGCCGTTCAATCAGAACTCGCTCAGGCCAGCCGGTCAGCCACGATAGGGGCGCTTTCAATTTGCTTCGCGCATGAGCTTGATCAGCCTCTCACGTCGATGAGGCTCGAATTGCAGGCGCTGGAGCACACGCTCTCAAGCCTCGGCCATCCATCGGGCGCCGTCGGCCTGCAACGGGTTGCGCGTCAGTGTGAACGTTTATCCCAGATCATCCACCGAACTCGCGACCGAGTGCTGAGCCATAGGCGCAGCGTCGAATTGATCGACCTCGTCACCATCGCCGAAGGGATACCGCTGCTCCTTCAGCGCGAAATCAAGGAGGGCGCGGTGCATTTCGAAGTAGCGCGGCCAAGCAATCCGTGTTTGCTCGAGGCGGACGCTGCCGAACTTCAGCAGGTACTCGTCAACCTCGTCTTGAACGCCATCGAAGCTGTCCAAAGGATGCCGCCTTGTACGCGCCGGGTGTGTCTCAAAATCGATCAGGACGATAGCGGAGTTCGCGTGCAGGTCATCGATACAGGCCCGGGAATCCAGGGGAAGGACTTCCCGCAGATCTTCGATCCGTTCTTCACCACCAAGCAGAGCGGGGTCGGCATGGGCCTACCGATTTGCCGAACGCTCGTCGAGACGATGGGCGGGGATCTACAGGCGCGCAATGTGTCCGGCGGCGGCTCGATCTTCGAGTTTTGGTTGCCGCGCTGAGACGGCGCGCCAACCCGACATTTTCCTGATTTTGTACCGATACCAAAGGAGGCGGGGGGCGGCTGGCCGATCCCCTGCCTCAGAACAGGTAAGAGCAGACTTCCGTATTGTTTCCTTACGCGCGGGCTCAGACCACAAAGGTATCTGTGGAGGATTGACGCGATGATGGTCATAAATGGTGAGGGGCTGACAAGTCGTCTCGCTTCGACGGGCGACGAAAACGCCGTGCAGCGTGAAGCGGATCATCGGATCGCAAATAGCCTCCAACTGCTGTCGGCGCTTTTATCGTCACAGGGGCGCGAAGTCAGTGATCCGGCAGCCCGGGCTGCACTTGAGATCTCGGTTCAGCGAATTGGTGCCATCGCAGGCGTACATCGACAGCTGTACAGGTCACATGGCGAAGATGGCATCGATCTGTGTGCCTACCTCATGGATCTTCTCGCGGGGCTGCAGGGCAGTTTCAGCGGCGAGAATCGTCACATTCACCTTGAGGCTGAACCGGTCATCACGCCGAGTGATTTCGCCGGGATCATCGGAATCATCGTCACGGAACTCGTGATCAACGCATGCAAACACGCGTACGCCCCGGACCAGCAGGGCGTGATCAAGGTCGTGCTGGCGATCGACACTGCCCGCGGATTCACCCTTGAGGTGCGAGATCGCGGCTGCGGTCGAGCCGACGCAAGGCAATCGCTTCACGGTCTCGGTTCGCGGATCGTGGACCTGATGTCCCGCAAGCTCGACGCTGATGCGCGCTATGTCGCTGCCGATGTGGGAACCCTCTTCCTGATGACGGGTGAGCTGCCCTCGACATGAATCTGGTCAGTCGCAGATGGTGATTGCGATCCTTCCCATCCGATCGTTCCCGCAGTCGGCTCGACTGTGTCCAGGTTTGCCGGCGACCGAGCAGTCGTTCGCCATGCGCACGGTGACGTCGGCCCGCGCCGGCTCCATGCCGGTCCGGCGACTGGTCCGCGCGCGGGCATGGCAACGTCTGGCGACACATCTGGTTCTGGAGAAGCTCGCTCTAAAGGTGAGCGAAATCTGGTTGGAGAACGTGTTGACGGTTGCTGGCGCGATGCGGCGATACTGAAGCGCGAGCGCAGGCCGACGATGTCGATCTCGTTATTCGGATAAGCCCGGCTTGCCAAAAGGCGGACTATCGGGTGCTGCCGCTAGTGCGGAACCGCCATGTCATGCCGCTTGATCCAGGCGGTTGCCTGGCGAGCATATTCTTCGGGGGCGTCTTCCCAGACGAAATGGCCCGCCTCGATGACATGCGCTTCGCAACGCGGCAGGTGCGCTTGCAGGAAAGCACCGTTTGACGGCGGAACAAAGGGGTCTCCGCTACCCGACAGGACGAGGACCGCGACGTCGATCTGGGGAAGGAGCGGGGCGAGACGCGGCAGATCCCGCGGATAGGCACGAATGAAATCCGCGGCCTTGTTCCAGCGATCCCCGAGAGCAGACAATCGATAGTCCTCTATGACGGCATCTTGAGGTGTAATCCTTGCGAGTTGGCGGACAAGCCCGACAACTTGCTCGCCGCCATCGACACCCTCAAAATCCGACCTGCTGCTTTGCGCGATCTGCATGAGTGGCTCGCCAAGAAGGTCCATGGCTGCGCCCCCGCTTCCGGCGACGATGCTCGCAAACCGCTCAGGGTGCTGCGCGGCGGCGAACAACGCCGCCAGGGTTCCGACATCCGGCACGACCGCATGGACCCGGGTGAGTTCGAACGCGTCGAGGAGCTTGATCAGAAACAGGCCCATGGCTGAAGGAGACATCAGATCTTGCCGGCTCTCGGAACGACCGAACCCAGGCAGATCGACGGCAATCACGGGACCGAGCGTAGCGAAGTCCTCCCAAACCGGCAGGAAAGCAAAGACGCTTTCCGGGAAGGGCGTCGTGAGAAGGATCGGCGTGCCAGTACTAGCCCGGCGATCCACGGCGTACCGGATGCGAAGGCCGTCGATAAGGATATGATCGGTTGCGACCGGGCCGATCGCAGCATTCTCGTTCAGGTCGGCCATGATCTTACCTCGTTCATCAATCCGGGCGAGCGGCAGGTGAATGGAGGCCGGGAGGGCCGCCGTCTTCCCGGCCGCCGGTGCTCAACTCAGTGTGATCCGGTCGAGATCGATAGAGACGACCAGAGGCTCGGCCATCGCCTGACCATCGGGCTGCCGCGGATAGATGCGCCGCCTGGTCGGGAACATCAGCCCTTGAACTTTCACGTAATCCGACACGAAGTGCGCGCCGGGGGTGTTGCCGGCGATCTCGACGTCATAATCGTGGCGCTTCAGCAGACCATCAGCGCCGACGTAGAGCGTCTGTTCGGTGCTGTGCGTGGCGATCGTCGCGGGGAAACGGATTCGCAGACGCCGCCAGCTCTCGCCCCTCTCCTCCCAAGGATCGAGTTCATGCGTCTCAACACCGTCTTCGGCGAGCAGGAACGGCATGGTGAGGTAGGTCCACATCGCACACCCGGCAAAATAGGCGAGTTGCAGGTCGGACCAGGGTGTCTCCAGCGTGTGACCGACGAAAGAGGACCTGGGATTTTCCAGAAACTCCAGCGTCTCGTCGGTGTCGGACCGAAGCTCGACCAGCGCCGGCGTGAAAATCGACTTACGCGATGCGTTGCCGAAAGGGGCATGCGACGCCCGTTCACGGCGAAGATCGATGGTGACGCTGGTATCGTCGAGAACGCCTGGCTTGCCTTTGAGCATCCACAACGCGCCGCCCTGGATAAGATGCGCGGTCAACGTCGAGAACGACTTCCAGTGGGCCAGACCGCCATGAGCGTCGATGATTTCCGATGCGAGCTTGTCCATGTGCGTTCCTTTGTTTCCGTGAATTTACGGAAGCGGATTCGTGCGGTGAACGTGGACAATGGTATGGGGTGCATGGACGTGAGTTGGTTTGGACCCGTCCTGCCGACCGCGCTCACGGCAGCGACAATGCCTGCCGAGCTGCTTGCCTTCGATCGTCGTCGGCGGCGCACCGGTCGAGACGAAACTGGGTCGGGGCGTTCTCGTAGGTATGCATGACTTAATCCTCCGTCGGAAGGAGGTTGCCCAAGGCCCGCTCGATTGGCGATATGCACCATGGCAAGGGGCGATCGGCCCCTTATTTAGGACATAATGGACCGAAGCCGTCGGCCGACGTCGAAAACGGAGTTCGCACGTGGAAGGCGCAAAGTTGACACCCGGCGTTGGCATCATCGCGGCCGGCCTGGCTGCGGCGATCTTCGTCGTGGACAGTAACGCCGCGCTGAACGCCTCGGTCGCGATTATCTATATTTGCGTTCTCGGTCTGGTTGGCCTTCGAGGCGCTCGGCGCGATATTCTGATTGCGACGTCGGGCTGCGCCGCACTGTCTATCCTGGCCTGGGGCCTTGTTCACGGCGGCACGTCCGATCTGCCAAGCATACTTCGTCTCGGTTTCGTCCTGGTCGCCCTGGCGCTAACCGCAGCGCTGCTCATCAATCGGCTGAAGCTCCAGGCGATGCGCCTGGAGCTGGAAGATAGCCGGACCGAGCTGACCACCTTCGCTGACTCCGTCCCCCAATTGCTATGGCGCTCGACGCCTGACGGCCGGTGGGATTTCCTCAATCGTCGGTTCACGGAGATTACCGGGGTCGAGCGCGAAGAGGGGATCGCACGGCAGACGTGGCGCGAATGCGTCCATCCCGACGATATGGGTCCACTTCGCGAGAAACTCATCCGCTCTCTGGAAACCGGCGAAGACGTCTCCCATCAGGTCCGACTTCGCCACAAGGACGGAAGCTACCGATGGATGTCGATGGCGCGTCGAGCGGTCAGGTCGCCCCAGACCGGCGAAATCCTTCGCTTCTATGGGGGCAGCACCGACATCCACGAGGAGGTGCTTGCCCAGCAGAAGATCCATGAACTCATGGCGCAACTGGAACAGCGCGTCGAGGAGCGAACGGAGGAACTGACCCGCACCGAAGCGCGCTACACGAGCCTGTTCGACGTTGGAAACATCAGCTTTGCGGAAATGGATTTCAGGGCCACGAAGCCGATCCTCGACCAACTGCGCGACGAAGGTGTCACCGACCTGCGCGCCCACATGAATGCGCATCCCGACCTGTTTCAGCATTGCCTCGGCCTCATCAAGACGACCCGGGTCAATGAAGCCCTTGCCCGCCTTATGGGATACGAGAATCTCGCCGAGTTGGCGGCCAACCCTCCTGCCGAGAATGCGGAAGACGGCCCCGAGGTTCTCCTTCGGCAACTTGAGATGGCCTTTTACGGATCGGAATATATCGACGGACGAACGGTGCTGATCGGGAAGGACGGTCAACGCATCACTGTCTTTTTCACCGTGATCCGCCTGGAGAGCGGCCTCCATCTGTCGAGCCACCTCAACCTGACAGAGCAGGAAGGTATTGCCGAACTGCGCCGCGCCGCACAGGACGAGCTTGCCCGTGCGAACCGCATTGCTACGATTGGAGCCTACTCGGCAACGATCGCACACGAACTCAACCAGCCGATCTCATCGATCACGATGGACGTGCAAACGACGCTCAGGTGGCTCCGATCAGACCAGCCAGACCTGGCTTCAGCCATTCGTGGCCTGGAGCGGCTGACCCGGACCGTCGAACGCGTCAGGACAATCGTGCAGCGTACGCGTGAAAGCGTAACCGCGCATCGACGCAAGGTATCGGAGTTCGACCTTTGCGCACTCGTGACCGAAACCTGTGATCTGCTCGACGGAGAGGTCCGCCGGGCAGGAGCAACGCTGGAACTGCAATGCGACAGCGATTTCCCGCCGATCGAAGCCGATCCGATCGAGCTTCAGCAGGTGCTGGTCAATCTTACCACCAACGCAGCCGAGGCGATGATCGCCACCCCGGGTTCGCGGCGGATCGTTGTGTCCGTGCGCAACATGGGTGGGGGCGTATCGGTCTCCGTCGCCGATACCGGACCTGGCATTCCGCAGGACCAGCTCACGCGCTTGTTCGAGCCTTTTTTCACGACGAAGGCGACAGGGATGGGGATGGGTCTCCAGGTCTGCCGCAATGCCGTCGAGAGCATGGGCGGCACACTCAACGTCCATAACCGGGAAGAAGGCGGGGCAATCTTCGCATTCATTCTGCCTGCCGCCGAGGCGATCCAGACGGCGGCATAGTCCAGGGCAGCACGGAGCGCCAACCTTGGTATGGGGTCGGTGCTGCTCAGGTAGAATGGCGGGGGGCAGTCGGCTTCGACAGAATGAGCGCGCGCCTTTCACTCCGTCCCATGGATCGCCGATGCCCCATTCTGATCGCAACCCTGCCGACTGGTCGATCGAAGGGGCCGTCGCTGCCCGGGGACGCGCATCGTGACCGCGCCGCCCCTCATCGCCCTTGAAGGATGGCTCAACCTTGACCGTCGCCGAATGCTTGGAGGTCTCCTCGCAACCGGCGCGATCGCGGCGGCCCCCGCCTGGGCCTCTTCTATCTCGCCCACCCATTCACGCGGAGTCCAAGACATGACTTTCTTCACGACCAAGGACGGCACCCAGATTTTCTACAAGGATTGGGGTCCGAAAGAGGCGCAGCCGATCGTATTTCATCACGGCTGGCCGCTTAGCGCTGACGACTGGGATGCGCAGATGCTGTATTTCCTGGGCCACGGCTTTCGGGTGGTCGCCCATGATCGGCGTGGTCATGGCCGCTCTACCCAGACCGATACCGGCAACGACATGGACACCTATGTCGCCGATGTGATCGAGTTCACCGATCATCTCAATCTCAAGAATGCCGTTCATATCGGACACTCGACCGGCGGCGGCGAGGCTGCGCGCTACGCCGCCCGGGCCAAGCCGGGACGCGTGGCCAAGGCGGTGCTGGTCGCTGCGATCCCGCCGATCATGGTGAAATCGGACAAAAATCCGAACGGCACGCCCATGGCCGTGTTCGACGGCTTCCGGTCCGCGCTCGCGGCCAATCGCGCGCAATTCTATCTCGATGTCGCAAGCGGCCCGTTCTACGGTTTCAACCGCGAGGGCGCGAAGGTTTATCCCGGAACCATCCAGAATTGGTGGCGCCAGGGAATGATCGGCGGTGCGAAGGCACATTACGACTGCATCGCGGCGTTCTCGGAAACGGATTTCACCGAGGACCTGAAGAGGATCACGGTCCCCACCCTCGTGATGCATGGCGATGACGACCAGGTCGTCCCGATCGCCGACGCGGCCGAGCTCTCTGTCAAGCTTCTCAAGCATGGCGAACTCAAGGTGTACAAGGGCTATCCGCACGGCATGCTCACGACGCATGCGGACGTGCTCAACCCCGATCTGCTCGCCTTCATCAAGGCTTGAGGAAGGCAGGCGGCATAGCGGAATATCCGCTATGCCGCCTGCATCCCCCACAGGGTCCTGAACAGGACCGCCCGGCCTCTACGGGTATGTTGCTGGCGGCGCCGGACCGCACTGCAGCCGCGCCTTCGATTCCTGTCAGCCCATAGCTTGGCATGGGCTCTCCTCATATCTGGCGTGATTGGATCCTGCCGAAGTGGGCCCAGCACGTTGGTTCAATCGTACCGGGTGTCGAACATGCCAGTTCTCGTTCAAACGATCACTCTCGGGGATGCGGGGATTGCCGTCGATGCGGCGATGGCAGAGGCTGGTATTCTGAAAGTGCGCGCGACCATCATCGTCCTGGACGCCGGCGGCGACTTAGTCCTTGCGACCCGAATGGACGGTGCCTGGGCCGGCGCCTTCGATCTCGCGCTTGCCAAAGCGCATGCGGCTCGAGCGTTTGCCGCTCAGAGCGGCGCGTTCACCCCCCTCGTGCAGCCTGGTGCCCCGCTATTTGGCGTAAGCGGGGTGGCAGCAGGAAAGTATATGACGTTGCCCGGCGGTGTGCCGATCCTCCATCAGGGGGCGGTCCTCGGGTCGGTGGGGGCAAGCGGCGGTACGCCGGACCAGGATCAAATCATCGCCCAAGCCGGCGCTGGATCGGTCGCCCTGGATTGAAAGGTACTGAAGGCTCCCGTCGTGAAGTCGCCAAGCCGGGGCCGGAGGATCGGCTCGGCGTTGCTTGCCGCTCAATCGAAGCACGCGGCCCGCTCGAAGGGTATTGCTCGAAATAGCACTGCCCCATACCGACGTATGGGTCCCGATGACCACCGCTCGTGCTACTGACCCGATGGGCATAAAGTTTGCGGATGGCCATGATTATGAACCTTGGTCGCACGATGGCCGCGATGGCGGATGACGACTTTTTTATTGCGCATCGCTCGGACGTGCTCGATCCGGTTCGCTTCGACCTTCAACGGTGCAGCGACCCCAGGCGCGCGATACAGAGTGTGTCGGAGGTCTTTTGCCCGCACCGCCTTGTCCGTCATGAAAGCAGCGTGCCGCTCGACTTTCGTCACTCTTCGGCCCGGATCGAGCGAACCACATTCAATCAGATCGCTTACGGTAGTAATATTGATACGCTTATCGAAGAGACCAACCGGGCGCAGTATATCTTTGTCGTGCCTTTACGCGGTGAGATGCGGGTCACCGGCATAAACGAGCTGCAGTCTCTCGCCGTGGGTGACTACATGCTGCTAGGACCCGACACGCCGTACCGCTTTGTCCATGAAATTGCCGATGCCCATCTCGCCGTCAGTGTTCCCCGCAAGATGATCGAATTGGGGGACGAGAGCTTCGTCGGCCCCGGTGTCGGCATCGACCCTGAACCAGTTACCGATCTCGCCGGTAGCCTGATCGACTATCTGTCGTTCGTCTGCCGCGAGCTCCAGCGCGGCGGGGCCGCCTTTGAGTCTGCTTCGGTCCGCGGGGGCGTAGAGGATTCCATTGCCGGTATGATGAAGTCCATGTTGAATGGACGCGCAGTGCAATTGCCTCAAAAATCCGCTGCTGCACCAGGCCACGTGCACCGCGCGGAAGCGTTTATGGAAGCGCATCTGCACGAGGACGTGACCATTGAAACAATCGCGCGCGCCGCAGGCGTCCCCGAGCGAACCCTTCATCACGCCTTTGCGCGTTTCCGAGGCATGTCGCCGACCCAGTGGCTGCGTGTCCGTCGCCTCGAAGCCGCCCGTCGCGACATCTTGGCGAGTGGCGGAGGTACCAACATCCTTGAGGTCGCCAATCGCTACGGCATGCAACACGGCGGTCGTTTCGCGGCTTACTATCAGGAGCATTTTCACGAGACGCCGTCGGAAACGTTGCGGGCGTCGCGGACAAGAGCGGCTGCGTAACGATTTTGGCGCGTTCCGGATGTGCTTGCCGAAATCGGATAGGTTTATGCCGCAGTCACTGACAGGTTGAGCGCTCCCGAGGGGAGAGCGACAATGCCTCTACAATCTGAGTCGAGCAGCCTGACCGGCATCCGTGACACGGATGGAGTGGAGAGCACCGGGACGGGCCGCCTGCACCGGGACACGGCTCCGCTGGTCAACCGCCTGGGCGACGATCGCCCAGCCTGGCTCGCCGCGCTCAACCTCACGGCGGCGCGCCACTTCCTGGAGTCCGATCCGCCGCGTTTGGCCGGCAGCAGAGTATCGCTCCTTCGGTTGGTCACTTCGCTCGAGCGGGATCGCGTCGAATCTGACATTATCGTCGCACCCAGCTTGCGCTCAGATTCTGCGATGCGTCCTGATTTGGAACTTCTTGCAGTCGCGCAACGGGCAGCAGCGATCGCTGCCGAACTGGGCCAGATGATTGAGCGTGGTGCGCATGGCGCCGCGGCCGGGCCATCGGACTTCCATACAGGACTTTCTGCGGTGCGATATTCGATCCAAGACTTGGATCGTGCGATCGCCGTAATGTTGGGCGATCGATGCCAAGGTGCTTCACTATCGTCCGATCGCTGAAGGGCTACGGTGTCGAGGTTGCCTGTGAAGTCCTGAATCAGGCGCGGTTTGCGATCGGATCTGGTCGAGATTGATTCCCCCCGGGGCCATACCACCGTCTGGATTGGCCGCCATCCGAAAGCCGTGCAGGGTGCCGCCCAACACCGTGGCGGGCGGGTGCTTGACTGCTTCGCGCACGAATGGGAGTCGCGAACTTGACGCAATCTGAAAGGCGGCTTTCGCCGCGGATACCCGCCTCGATGTTCGGAATCGTCCTGGGGCTTGCGGGCTTTTCAAACGTCTGGCGTGCCGCCCACGTGACCTGGCACCTGCCTGGGTTTGTTGGCGAAGGCCTGTTCTTCATCGCGTGCGTCGCTTGGATCGCGATTGCTTCACTATACTCGCTCAAATGGGTCCAGGCCCCGGAGGCTGCCCGGGCAGAAGCCGAGCATCCGGTCCAATGCTGTTTCATCGGGCTTGCCGGCGTTAGTACTCTTCTGATCGCGCAGGGCGCCTTGGCGTTTTCGCGCACGCTTGCCGTCATATTCTTCGCCATCGGAGGGGCAATCACGGTGATTTTCGCGTTATGGCGTACCGGGCGGCTTTGGCGGGGTGACCGATCTCCCGCGTCCACGACACCGGTGCTTTACCTTCCGACGGTGGCTGGCGGCTTTGTGAGCGGAACGGTCGCCGCAGCACTTGGCTGGCATGATTGGGGCCAAATGCTTTTCGGCGCGGGCTTTTTTTCGTGGCTCGCGATCGAATCCGTTCTTCTGCACCGGCTCTATACCGGTACGCCGCTACCGCCCGCGCTTCGACCAACGCTTGGCATCCAATTGGCGCCGCCGGCTGTCGGCGTCGTGAGCTATCTGTCGGTCGGGTCCGGAGCCCCCGACTTGGTGGCTCATGCCATGATCGGCTATGCGGGTCTTCAGGCGATGTTGCTGCTGCGAATGGGCCGTTGGATCACGGAACAGCCATTCTCGGCCAGCTATTGGGCCTTTACGTTCGGTGCGACCGCGCTCGCAGCAGCCGTAATTCGACTGAGCCCATTGGATCACGCGGGTGCCATTTCGATTATAGCGCCACCAATTTTCGTATTGGCGAACCTGCTGGTGCTGCTTGTGGCTGCCAGCACGGTGCGTCTTATCGCGCGACACCAGTTCTTGCCGGCTGCGGCTCCGATCACCCCCTGCGCAGCGCCCCGTTGAAGCGCGCGAGTTCCAAATGCGGAGAAGATGCACAGAAACCGCTGGCAGGCGCCAACGCGGCGAGCGAGGTATTTGCGGTCGTCGGATAGAAAGCAGATGCGCGGCCGTGCGCCTTCTCAAGGGAAGCGGCGTCAACCGGCCGCGGCGATTTCCGCCGATGCAGGGACGGTATTCAAGGAAAATTCAAACACGGCACCACCTTCCGGGCGGTTGAACGCACGCAGCTCGCCATCAAGAGCCTCGACAATCGAACGACAAATCTGAAGCCCAATTCCCATGCCGTTCGTCTTGGTCGTGTAGAACGGATCGAAAATCTTATCGAGATCGTCGGGCGGTATACCGGGACCTGAATCGGCGATGCGAACGCGGATCCTGTCCGGGCCGTCAGGATCGAGGTGCAAGTCGATCGTCCTTTTTTCCTCGGGCACATCGACGACAGCATCAAGGGCGTTGACGACGAGATTTACCAAAACCTGCTGCAATTCTACTGGATCGGCGAAGACTGGCCTTAGACCTACCGTGCAATGCGTCACCAGGCTGGCCCTTCGGGCAGCCGCTTCACGATGCAAAAGTGTCTTGGTGTCCTCGATCATCAGGCAGACCTTGACGGCTTGCGCGTCGCGTCGCCGGTTTCGGATGCGTTCCCGAATACTGGTGACGATGTCGGCGATGCGCTTTGCGTTGCGACTGACCCGGTCGAGCATACTCTTCAGCTTTGCGCGATCGACTTCAGGGCGATCCACTAAACGGCGCGTGGTTTCGATGTCGATCGCCATCGACGTCAAGGGCTGATTGACCTCATGAGCGATGGATGCCGAGAACGCACCGATCGAGCCCGCGCGGCTGGCGCGCGCGAGCTCGCTCTGAGCCGCGAGCATCAGGTCATGTGCTGTTTCGCGCTCTGTTATGTCGACTGCCGTAATAGTCGCGATACAGTCCTGTGAGTAATGGATCGAGCACGCCACGACGAGCCGGCTGCCGTCGACTTTCGAAATCTCCGTAGTAAGGCTGAAACCGCCGCTGTCGCTGGCGAGGCTCGAGAGAAAGAGCTTTGACAAGGTTTCCCGGCTGCATAACTGAGTACCGCCAAACCGCCCCGCACGCAGGGCATCGCCGCCATCGGTATAGCCGCACATCTCCGCGAACGCCGCGTTGAGATCTGTCAACATAACCTTTGTGATCATCGCGTCCCAATGGTCGGGGTGGTGTTCGAAATGCGCCTCTACGTCGTGGACACCCTCTTCACGCAGAGTTTCCAGAGCCCGCTTGGCTTCGCTGAAGTCGAGCTCCATCACGCCGAGGCTCGGATCGTCGAAAAGAGTCCGATATCGCCATCGGGTCTTTTTTAGCTCCAGCGTGCGCTCTTCCACCAAACTCTTGAGTTCTTGATTCAGCGCGCGAACCTCCTCCTGAGCGCGGAACTCGGCGTCCACGTCCGACGTCGCACCATACCAACCGAGTATCGCGCCGCTTTCCGAATATTGCGGGCACCCCACAGCGTGCATCCAGTGGTAGGTGCCATCTGCCATGCGGAGGCGATGGTAGCCACGAAACTCTCTGCCTATCTCACGGGCCCGTGCCCATTCCGCAAAAAATGGCTCAACGTCGTCGGGATGAAACGCCCCCTGAATCACCTCCATGCTAGTCCCTACCTCGGCGATGCCTGTCATCTCCGAGAATCTGTGGTTGACGATTTCGGCGAGTCCGTCGGCAGATGCCTTCCATAGAAATTGCGGAACCGAGTTGCCGAGGCGTTCGAGCTCGCTCTTGCTGCGATCCAGATGACGGCGCATTTCGCGAAGCCGCCCCCGGCTGCCCAGCAAAGCGACGATGAGAACACCGACCAGTAGCACGAGCGCAATCGCGACGGCTTCGATCACTGTCAATTCCTTCGTCTTTGAGTTTTGCTGCCTTATGTGAGGCTGGCGCAGTTCTCAAATCCCGTCTTCAACCGGCTCGCAAGCGCCTCGGTTCACAAGTCGTGCCGGCGGCCGGGCGAATGCGCATCAAAGCGCTCGCGCGCTGCCACGATCTCCTTCTGATGATCGACGACCCAATGGCCCAGCATGTCAATAGGCCCCCGAAGCGAGCGTCCGAGCGGCGTCAGCGCGTAGTGGACCGATGGTGGCAGGGTCGAGAACACCGTCCGCTCGATCAGGCCGTCGCGCTCGAGGCGCCGCAGCGTCAGCGTCAGCATGCGCTTGGAGATGCTCGATGCGGCGCGCTGCAGCTCGCTGAAACGGCAATCCTTCTCGCCCAACAACATGACGACGAAGACCGACCATTTGTCGCCGATTCGCGTGAGTACGTCGGCGACCACCCTGCAGTCATGCGGCACGTGAGTTCTTCCGGGTAACAAATTTGTGCCTCCTTGCGAAACACCGGCGGGTCGCGATGTTAGAGTGCATTACAACTGGTTGCGAGCGGACCTGCACCCCATGAACATCCCGTCCATCGACTTCAGGATAAAAGCCAATCCCGCGGCTATTGTTCGTGTGACGGTCGAGGCCTGAGATGGATGACATCATCGATCGAGTCGCTCGGGCCGGCCCGCTGCAGGATCTGGCGCCAGGGGCGCGCAATCGCTTTGTCGTCACGCCTGGCGAATTCTCGAGCCAATCGCCTTTCGTCTTGCTGGTCGAAGATTTTATCGAGCCAGGTACGGACTTCCACCCGCATCCGCACAAGGGTCTGGAGACGGTGACGTTCGTCCTGTCGGGCACGCTCAAGCATGGCGACAATGTCGGCAATCGCGGCATGATCGGCCCCGGCGAAGTGCAATGGATGACTGCGGGCAAAGGCATCCTCCATGGTGGTCAGCCTGCCGACGATGCGCCCGTTCATGCCTTGCAGCTCTGGTTGGCGTTGCCGGCCGCGCTACGGAACAGCGCACCTGGGACGCGTGAACAACGTCTTGAAAGCGCATTGGCGGATACCTCAAATGGGTCGACGGCGAGGGTGTACGGCTCCGGGAGCTTGGCGAAAGCCGACCCCGAATGGAGCCGTTGGCCCCTGACGCTGATCGACGTGGAGATTGAACCAGGCGGCCATCGTACGGTCCCACTTCGCGCCAATGAGCGCAGCTTCCTCTACATTCTGAGCGGCGCCGTCGCGCTTGGAAGCGCGAATTTCTACGCTGCCGGGTCTGTCATTTGGTTTGCCCCACAGGCTGCGGATACGCCGCTTGTTCTCTCGGCCCCCACCGCAGCCCGGCTGGTCCAATATAGCAGCCCGGTCATCGACGAACCGATCGTCGCACGCGGGCCCTTCGTCATGGGCAGCGAAGCCGAGATCCAGAGCGCGTTTCACGAATTTCAGACGACCGGGTTCGGCGGCATGAGATCATCTTGACCGAAACGCGACGCGGCTGAGCTCAACCCCAAAGGCCCGCCGAGAACCAGGCGGCATCTGGTGCGTCGACCGGCCGCATCGACACGATGACTGGATCCAAAGGCGTCAATCGTCGAGGAAGGCGCTCACGTCCTTGGCGAACTCGGCGTGATGTTGAAACAGAAAACCATGGCCGGCGTCCGGGTAGATCTTGACGACCGCATTCGGGATCATGCCGCCCATCAGATGGCTGAAGCGCGGCGGAATCATCGCGTCCGCGTCGCCATTGCACACGAATGTCGGCTGACGAATGCCGGTGAGGCGCTGCAGCTTTGAATGGTCGGGGATTCCCCAGTCACATACGGCGTCGTAATGGGCGTCGCGCGTCTGGAGGGTGCTGGCAACATCGCGATCTTCCGAGCGCGAGAGAAACCGGCCCAGATACTCCATTCCCGCCGCCTGACTGGTCTCTGTCGGCTTGAAGAAAGTGTAGAGGAGTTGCGGTCCGCCGGGCTCGTCGAGGCGCACGGCGTCAGCGATGTCTTTCCGCCAGCCGTGAATGTCGGGCGCGCCCTGAGGCGAGGTCGCAGCCAGAATCAACCGGCGCACAAGATGTGGACGGAGCAGTGCGATTTCCTGCGCTACAAAGCCGCCAAGGGAGAAGCCGAGCAGGTCGACAGTGCTCAGCGTCGTCGCCTCGCAGAAAGCGATGATGTCACGCGCCATTTCGGCAATTGTCGAGGGCGTGATGCCGCTGGTCGAGCTGACCCCCCGATTGTCGACCAGCACGATCGGCCGCTTCCCGGCCAGCGCATCGAGCAACGCCGGATCCCAGGTGTCCATGTCGCCACGAAAGCGCGGCAGAAGCAGCAAGGGAGTCCCCGTGGCAGCGCCGAAGCGACGATAGGCATATCGGATGCCGTTGGACGCCTCGACGAACTGAGTCGGCGCGGTATTTGTCATTCCGTTAAGCTCGGCCATCCTCGCGTTCCTTTTCGCTTTGCCCTGCCTGCTCGAAGGCGACGGAACGGCACGCCAACGCAACGCCGAGGGCTCTCCCTCGGACCACGGCATCGTCGTTTCGACAGACGAGACTACACGTTGACGATGCACCGATAGCGCGTTTAGCGGTAGCATACTTGGGTAGCAGTCGTGCGGCCGTTGGTATGGCCCCTTGCCAGGAGCGAGTGCTCTTATGACGCGCCAGCGCCCGCAGACGCATCGGCGCCCGTCGCGGGCTCATTTTCGTGCGGCCGCCCCTCGCATGGCGCCAGCCCGCCGGCACTTCTGATCGAAAGAACCTGCCGCCTATCTCTGCAGAAATTCCCAGACGCTTGAGATTACCACGGAGCCCTCGCCGACCGAAGAGGCGACCCGTTTGATGGAGCCTGCACGCACGTCGCCGACCGCAAAGATACCCGGGCACGAGGTCGCATATTGCGAATGGCCGCCCGCGACCTCGCCGGTTCGCACAAAGCCTTTCTCGTCGAGATCGACCAGACCGGAAAGCCATCCCGTGTTCGGCGCGGCGCCCACCATCACGAACAGAGCGCATGTCGGAAAGTTGCGGGTCGATCCATCGCCGCAACTTCGCAAGGTGAGGGATTCGAGGTGCTCACTGCCATCCACAGCGACTACTTCGACGCCATATTCGATCGTGATCGCAGGGTCTGCCTCGAGCCGGCTGGACAGATAATGGGACATCGAGGCTGCGAGGGATGGCCCGCGAACGAGCAAGCGCACATGGGCCGCCGATCGGCTCAGGAACATAGCCGCCTGCCCAGCTGAGTTGCCTCCGCCGATAACGGCAGTCTCGGCCCCGCGGCAAAACCGCGCCTCATTCTCGGTCGCGGAGTAATAGACGCCATGGCCCTCGTAGTCGGCCAGCCGGTCGATCGGCAGACGCCGATATTGGACGCCGGTGGCAACCACCACTGACCCTGCCCGAACCCGCTGGCCATTGTCGAACGTTGCGCAGAATTTGCCGTCTTCCAGTTGCTCCAGCTTTGCCACGCGGCGCGGCATCGCGAAACGCGTCCCGAATTTCATCGCCTGGACTTCTCCCCGCCAAACGAGGTCAGCGCCGGAAATGCCGGTGGGAAAACCCATATAATTCTCGATGCGGCTCGACGTGCCGGCCTGTCCGCCGATCGCGGTATCCTCCACCACCAGCGCACTCAACCCTTCCGCGCCGGCGTAGACTCCGGCCGCGACGCCGGCCGGCCCGCCCCCGACGATCACAACGTCGAAGCTTTCGTCTTCCACCAGTTCTCGGTTGAGTCCCAACAGGCGCGCCACCTTGTCAGGCGTCGGATCGCTTATGACGTTGTCCTTGCCAAAAATGACAGCGGGCCGATCCGGCGATATCGCGCAGCTCGTCGCGACCGCATGGGCTTCGGGGCTGCCCAAGGCATATGATGTGTAAGGTAGCCGGTTGCGGCTCGCGAACTCGGCGATGCGCCGGACCGATCCGTCGGCATCTTCCCCGAGCAGGACCAGATTGCCATCGCGGGCGTCTATCTGGCGGCGGCGGCGAGCCGCGAGAACCGTGATGATGATGTCAGACATCTCGGGAATCTCTGACATGAGTCGCAGCATCGTCTGACGCGGCACCTCAATGACCTCGGTGTCACACGCGGTTCGCATCGCCATCGACCAACTACCCCCGTCCAGGAACGAGATTTCGCCCATGAACTGGGTCGGCCCGAGGGTGGAGGGAACATGGCGCTGATCCGTAAAGGGGTTCACCACCTCGATCTCGCCATCGACGACGTAAATGAACCGGTCGACAGGCTCGCCGGGGCGAGAGACGAAAGTCCCGGATGGGTAGCGGCGCGCTGTGCCCGCCGCGCGTAACGCCGCGACGTGGGATTCTGCAAGCGGAACGCGCTGCATTTCGCGCAAATCGCGGCCTATGGTTTCCATTGCGCACCTCTCCTCATGATGTGTCTCAGGGGCGGCTGATCCTCGCGCGCGACGACGCGCGGCTCTTTCTCGATGACGCACCCGTGCCCATGGTGATTGCGTCGAAGCGTTGGGTCATATCATCATCGTTTCCAACGGGAACCCTACAGGAGATCGCTGCACCGGAGAACGATACCAGCGTATGGGGATCGGGCTGAAAAGAGCAGCCTCGCGCGGCGCTTCGATCAGGGTTTGGTCGCTGCGAACCGCAACGACGAGGTGCTTCCCAGGCTGCGACGGACTACGTCAACAATGCCCCTTTTGGCCGCCTCTCCCCCTACCAATGTAGGGGGACGCCAGACCGGCGCACGTCTGTCTGAGCATATCGCCCGACGGCATAATTGCAGCGACCGGGCCGGCTCAGACACGCCCCCTGTGACGCTGCATCCGCCCCCTGCGCAGCGCGCCGGCCCGGCACCCGTTGTTCGGCTGAGGTGTGAGATGACGATCTGCAGTCCACTGCTGCCTCAAGCCCGTCTCAGGCACTCGATCGGTGGGCGATGTGTCGAGGCGGCAACCTATGTGCGCGCCTACCCCAGCGATCGGCCATCCTACAGGAACTCGGCAAGAGCACCCGGACGCCCGTGCTCGTCCCGTCGGGTCGAACCGATCCGCTGGTCCAGCCCGCCGACGGCGCCTTGCCTGAATGCCCGCTACTCCATTGCCGGCATGCGATTCTCGTGACGGCGACTTCATCTCGGAAGACGCTGCCGACCCGTACACCCCATTGGCCACCGACTGGGTCCGCACAGACGGGAGCCCCGTGTGGGCCTGACCAGACTGCTCTTCGACCACAACTACAAAACTGAGAGAGACATCATGCAACTCACCGACAATACCATCTTCATCACCGGTTCCACATCGGGAATTGGCCGCGCGCTTGCCGAGGCGTTCCATGCCAAGGGCAATCAGGTAATCGTCGCGGGCCGACGCCAGGCGCTCATCGACGAGGTCACTGCGGCAAACCCCGGCATGGCCGGCATCCGTCTCGACATCACCGACCCCGCGAGCATCGACGCGGTCGCAGCCGAACTGATCGCGAAGTTCCCGAAGCTAAACGTGCTTGTCAACAATGCGGGCATCATGCCGTTCGACGATGCGTCGCTCGCGATCGAAGACGCCGTCAGCCAGCAGATCCTGACGACGAACCTCCTCGGCCCGATCCGGATGACCTCGGCGCTGATCGAGCATCTGAAGGCACAGCCGCGCAGTGTCATCATCAACAACACCTCGGTACTGGCCTATGTGCCGCTCGCCGGAAATGCGGTCTACTCGGCCAGCAAAGCCGCGCTTCACAGCTTTACGATGTCGCAGCGTTTCATGCTCCGTAACTCGTCGGTGCGCGTCCAGGAGATCGCTCCGCCGTGGGTGGATACCGATCTGGTCGGCAAGAGCGGTGACCCGCGCGCCATGCCGCTGGATGCCTTTATCGCCGAGACGATAGAGAAGCTGGCGACCGACGACGAAGAGATCGTCGTCGATGCTATCAAGGCCTTCCGCGACAACCCCGGCGCGAACGAGCACGCGGTGTTCAACGGCTTCAACAGCGCGATGATCGAGAACCCGATTCCCGTCCCGGCTGCGGCCTGACGAAGGTTTTGGCGGTTACCATCCGGCATTGCCCGACTGGTGCCCGCCATCACGCATCCAGAATGGCGAGGTCATGTGGCTACGGGCGGACTAAGCTCCTCGTCATGCCGAGACTCGAGGACCGGTACATCGCCGAAATCCTCGCAGGCCTGTTCCTCATCATGTTGGCGCCGCTGGATCCTAAGCAAGTGGCGGCTTCCCAGTCCCGCCGGCACGACGGAAATCGGGCCTGACTCTAAACACAAAACGGGTGCGCGGAGCCGCCCGAAGTCGAGGCCAACACCTACCGTTGTACAGGCCGCTCCACGCTTGCGTCGAATGGTGGGATCACGCCGCAGCGGCAAAACCACTCCTGAAATCGGTAACGCGACCCCTTCGCGTTCGCAGTTTGGAGGATCCTGAGAATGACGCGGACTGGTTGGTTGAAGAGGATGGTGCTGGTGTCGGCTCCGGCGATGATCGTAGGCGGCGGCGTGCAGGCTCAGACCGCGCCGGTGCCCCATCTCCCGATCGAACGCGGGTCCCCGAACCTCTCGCTGCACGGCGAGACGATCGACGCTCTCATCGCAGCCTTCATTGCCGATAACGATCTACCCGGCCTGACTCTCGCCATCGTGCAGGCGCCCTACATCCCGCGCTCGTCCGGATATGGAAAAGCGAGCCTCGAGTTCGACGAACTCGCGTCGACGAAGACGATGTGGAACATCGGTCCGATCACCCAGGCATTCACGGCCGTCGCGGTCATGCAACTGAAGGAAGACGGCAAGCTCAACCTGTCGGATCCGATCTCGACGCACGTCGCGGGCCTGCCGGCGGCCTGGGAAAAGGTCACGATCCTTCAACTGATGCAGCATAGCTCTGGCATTCCTGACTATCGCCCCAAGCTGGACAACACCAAGCGCTATGCGCCGCTCGAGCTGATCGATCTGGTTCGTTCGGCGCCGCTGCTCTTCAAGAGTGGAACCCGGGTGCAGATGAGCGCCACCGACGCGACTTTGCTGGCGCTCGCGGTCGAGCATGCGAGCGGGATGCCGTACCGGGACTATATTCGCGTCAATCAGATCGAGCGCGAAGGCCTCCTGAGCACGATGTTCGCCTCCGATTTTGCGAAGTCGGCGAAAATCGATCGACCGGCCTCGCATCCGAACGACAACCAGCACTCGCACTTCAAATCGGAAGTTCCGTTCATCAACCCGGTCGAGCCGGCGACGGGCTACCAGTTCATCGACGGGCATATGGTCGCGGTCGCACCCGAAGCGTCGTCCAATCTCTTCGGGTTCGGTGACCTGTGGTCTTCGGCGGAGGACATCAGCAAATGGGACATCGGTCTCGCAGGATCGACGCTGATCAAGGACGCTGCCGACCGGGACGTCGTGTACATGCCGGCAAAGCTCGCCAACGGGACGGTCGTGCCGGCGATGATCGGATGGGAGTTCACCCACCATCCCGGATTCATGGAGGTGAAGGGCAATTCGCCCGGCTTCAGTTCGTATCTCAGCCGCTTTACCGAGTCAGACGAATTGGTCTGCGTGACGCTTCTGACGAACAAGGAAGGCGTCGATCTGACCGTCCTCGCGCGGCAGATCGCGGCGGCCTATCGCGGTGAGACCGGTCCGGACGTCGACCAGCGCCAGATCGTGGCCCAGGAAAGCAAGTTCAATCCGGCGGATACGATCGCCCGCATCAAGAGCAGCCTGGCGGCAGCGAAGGTCCCGATATTCGCAAGTGTCGATCACGCCGAGAACGCACGCGGCATCGGCCAGCAGCTTCGCCCGACCACCGTCATCACCTTCGGAAACCCGAAGGTCGGGACCAAACTCATGCTGGAAAACCAGGCGATTGGCCTCGACCTCCCTCTGCGGATGCTCGTCTGGCAGGACGCGCAAGGCCGCACCTGGATCGGCTATCCCAATCTCGACACGCTCGCCGACCGTTATGAGGTGAAGGCCCCAGCGACGATCAAGATGATGACCGGCTTTATGGACGGCATCGCCCGGCATGTCGCCAATGTCTACGCATATTGAGAGGGGTTGGCTCTATGCATGATATCTCGATCAGCAGGCGGCGGACCTTCGGCCTGCTTGGCGGTGCTGCGCTACTCGCCTCGGTTCCTCAAACGGTGTGGGCCGCAGATCTGGCCTCAGGCGCGGATGGGTTGGCGCCCGGCGCCCCGATGCTCGCGGAGCTGTCCAGAAAGCTCGCCGCAGCCCCTCGCAGGCGCAGTTTCGCCACAGTGCCCTTCATGATCGACAGGCCCGAACTTTGGGATCATGAGGCCTCCGCGCTCCTGCTTGGCTACCGGGGAACCCGGACGCAGGTTTGGGAGAGCTCGGATGTCGCCGCACCATGGCTGAACCTGATGCGCGAAGCGATGAACGGGCAGGCCTTTGCTCATGGTCACCCTGACTTCCTCGCTGTCGCGGCCGTGCATGGGTCGGCCCATCTCGCACTGTTCAACCAGGACCTGTGGGTGAAATACAGTCTCGCTGCCAATATCGGCGGGAAGCCGGCGGAGAATGTCTTCGTGCGCGAGGCCAGCGGCGTTTCCCCTTCCGACGACCGGCAGAAATTGGGTGGCTTCTACGGTCCCGCGAACAACAACATCGCCTCACTGCAACGGCGCGGTGCCGTGATGGTCGCCTGCCATGATTCGATTCACGCGATCGCGCGCGGCATCGTCGCGAAACAGGGGGGTGCCCCCGACGCGATCGCTGCGGATCTGACCAACAATCTGATCCCCGGGGTCGTGCTGGTTCCGAGTGTCGTCGCCTATCTCATTGAACTGCAACATGTGGGCTTCACCTATGCCAAGGGCTCCTGAGCGCCGGACACCGGCGGCAGACCGGGTTAGTCGCGCCGCTGATCTCGGGCAGAACCTGCCCGCGCCTAGCGGTGTGCTCCTGGGCAAATGGCGCCCATTGCGCAGCCTGCTGTGGCTGGCCGCACTGATGGTGGTCCTTGTGGCAATATTGTCGCTGCAGTCGATCGTCCGCAGCTTCACATCGAATGCAACCGTGATCCTGATGATGGCCTTCGTGACGGTCGTTCTCGCCTATGGCGCATACGGAATGCTGGTCCGCTGGGGCGAGCGGCGCACGGTCAGCGAACTGGCTCTCACCGCTCTGCCCGCCGAGTTAGGGCTCGGCATCGCCATCGGTGTCGCCATCATGTCGGCGGTGATCAGCCTTCTCTGGCTGGTCGGCGTCTATGACATCTCGGCCGGCAGGTGGACGGACTGGCCCCATGACATTCGCGAAGCCCTGGGCACCGGGCTGCTGGAGGAATTGCTCGCCCGCCTCGTCATCTTTCGGCTCCTCGTCAGCGCCTTTAGCGTCAAGCCGGCGCTCATTCTATCTGCGGCGCTGTTCGGCGCTGCCCATTTCTTCAATCCTGCAGCATCGGTATCCTCGACGATCGCGATAGCAGTAGAGGCAGGCCTGACGTTCGCCGGATTTTACCTGCTCACCGGCCGCGTCTGGATCTCGGTCGGCGCGCACGCGGGCTGGAACTTTGCGCAGGGCGCGATCTTTGGCGCGCGTGTTTCCGGAATGGCAAGCGACGGAAGCCTCCTCGTAAGCGTGCCCCGATCAGGCGCACCCTTGTGGCTAAGTGGCGGGAGCTTCGGTCCCGAAGCCTCGCTCGTCGCGGTTGCGATCGGTCTCGGCGTGTTTCTCTTCACGATGCAGCTCACGGGCGCCAGTGCACCAGCACAGCGCGGCCTGCAGAGGGTCGGCTAGTGCTGTACGGGCCAGCCTTCGACCAGCCGGTAGCCAGGCTGCATGCAGAAGGCCGCTACCGGTCTTCATCGATATCCTGCGTAACGGCACGAACTTCAGGGCTCCGATACGCAGAAAGATGATGGCAATGACAATCTGCACGGTGCAGATGCCAATACACTCTGAACGCGAGACAGCGGTGAGTGGAAGCCCCGATTGATGATTATATTCATCGCATTGTCTTCTTTCACGCACGCCTCTGCCTTCTGAGTGGCTGCGGGCGATATGGTGCTCGGGGGGGTGCCGTTGATCTAATTGCGCGGATCGCAGCAGAGATCGGGTACAGTTCCGAGGCCCCCATGGGCAAGGTGATCCGCCCAGATATGGCGTCCGACCAAGCAGATTTTGTCTCGCCGAACTGGAAGCCCGGAGCCATGGGCAAGAGCAGGTCCGGGCACGAGATGAAGCTCTCTGACCCAGACCTTGCCCTTTGGCGCGATCAGGCTTCCGCTGCTGCCCCGAAGGCATCCATCGCGCGGGTTGAATAAACCAAGCCCGCGCCAGCGTTCAACGCGATCGCGACCCCCAAGGCTTCGGTCAGTTCGTCTTCGCTCGCACCCGCTTCACGCGCGGCTTTTGTGTGGACGGTGATGCAGCCGTCACAGCGCAGCGACACCGCACACGCGACCGCGATCAGCTCGCGCGTCTTCTTGTCGAGATGGCCGGTTTTTTCCCCGGCGTTGCTCAGCGTCGCATATCCGCGCGTCGTGTCAGGCGAGATTTTACCGATCGCGCCGACCCCCGCGAGAACCTGGTCGCGGTATCCGTTCCAATCCATCATGTGCATGTGACGTCTCCTGGTTTGGCGAAGCCGCGGTCGCGGCTATTCTTCGCGCATCTTTCGGACATCGGCGGCCGAGACCCGCGACGGCTTCGCGCCGAAGCGCGCCGTCACATAGTTGGCGACCGAAGCTATCTCCTCATCGCTGTAAGCAGCGCGGAAGCTCGGCATGAAGGCACCGCTGTGCTCAGGCGAGCCGATGCCGTTCAAAATCATCATGGCCACGTTAGCCGCACTTGCATCGTTCACCGCCCGGTTGCCGGTCAGTTGCTGATCCGGCGTCACCGCCCCGCGCCCACTCCAGGCATGGCAACTGGCGCATGCGCCTTCGAAGAGTCGCTTCCCGCCGGGATTGTCGCTGGGCCCGGCGCTTGCGACTGCGGGTGCTGGTCCCGCCATCGCCGGCGAAGCCTTGCTGCTGACCGGTGGGATCGTGCGCAGATAGGTCACCATCGCGGCGATATCGGTCGGCGTCATCCGGCTGGTGCTCAGCGCGACCGCTTCAGCCATTGGGCCGGATGCCACACCGCGTCCAAGCGCATGGCCCTTGGCGAGGTACGAGGCCAGATCGGTCGGCGACCATGCGCCTATCCCGCTCAAACGATCGCCGGTGATATTGTAGGCGTTCCAGCCCTCGGCCTGCCCGCCTGCAAACTTCCGACGGGTGTTCATCGCCTGCATGAGCGTGCGCGGGGTGTGGCATTCTCCGCAATGGCCAGCCGCTTCTACCAGATACGCGCCGCGATTCCATTGCGCGCTTCGCTCGGCGACGGGTCGGAAGCGCGTGTTCGGATTGAAGAAAGTCCCCCAGATCGCCATCAGCCAACGCTGATTGAACGGGAAGCCGAAGCTGTTGGGCATGTTCTCCTGGCGAACCGCCGGCACCGTGCTGAGATAGCCCCGAATGGCCAGCACATCCGCATCGGTCAGCAGGGTGTAGGATGCGTACGGAAAAGCCGGATACAGTCGCTCGCCAGCCCGGCCGATGCCTTTGTGCACGGCGCGCAAGAATTCCGCATTGGTCCAGGCGCCGATACCGGTCTCGCGATCGGGCGTGATATTTGGCGTGTAGATCGTACCGAAGGGGAGTTTGAAGGGCCGCCCGCCCGCAAAGGGCTTGCCGCCCTTCGCAGTGTGGCAAGCTGCGCAGTCCGTCGCTTCGGCGAGATACTTGCCGTTGGTCACCGGATCGGCGTTCGCCAGCTCCGCGGGGACGCCAGTGATGCTCGCGCCCTGATACTGCGAGAGATCGACTTGGTGCCCGCCTGCGAAAGCAAGCGCGGAGGGAAGGAAAAGCAGCCGCCAGGCAAAGACCACAGCGAATATCAGCACGGCCGCGCCGAGCAGCATCCAGTTGCGCCGACGCGGTGTCATGCCTGGAGATCCTTGGCGATCAGCGCCTGATCGATTGGCATGCGCATAAGTTGGACACCCGTCGCGGCATAGATGGCGTTGCAGACGGCCCCCTGCACGGAAACCGTGCCGGGCTCGCCGATACCGCCCGGCGCTTCGGCGTTTCGCACGACATGCACTTCGATCCGCGGCATCTCGTCCATGCGCATGACCCGGTAATCATGGAAATTGCTCTGCTGAACCCGACCGGCGACGAGCGTGATGCGGCCGTGGAGGGCTGCCGAGAGCCCAAAAACCAGGCCCCCCTGAATTTGCGAGATGATACCGTCCGGATTTACCGGCGTTCCACAGTCCACCGCAGTCGTCATGCGGGTGACGGAAACCGCGCCATCGTCCGCCACGATGACCTCAGCGACCGTGCAGAGGTACGTCCCGAAGGCAAACTGCAGGCTGATCCCACGACCCGACCGCGGTGGGAGCGCGCCGCCCCAACCCGCTTTCTCAGTCGCGATGTCGAGCACAGCCCGTGCCCGGGGATGTTTGCCGATCAACACGCGGCGAAAGGCAAGCGGATCCTGTTTCGCCTCGTGCGCAACGCGGTCCACGAAACTCTCGGTGGCGAAGATATTAAGGTTCGGCCCGACGCCACGCCAGAACGCGGTCTGCACGCCGCGCGGTTCGTGGCGCACCCACGTGACAAAACTCGATGGAAAGTCATACGGCGTCTCAGCCGCGCCATCGACGGCATCGTTGTCGATCTTGCCATTGAACGCCGGCGGCAGCCAGCGACCAACCACCGTTGGCCCAACCGCCTTGTGCGACCATGCAACCGGCTTCCCGTTCTCGAGCTTCGCTTTCATCCAGGCGCCATAGACGGAGCGATAGGGCGCTTTCCCGATGTCCTCCTCACGCGTCCAGACGACTTTTACCGGCCCGTCGACAAGGCGCGCGATCCTGACGGCCTTTCGAATGCCATCCACCTCGAGGCGACGACCGAAGCCGCCGCCGATCAGATGGTTGTGGACGGTGACCTGTTCCGGTGTGAGGCCCGCTTCCTCAGCGGCGGCGCGCTGGGTCATGGTCATGACCTGGGTGCCGACCCAGACTTCGCAATGACCCGGCGTGATGTGAACGGTGCAGTTCATCGGCTCCATCGGCGCGTGCGCGAGGAGCGGCAACTCGTACCTCGCCGAGATCACTCCATCACCGATCAGGCTGTCGCGCGCGCCGGTATCGACGACGATCGCGCCCTCCGAACGCCCTGCTTGTTCCAGGTCGTTGTACAGCGTCTCGGTGGAAACGTTGGCAAAAGCGCCGTCATCCCAGCGAATATCGATCGCCGCCAGGCCGCGCATTGCCGCCCAACTGGTATCGCCAACAACCGCGACCAGATCGTCCAAGACGATAATCTGTCGGACGCCGGGCAGAGATTTCGCCTGCGAGTCATCGATCGCCAAAACTTTGCCGCCATAGACGGGAGGAGAGGCGAGCGTCGCGAACCGAACCCCTGCAGGCATCGCATCGATACCGTATCTGGCTCGGCCGTTGGTCTTCTCGGGCGTATCGAGCCGGCGGTGCGAGTGACCGATCAGGCGGAATTTCGAAGGATCCTTGAGAACGGGCTCGGTGGGCGGCGTTTCGCGCATCGCCGCGCCCGCGAGCGCACCGTAGGTCAGGCTCCGACCGCTGGGATCGTGGAGAACTGCACCCGCTTCGGTACGGCAACTTTGCGGGTCAACGCGCCAGCGTCGCGCCGCCGCCGCCACGAGCATCGCGCGCGCACTCGCTCCGACCTTTCGCATCGGCATCCAATAGCCCATCATCGACGTCGAACCGCCGGTCGCCTGGACCTTGAAAATCGGGTTCCCATAGAGCTTGTCGCTTGCCGGTGCCGCCTCAAGCACCACCCCGTCGAGCGGCAGATCGAGCTCCTCTGCGATGAGCATGGCGAGGCCGGTGTAGATTCCCTGACCCATTTCGGTCTGCGGCATGATCAACGTCGCCCGCCCGTCGGACGCGATACGGATGAAGGCGTCGGGTTTGAAGGTCGCGTTATCGCCTGGCGCTGCGAGGGCCACATCGGCTGACCGAAGATTGACGCCGAGAAAGAGCGCGGCACCGCCGAGTGCGCCGGTACGCAGGATTTGCCGTCGGGAGAGGACCGCGTCAGCCATGTTGGGCGGCCCGCTTGATGCCGTCGCGGATACGAACGTAGGTTCCGCAGCGACAGATATTTCCCGCCATGGCCGCATCGATATCCGCATCATCCGGTTCGGGATTGGCAGCCAGCAGGGCGGCGGCGGCCATGATCTGGCCAGACTGGCAATAGCCGCATTGGATCACATCGAGATCGAGCCACGCTTGCTGAACCCGTGCGCCCACCGGAGTGGAACCGACGCCTTCGATGGTCCGAACGGCGCGGTCGCCAACCTCGCCGACCGGCAATCGGCAGGAACGGACCGCGACCCCATCGAGATGCACGGTGCAGGCCCCGCACTGGGCGATCCCGCAGCCGAATTTCGTGCCCGTCATGCCAAGCAGGTCGCGAAGAACCCAGAGCAGCGGCGTGTCGGCATCGACCGCCACCTCTGTCATCTCATCGTTCACTCGCATGCTGACCATGGCATTCTCCGCTTCGGCGAAGACGCTATGCCGGTGACGAGGGCGGGGAACAGACGTACGACGGTATGGGATACCATGCGTAGGTGAGCTTTGGGCAAGGTCGGACTGGCGCGTGCGCCAGCGCCCGAGCGGCGCGAACCGAATAGCCGGGCTCGCCTCAGCAACAGCAATGAAGGGGTGCTGATCACGGCCTGTCGCGCAACGGATGTTCTTGGGGAAACCTTCGGTACGATCATCGCCGCCGCGCCCGTCACATTCGGACCATGGCGAGGAAGCTCCGTGAATTGGACGAAGATTTCCCGAAGTGGGAGGGTGTGCCTATTTACGGTAGGGGCACGCCTTCCGGGCGCTGACGCGGCCCTGGCAGGATTTCAGCCGGCTCCGCCTCCAGCGGTCCCGGACTTGCCTGACAGCAACTCGACCTTGCGAACCATATCGGCGACCGAAACAGATTTGAGTTTGCGCCCGGCGCTCGACCGATGCATTTTTACGGTGATTTCGGTGATACCCAACTCATAGGCGATCTGCTTGTTGAGCAGCCCGCGGGCAACGCCACGCAATACGTCCATCTCGCGCGGCGTCAGGCTTTCGGCCAGCACCCGCACCTCGTTGCGCTCGCTGTCATTGAGGCGCCGCTGCCGGTCGTGCCGCAGTGCCTCCGCAACGGCATCGAGCAGTTCCTGCTCGCGGAACGGCTTGGGCAGAAAATCGAGAGCGCCAGCCTTCATCGCACGCACCGACGTCGGAACGTCGGCATAGCCAGTGATGAAAATGATGGGGATGTTGACGCCGTCCTCGGCCAGGCGCGCCTGAAGATCGAGCCCGCTTGATCCGGGCAGCCGAAGGTCCAGAATGAGGCAGCTCGGCCTGTCTGGCATGTCATGCTTCAGAAGCTCAGCCGTAGAGGCGAACACCAGCGTGTCCATGCCGACCGAGTTGAACATGTCGGTCAGACTCGCCCGGATATCCGGATCATCATCTACCACGAGCACGAGAGGTAAAGCGTCCACCGGCCTGTCTTCCGTCGTTCGTAGAGCGACCTGCGTTCCTGCTTGCACGACCGCCCTCCCTATACACCTCTGCTACGGTTTTACCCTAACTGCGCGATACAGGGCACACCAGCGGACAGGGGTTGGTCCGACCCATACTTCAGTATGGGGTCGCCCACCGATCGTACCGCATACCTCCTGCACATCGCCCCATACCGGCGTACGGATGGATGCTCGCCGATATTCCCGCATTCTAAGGCCCTGACCGGCGCTCTCGTCCGAGCGCCCAAAAGACACAGGAGCCTGGAACATGAAAGCTGCGGTCCTCAACGCCAACAAAGGCCGATTCGAGATCGAGGACGTCAGCATCGATTCGCCCAAAGGGCGCGAAGTGCTGGTCGAGGTCAAAGCCTGTGGCCTGTGTCACTCCGATCTTCACCTCGCCGAAGCCGATTTCGGCACGCCGCTCCCGGCGGTCCTTGGTCACGAGCTCGCCGGCGTGGTCAAGCAGGTCGGCCCCGACGTTCGCGAACTCAAGGTCGGCGATCACGTCGTCGGATCGCTGGTGCAGTTTTGCGGCCACTGCGTATCGTGCCTCTCGGGACGCACCTATCAGTGCGAGAATCCGCAGGAGACCATGCGTCCGGCGGAAGACGGGCAACGACTGACCCGGACGTCCGATGGCCAGGCCGTGTACACCGGATTTGGCACTGCTGCCTTCGCCGAGCAGACGCTGGTCCACGAGAACCAACTCGTGAAGATACCCGATGCGGTTCCCTTTCCCCAGGCATCGATCCTCGGATGTGGCGTGATCACAGGCGCCGGCGCTGCGATCAATACGGCAGATTTGAAACCGGGGGAAACCGCAGTGGTGATCGGGGTCGGCGGGGTCGGCCTCAATGTCATCGCCGGCGCGAAGCTTGCCGGCGCCGATCGCATCATCGCGATCGACACCCAGCCCCAGAAAGAAGGTCTCGCCCGCAAATTCGGGGCGACCGACTTCATCAACGCCAGAGACGGCGACGCTGTCGCCGCAGTCAAGGCCCTCCTTCCGCGCGGCGCTGATCATGCCTTTGAGGTCATCGGGCTCGCGCCCACTACCGAGCAGGCGATCCAGATGGTTCGCTCGGGCGGCTCGGTCTATCTGATTGGGCTGCATCGCCCGGGTCAGACGTTCCCTCTGGCGGGACTCGACGTGATCATTCGTCAGATCGATCTCAAAGGCGTCTTCATGGGATCGAGCAACATCAAGCGCGACATCCCGATGTTTGCGGACCTTTATCTGCAGGGCCGCTTCAACCTCGACGACCTTGTCTCCCGCGAGGTCAACATCAGCGAGATCAACGAAGCGTACGAGGATCTGAAGCATGGCGCGATCGCCCGCTCCGTGATCACGTCGTTCTAAGGGCTGCGGATCGTGAAACTGTACACGCATCCCGGCGCCAGTTCGCTTTCGGTTCACATTGTGCTGCGCGAGATCGGGGCCCCGTTCGAGCTGGAAGTGGTCAACGTCACCCAGAAGCGGCGCCCCGACGGCACGGATTACCGGGCCGTGGCACCGCGCGGCATGGTGCCACTTCTCGAACTGGACGATGGGAGCCACCTCACTGAGAATCTCGTCCTTGCACAATATCTGTGCGACCGGGCCGGCCGGCAGGACCTGATGCCGGCGGCTGGTTCCATCGCGCGCTACCGCGTCATGGAATGGCAGAGCTTCACCGCAGCTGAACTCCATAAGAGCTTCGTTCCCCTGAATTGGGAGATTGACGATGCCATGCGGGCACTCGTGCTGGCCCATATCAATCGTCGCCTCACCGTCGCAGAGCAGGATCTGACCGGGCCGTTCCTGACCGGAGAGACCTTCACGGCCGCGGATGCCTATTTCTTCGTTATTGCCAGCTGGACCCGTTTCTACGGCATCTCGCTCGAACCCTATCCCAGGATCTCCGCGCTGCTGGCCATCGTCGGCAACCGTGCCGCCGTTCGCGCGGCCCTGCACGCGGAAGGACACGGGATGGTCGATGTGCCCGACCCGTCGCCCCAGCCATGAGTTCGCTCTGGCCGCGCACACGACACCCGACAGCCAGGGCGCGTCGCGCTCGATCGATTGCAACACAGATATTCGGAGACCGGACAATGACCCACCGCCTTTTGATCGACGGCGTACTGACGGACGGTGCGTCGACCATCGATGTGATCGATCCGACGACCGGCCGCGCCTTCGCGCAGGCGCCCCGTGCGAGCAAGGCGCAGGCCGGGAAGGCGATCGCGGCAGCAAAGCGCGCCCAGAAAGGATGGGAGGCACTCGGTTATGAAGGGCGCCGCCCGTATCTAGAGCGCTTCGCAGAGGCGATGGCCGCCAATACCGATCGGATCGCCGAGACTCTCACCCGTGAACGCGGCGGCCCGATCGCCGATTGCCGTTTCGAGGTCGGCCGGGCGATGGCTGCCATCGCGCATTTCGCGGGTCAGCGGCTAGAAGATCAAGTTCTCCGCGAGAATGCGAACGAGCGGATCATCGAGCAGCGTTACGCCCAGGGTGTCGTCGTCGCCATCATGCCCTGGAACCGGCCGATGACCCTGCTTTCGTTCAAGCTCGGGCCGGCGCTTATTACCGGCAATACCGTTATCGCCAAGCCGGCACCGTCGACACCCCTAAGCACGTTGATGCTCGGCGAACTGGCGGCAGATATTTTTCCCGCCGGTGTGTTCCAGACGCTGGTCGACGCTAACGACCTCGGTCCCCTCCTCACAAGCGATCCCGATGTCGCCCATGTGAGCTTCACCGGCTCGACTCCGACCGGGAAGAAGGTGCTCGGCTCGGCGGCGGAAACGCTCAAGCGCTTCACGCTCGAGCTCGGTGGCAACGACGCGGCGATCGTCCTCGACGACGTCGATATCGAGTGGGTTGCGGACAAGATTTTCGCCGCAGCGTTCATCAACGCGGGCCAGGTCTGCTACGCAACAAAACGCGTTTACGCCCCGCGCGCGCTAGCCCAATCGCTCGCCCAGGCACTGGCGAAACGCGCCGACGCGGCCGTTCTTGGCGACGGCTTGGATCCGGCGACGACCATGGGGCCGCTGCAAAATAGGATGCAGTACGAGAAGGTTCTCGAATTCATCGAGTCCGCGCGCGCCGAAGGCGGCACGTTCCTTACGGGCGGCGAGCCCACCGGCTCCGGATACTTCATTCGGCCGGCCATCGTCACCGGGCTGCCGAACAGCGCCCGGCTCGTCCAGGAGGAGCAATTCGGACCCGTGCTCCCCATTCAGGTTTATGACCAGGTCGACGAGGCGATCGCGCAGGCCAACGCCAGCGACTTTGGGCTGGGTGGGACGATCTGGGGTGCCGATATCGACCGCGCCGTTAAGGTCGCCTGCCAGATCGAGACCGGCACGATCTGGGTCAATCAGCATATGGCGCTGCCGCTCGACGTGCCGTTCGGCGGCGCGAAAGAATCCGGCATCGGCCTGCAAAACGGGATCGAAGGGATGGAAGACTTTACCCAGCGCCGCGTCCTGAACGTGAAGCTGGGAGCGTGAGGAGCATGACCATGGAAACGAAGACGTTCGCGATCGGCGGCGACATGACGGTCCGCCGTCTCGGATTCGGTTCGATGCGGCTGGCCGGGCCAGGTGTGTGGGGTCCGCCGCACGACAGGAAAGCTGCGCTGGAGACGCTGCGCCGCGTGCCTGAGCTTGGGATCAACCTGATCGACACTGCCGACAGTTATGGGCCGGACGTGACAGAGCCGCTGATCCGCGAGGCGCTATTTCCCTACGCGGCTGGCCTTCATATTGCGACCAAGGCTGGCTTACGACGGGCGGGACCGGACCAGTGGCAGCCGCACGGCGATCCCGACTATCTGATCGCCCAGGCGCACCGCAGCCGTGAATTGCTCAAAGTGGATCGCATCGATCTTTGGCAGCTACATCGGATAGATCCGGCGGTCCCAGCAGGCGAGCAGTTCGCAGCGATCCGCCAACTCCTCGACACAGGCGTGATCCGTCATGCCGGATTGAGCGAAGTCGGTGTTACGCAAATCCGGGCGGCACAGCGCATCTTCCCCGTCGCAACCGTTCAGAACCGCTACAATCTTGCGGACCGCGCGAGCGAGGACGTGCTCGATCACTGTGAGGCGAACGGGATCGGGTTCATTCCATGGTTCCCGCTTGCGGCCGGTCGACTGACTCAGTCCGGATCGGTCCTCGATCGGATCGCCCAAGCGCATGGCGCGACGTCGGGGCAGATCGCGATCGCTTGGCTGCTGCGCCGGAGCCCTGTGATCCTCCCCATCCCGGGGACCTCGAAGGCGGCACATCTCGCAGAGAATGCCGCGGCCTCGGACATCCCGTTATCCGACTTGGAATTCGAGCAACTCGACCAGGCAGGCCGCTCGGCCACCTGAGGTTGAGCCGGTCCGCGCCCGCGGACCGGCCGCAAGAAATTCTCATCGCCGGCTCGCGGTGACGACAGCGCGCCCATCTTACGTTTGGTTGGGGCGCAGGGCTGAGTCGATCTCTGCCCTGCGGTACACCGAATCGTCGGGAAGGGCATTTCGTACTCGGGCGAACCCGTCTGCCCGTTGGGGCATAGGGATAATATGGGTCGCTGGCCGTGATTGGTGTCGACGCTCCCCAAAGCGCCGTTCCGCTTCTGCGGCGGGACCAACCGGCATCCTCAACCAGCTAGCCGGATTCCAACCGTCGCGCCGACCTAGGTCCGCGCATTCCATCGCAGCCGATCCTCAACTGGCCGCAATAGTTCGCCCAAATCCGACGCGGAAACCCGGACGGAGACCCGGACGCAAAACCCAAAACCAGAAAAAATCCAATGATTTCAACAGGTTTTGGCGGAGACGGAGGGATTCGAACAAGCACGTAAAACGTGGAATTTTTTTGATGAAGTTGGGTGAAAGGTGCGATTTTCACCCGTTTTGGCGCGTCCTCAATGCTACTATGGGCACTAACGGGATGCCCCGCGCATTAGCTTCCGAAGTGCACCGGGGGCGAGAATCGGATTGGAGCGGTGGAGCATCCTATGGCAGTTCGAACACACTGCACATAGATCGCTGATCTTGGTCTTGTCTCCGGGCGTCATCTCCGAAATCGGCTTAGTGTGGTGGCACTCGATAAATTGTGCCCCCAACGCACCATATGCCTTTTCGAAATCAAAATGGCAGACCACGCAAGCATAAGAGTTGAGGCTTGCTTTGAAGGCTGCGACCAATTTTGCACTGCGCTCGCTTTTTTTATGCACCCGCAGGGTCTTTTCGCCCTCTTCCTCTCCTTCTTCTGGCCTCGCGCTGGGAAGGCTAGGCTCAGTGCCCGCAATCGCCCGGAATTGCTCTTCAGTGAGGTCATAAGACGTGACCATGCGCTGGCGTCCGGGGGCGAATATGTCACCTGAGATTGGAAGCGGTTGCCTGAACACCCTGACCTTCTCAGCGGGAGTCCGCCAGTTGAAATAAGTGAAGTCCTGTCGAATGGATTTCTCAATTTCCTCTATCGACATTCCCGCATATCGCGGATGCGCTTGCCCGGACGCCGATAGTTCAAAGACATCGCTCGCCATCTGTTCGATTAACGGCTCCGAAGGTCTTGCGTCGCCTGTCTCAAGGTATTCGGCGCCATCATAGTAGCCAGCAGCGCGCCATCCACCCGCATCGTATGTGGCCAAAACTAACCCAAATTTCTCACCGACATACTTTTTTGCGGGGTTGGCCACGGTGTAGCCGAGCATTATTCCCTCTCTAGCCAGATCGAAACTGAAGTTCCAATCTTCGTGGCCAAAGCCGTGCTCGCGCACATATTCACCGACACCGCCTTTGCCTAAACGTCCAGCAGATGGCCGCCTCCAGCCTTCCGAGTTCGGCGCAACTCTGTGCAATTTGTAGCGCATCAGCTCAGCCCCCCGCTTCCACTCCGAACTCTTGGATCAGAAAATCCACAGTAGCCGGATCGCGAAGGCGGCAAACGACATTCTGATTGGCAAAGATGCCCCGGAAGGTTCGTGGATCGTCGGCATCGAATGTCCGCTTCCATTCGACGCCCACGACATACTCGGCAAGATCGGGATCACTGGATCGCGACTTGATCGCGGGACCGTCCAGTGCCTGTTCGAATAAGGGGCCGTTGAAAATCGAGCCAACGCCCGGGGGAGTGGCCCTCGGGCTACGCCCTCACGCCACTCCCCCGGGCGTGCGCCACACTGGCCTGGTTTTACTCCGCCCCGTGGCCGACTTTTGCGCCGCCGTTGACACCTCTATCGCGACACCGTCGTCAAAGCCCTGAACAGCGTGTCGGGTCCGGCGATCCTCGTCGGCCACAGTTTCGCGGGCATCGTCATCGCCGCCGCGGCCGAGCAGGTGCCCGAAAAGATCGCAACGCTGGTGTTCGTCGCGGCCTATCTGCCGCAGGACGGGGACTCGCTGCTATCGCTCGCCCAGCAGGATCCCGACGCGAAGATTGGCCCGCAACTGACCATTGGCAAGGAGCGCGGTATCGCCATCGTGAACTATGCCGCACGCGCGGAACTCTTCGTCAACGACGGTCCCGCGCCGCTGAAGGCCAAGCTCCCCGATCTGATCCTCGACGAACCGGCCGCGCCGCTGGTCACGCCCGTCCATGTCACCGACGAACGCTTCGGCCGAGTCGACCGGATTTATGTCCATACTGGCCTCGATCAGGTCATAAGCCCTGCTTTCCAGGCGCAGATGGTCGCCCGCGTTCCGGTGCGGAAGACCGTCTCGCTCCAGACTGGCCACCTCCCGTTCCTGACCGACGTCGATGGCATGGTGCAGGCAATCGATACTGCCGCTGCGTGATGTTGCCGAAAACTGCGGCGGGGAGCTCTTTCACGAGTTCCCCGTTGCTTCAGCAAAAAAAGATGCAACGGAGCAGTCCGCGAGACAAGCGCTTAAGGCGAAGCAGGCGAGCGTTGCCACCATGATAGCAGAATACAGCGTCTTACGCTTCCGCCAATGCCGCCGTGCCTGGGTCAGTCGTCATCGCGGTCGATCTGCGCGATCCGATCTTGGCCAGTGCTCCCCCGGGCATGAGCGGTGAACCGCTTTCGCGTCGCTTGGCCGCCAAGGGCATACCCGGTCCTGATCGACATCCGGGCTGATGGGCATTTGTCCGCTATCAATGCGCCGCTGAATGGTCATGATACACGCACGATCGAACGTGTAGGAGCATAGATGAGATATCATTTTTCGCGGGCAATTCTACGTTCCGCCTGCGCTGCTGCGGTACTGTACACGGCTCCGGTGCAAGCCGCCGATTTCGACCCGAAGGCCGCGTTCGCTGCGCAGTCGCTGCCGGATGGCGTAAACGTCTATCGCTCTTCCAACGGCGCACCCGGACCAGGTTACTGGCAGAACCGAGTCGACTACGCGATCACCGCGCGGATCGACGCTGCAGGCAAGACGCTGACGGCCACCGAAACGGTCGATTACACCAACAACAGTCCCGATCCCCTGCCGAGCCTGTGGATGCAGCTCGATCAGAATATCTATCGTGCGGATTCACGCGCAGCGACGATCGGCGGCGGTCGGAAGGGCCGCGCTGCGGGCGCGCATAGCGACGGCTATGACATCGCGTCGGTGGAAGTGCTGCGCGGCAAGGCCTGGGTGAACATCCCGTTCGTCGTCTCCGATACGCGTATGAACCTCCGGCTCGACCAGCCGCTCAAGGGCGGTGGGACGAAGCTGACGTTCCGCATTGCCTACCATTATGCCATCCCAGGCGTGTGGGGCGGTCGCAACTCGTGGCTCGACACCCCGAACGGGACGATCTTCGATATTGCGCAGTGGTTCCCGCGCATGGCCGTCTATGACGATCTGCGCGGCTGGGACACGCTCCCCTATCTCGGCTCCGAATTCTACTGCGAATATGGTGATGTGGATTATGCGATCACCGTACCCGCCGACATGATCGTCGCCGGCGGCGGCGTGCTGACCAACGCGGAGGAAGTCCTGACGCCGCTGCAGCGCACCCGCCTCGCCAAGGCGGCTGGCAGCGATGCCACGGTGATGATCCGCACGCCCGACGAAGTGACGCGTGACAGCGGACGCCCCGCGGCAAACGCCGAGAAGACCTGGCGCTATCACTTCGCCAACACCCGCGATGTGGCCTTCTCCGCCTCGCGCGCGTTCGTGTGGGACGCGGCGCGGATGAACTTGCCCGGCGGCAAGACCGCGCTGGCGGAAAGCGTGTATCCGGTCGAGAGCGCAGGCGCCGCCCGCTGGGGGCGGTCGACCGAATATCTTAAGGACTCGGTCGAGAATTTCTCGCGGCGCTGGTTCACCTATCCCTACCCGACCGCGTGGAGCATCGCCGGCGGTTCAACCGGCATGGAGTATCCGGGAATGGCGTTCGACGGCATCCCCGATAAGGGCAAGGAGCTGTTCTGGATCACTGCGCACGAAATCGGCCACACATGGTACCCGATGATCGTGGGCTCGAACGAACGCCGCGACGCCTGGATGGACGAAGGCTTCAACACCTTCATCGACACGTTCGAAAGCGACGAGTTCAAGAACGGTGTTTTCGGACCCAAGCGCGACAGCGAATATGCTCCGGGCGGTGGCAATCCGGTGGACGAAATCCTGCCGCTGTTGGCCGACAAAGATGCGCCGCCGATCATGAGCTATCCGGACGTCATGGGCGAAAAATACCGCCACTCGGTTAGCTATTTCAAGACCGCGTTGGGGTTGCGGCTGTTGCGCGATGTCATCCTTGGCCCGGACCGGTTTGATCCTGCCTTCCGCAAATATACTGCCGACTGGGCGTTTAAACATCCCAGCCCGTCAGACTTCTTCCGCGAAATGTCGAGTGAATCTGGCGAAGACCTTAGCTGGTTCTGGCGGGGCTGGTTCTTCAACAACTGGCAGCTCGATCTCGCGGTGACGAACATTGCCTATACCGATGGTGACTCGGCCAAGGGTGCCAGCATCACGCTCGAGAGCCGTGACAAGCTCGTTATGCCGGCGGTGCTGGAGGTAAAATATGCCGATGGGCACTCCACGCGGATCAAGCTGCCGGTCGAAACATGGATGCGGATTAAGCCCGTGATCGCGGCACCAGCCGGGCGCATCGCATCGGTCATGCTGGATCCCGACCATCTTTTGCCGGACCGCGACCGAAGCAACAACCGCGTGGCGCCGTAAGGCAATAGGGAAAGGTGCGCTCAATTGCAGCGAGGAAGCAATCGTGGACAGTCACGGGGACTTTTCCGCCCGGTAGCCGGACGCTGGCTCATTCTAGGTTAGAGGAATTCTGCCGGATGCCAGCTCGAAGGCTGCGACCAGACGGACTCGGCTCCCCCGGGGCAAGGGCCCGTGTGTCAGTCACAGGTCGCCGAGCTTCCGCTCAAGGTCGGGAAGAGTCGCTGTGCATCCGGATTCACAAACCGCTTGGCCGGCGGCCAAGCGGCGCGCTCATGCCGCGACGCTCGCCTTGGAAGCGAGGTTCACGGCAGCCCTGCCGAGTGTATCCTCGGCAGCACGGGCCATGGTTTCCCAGGTGATCGCTGAACGCTCGTGCATCTCGCGCCGGTTCGGCAGGTTCGTTTTTTCGGCTGCCGCGCGCTGGGCCGCAGCATTCGCTCTATAGGTTTCGATCGTCGTCATCGCGCGCCCTATCGCCCAAATCCGCCTTCGCGTCGAATCCGGTTCGGCCGGGAGGTTGCCATCGCAGCCGCGACGTGCCTGGCTGTCGCCAGGACAGCCAGGCAATTGACGCTTGCGGAGCGCGACGTGAATAGAGGCAGGTATGGACGCTTGGCTTTTCTCCAATTCCGACCGATTGCGCGCGCTTACGGCCGTAGAGCTGGGCGACAACCTGCCCGTAGAGCTTGCCCCGTGGGCACCGCTGCGCCGCTATTTTCTCGATGTGAAAGCGCCTGACGAGCAGGAGGCCATCGCCTTGATCTGCGAGCACGGCTATTGCTGCTTCGAGTAGGCCGCCGCCGCATTGGCCGGTTTGAGCCAAAAAAGACGACGCAGTCGTTTGGTAGAGACGACTGCGACCTGCCCCGCCAAGGTTTGCCTTGAACGAAGCCGTCAAGGGTCCCTTAATATCTGTCTGAACGCTGTGGCCTCTCACTGGCCGACTATATCCAGCGCTGCCATGCCGTGGACTGAGACGTCAGGCCTCGCCCGGTCCCGGCACGACCGAAATGGGCACATGCGTTATGATCTACAGGACTTGGTATAAGCCCGACCGCCGTCTGGCATCTTCATGGATCAGCCCGAGACACCCTCGCGGAAAGTAGTCCGGCGTCGCCATTTTGCAGGTGTGTAGCCCGATGCCTTGGCGAAAGCCTTCGTGAAGTGCGCTTGGTCGGAGAAGCCGCACTCCAGGGCGACTTGCGCCAACGGTAGCGCAGTCTCGGTCAGGAGGCGTTTCGCGTACGCGATGCGCTGCTGCACGAACCAGGCATAGGGCGCGATCCCAACCGTGTTGGTGAAAGCGCGCACGAAATAGCAGAGCGACAGTCGGCACAGAGACGCGATTTCCGAGATCGAGATCGCGCTGCCAAGATTGCGCCGCATCGTGCGCATGGCCAAGCTAACCTGCCAGGCGGCGAGGATCGGACGGGCGTTCGTATCTCGTTTCCCGCCCTCGAAACGCCGCTGCCTTCCGACCGGAACCAACCGTCTTTTAGTCTGCTCTGGCCGAGCGCACGGTATGACGCCCACGCCCACGCTTCCATAAGTCGCCATGACGACTCCCAATGGGTTGCGAGACAGATTGCGCGCGCCGGGAACCTCAGCGCCCTGCCCCCGTCGGCCACCACCACAGAAAGCGGCGGCGGAAGCCGTCGCGCGCTCGAGGAGGAAGCCCTACTATTCCCAAGGGGTGGACACATTGGCGGACCAAAAGACGCCCCATTTTTTTGGAGGTGGGCGCAGGACGCGGACATGGACGCCCCATCAATCGATCGAGGGAGTGCCTTCAGAACCGCTGCTTGGGACGACCTAGGATCTTTCGGAGATGGGCTTCCGCGCGAGCGAGCTCTTTTTGAATGGAGCGCTTATGCAAGCCGAACTCGACGGCAATCTCGCCTTGCGACTTTTCGTCCCGCCACCTGGCTAGGAATATCGCCTGCCGCTGGGCCGGGAGGGCGTGAAGCGCCCGCAGGGCACGGCGCATTTCATCCGTGGCAAGCGCGGCAAATTCCTGGTTCGACGCGTTATCCGGAAACTCGGATAGCCCAGCATCGTCGATGTTGACCGTGTGCCGGTCACTCCGGCTCCGGTTCTTTGCGAGATTGATGGCCATCCGGTAGAGGTACCCCCGCGGGTTGTAGAGGTAGCCGATGGACGGGTCGGCCCTCAGCTTGACATAGACGTCGTGGAGCGCATCGGCTGCAGCCTCGGGGGAGCGGAGTTGTGCCGAGAGCCGCGTCAGCAGTGGCCCATATTCGGTCTCGAGCAGGGCAAGAAGTTGTTGGACCGGGCTTTGGCTGGTCAGCTGGTGGGAAGCATCGGCTTGGCTCGTTCGTGTAGGCTCGGATGATTTCGATTCGTCAGTCATTGTGAAGGTCTACAATCGAGAACGCCCTCAACGCCTGCACACCGGCGGCTTTGCCAACTGACGCCAAATACATTATTCTGGCCGGCTCTGCTCATCGTGAAGGTGAGGCTCTTCTCTACCGTCGATCTGGTGGACCCGTTTGTAGCACGAAAGGCCGTAAACAAAGCGGGTCAGCTTGCCGAGCGGCTGCTCCCGCCTCGACCTCGTCATCCTCGACGGACTGGATATCTGCCGTTCATCCCTCCCAGCGGCGCCATGCTCTTCCATCTGCTCAGCAAGCTATACGAGCGCACCAGCGCCATCATCACCACCGACCCCAGCTTCAGCGAGTGGGCGGACGTGCTCGGCGATCCCGAGATGACGATGACGTCCATGGATCGCTCACGCACCACTGCTACGTCGTCGAGACCGACAATGACAGCTTCCGCTTCAGGGCAAGCGCCGCCACCGCCGAACCCACGAAAGGAGAAAACCATGACTTAACCCAAGCCCGAGAAAGCGTGGCGTATGCCCGCGACCGGGTCACTTCGAAATGGAAAACGCCGGGTAAATTCTCAGCAGGAAGCGACAGTTCTATGGTTCATAAACCGAATCCGGACAGCGCAGCTTCAAATCACGCCGGCTTTTAGCCCAGCAATAAGCAAGTCCATAACCGCATCAATGCCATCGGGCCGAGCGTCGCCCCGAGTGACGAAATAGGGATGCTGGAAGCGACTCGTTCCTTCATGAATCGCCCGAGCCGCGCGTGATATGTCATTCACCTTTAGCTCACCGCGCTTTACGCCATCGGCGATGATCGAAGCGATCTGCTCGCGCAAATGCGCAACGTGTTCCGTGATCACGTTGCGTGAGGCTTCGGCTAACGAATTGTAGGTGGCGAACAGCTCTGGATCGCGCGCCAGTTTATCCAGTTTAACCGCGATAAGCCCCTCTACCCACCCGCGGAGCCGAACCTCGGACGGGCCATCCTGTGCAACAAAGCTGTAAAGAGGTTCGGCGATGCCGCGCAGCCAGCGGGCAGCGACGAGATCCTGAATGTCGGCTTTGCTGTTGAAGTGCCGGTACACATTCGCGTGGCTCATCCCCAGATGGCGCGCTACATCCACGACTTTCGTCTTCGCAGGACCATGCCGACGCAGAAGGTCTTCCGCCGCCTGCAGGATGCGCTCCCGCATGTCGGGAATGTCAGGAACTGGTATCGAAGCTTCAGCCAAACTCAATCCCCGTTATGCAGCACGACCCCGGTGTAGAAGCCGCCGAGCGATGGCTCAAGCAAAGCCTCATGTTATTTCCTAGCCTGCCTTACCTGTCGCTTGTCATCAGATTGGCACCAGCGCGAGCCCGGCCAATCCGGACCTGCTGTTCGATGAACGAGCGCTCATACCATTCGCCATGCAGGCCGGGACGCAGCCGAATCGGCAGCTTGACCTTCGCGATGGGCGGCGCTGCGAAGTCTGCGGTATCGACCAGCCACAGCTCGGAAAGTTGCTGCCCCGTCATGTGAGTGATGAGGAAGGCAAGATAGCCATCGGCTTCAGGCCCCTCTGGCGACCGCGGGATGAAGATCGGCTCTTGAAAGATCACCTCGTCCGGGCCGGTGTGATAGATGGTTTCGCCGTTCGTCACGTCGATCTTCGCGATGGTCCGGAAGATCATCTTTTTGCCCTGCGCGAAGGCCTGCCCCGGCGTCTGCACCATCATGAAATGGGTGCGGTAGGGTCGCCCCTGCCAGCGATCGTCGACGATCGGGAATTCGCCGGTGGCCGGCGACAGCACCGTCTCGACGATCTTACACTCGTTGTCATCCAGATCGACGGTCCAGCGGGTAAGCCGGCACAGCGACTTCTCCTCATCGAACGGTGCGCCATTGATGTCGGGAAAGAAGGGAAAGGCATTGCCGTGCGCGACCGGCGCATCCAGATGCATCCGCCGGCCTTCCTGAAAGCCGTTGGCGAAATGCTGGGCGAAGCGGTTCGGCCCGCTGAACCAGCGCACCTCGTCGCCGCGGCCATAACGCGGCAAAACGCCGACATAGCTGTCCTTCGACGGGTCGAAGCGGAAGTGGACGTCCATCTTCTTCAGACGCTCGATGTCACTGGTCACCGCGGTCAGCGGAAAGGCGACATAGTCCTCGCCGATGACGAATTCGTGGATCATTCCCGAATATGGTGCCTCCAGCCACGCCTCGTGGATGATCTCGCCATCCGGACTGATGACATAATAGGCAAGGTCACGCGTCGCTTCGCCCTTGGCGGCATAGCCTATCGCGAACATCTCGCCCGTCTTTGGGTCGACTTTGGGATGCGCGGTAAAGGTCTTCGACGTGAGCTTGCCGCCGAAATTGGTGTAGCCGACCGTATCGAGGGTGATCGGGTCCATCTCCAATGGCGGACTGTCCTCCTTCATTGCGAGCAGGCGACCGCCGTGCAGCTGGATGCCGGTGTTGGCGGTCCCGCGGATCTGACCCTGTACGGAAGGATCGTCGTCGAAGGGATTGCGGTAGGCACCGAACAGAGACCGGCGTGCCGCACGCTCCAGCTTCAGTTTGTCGGTCAACGCGTATTTCGACTTGAAGTCGACATGGCCGTCGCGAAACGTGAAGGTGGTGACCATGCCGTCGCCGTTGAAGGCGATGTCCTTGCCTGATTTGGCAGGAAACGCAGGATCGGGACCGACGCGGTAGAAGGTGCCATCGAGATGGGCCGGGACCTCGCCCTCGACCTCCAGCTCGAAGATGTCTCCTTCGAACCGGCTCGGCTTCATGAAACCTGAATAGACGAACTCATTGGGAAACAGTGTGGCCATAACGACCTCCTCTTGTGCCTAGAACGCCCAAAGCTTTTGCGCATTGCCGCCCAGCACCGCAGCGCGGGTGGCATCATCGATGTTCAACGCCGCGACGTGCTCGGCACCCAGGTCGACAAACGGATAATCGGTCCCGAACAATATGCGGTTCCAACCGACGATCCCGCCCACCATCTCGATGAACGGCGGGTAGAAGGAGCATGTATCGTACCAGAAACGCTTGGCGAAACTACTGGGCAGCTGGGTGATGTGCGCGCGACAATCGGCATAGTTCCGATATCCGTTGTCGAGTCGTTCGAGCAGGTCGACAAAAGCCGCACCGGTATGCGCGACCACGAACGGGAAGTCCGGATAACGCTCAAAGACGCCAGCATAGATCAGACGAGCCATAGCCAGGCTGGTGTCGTAGAGAAAGCCCACCCTTACACCCAAGGCGAACTCGTCCATTGCGCCAGCGAAGGTCGGGACCATCGGGTGTTCGACGACCGGAAAACGAAGCTCGTTCAGTCGCGCCCAGAGCGGTTCCAGGCGGATATCGCTAAGAGGGACGCCATCGAGATTGGAACCGAGCGAAAGCCCTACGACGCCAGGCGCCGTCCGCACCCGCTCCAGCTCCGCCAAGGCAGCTTCGACGTCGGGCAGCGGAAGAGTGATAACCGCGCTCAACCGATCGGGATCGGCGGCAATCCGCGCGATGATCCGGTCGTTCTCCGCCCGACACAGCGCGATGCGAACTTCCGGTGAAAATTCATAGACACTGGGGGTCGAGAGCGACAGGATGCGCCGGTCGATCTGCTTTGCGTCCATATCGCGCAACAGATCGTCGGGATCGAACATCCGATCCCAGAACGGCAGCCAGTTCGACCCGTTGCGCTTCAGGAAGTGAACCCCGGCGGGGCGCCTCTCCACCGTCACGCCCGGCAAGGCTTCCAGCGCCTCGTAAAAGGGTCGCGCCGTATAGTGTCCGTGAACGTCTATCCGCACCGGCTCTTACTCCCTAGAACTGGCTGACGAACTTGGTGTCGAGATAGGGTTCGAGACCCTCGATGCCCCCCTCTGAACCATAGCCCGACGCCTTCATGCCCCCAAACGGCGTTTCGGGCGAAGCGATGGAGGTCGGCGCGCCTACCGCAAAGCTGTTGATGCCGATCATACCCGCCTCGATCTCATCGGCGACGCGGATGGCGGTCGCGTTGTCGCGGGTGAAGCAATAGGCCGAGAGGCCGAACTCGGTGGCGTTGGCCTTGGCGATCGCATCGTCGGTGTCGGTGAAGCTGTTCAAGGCGATCAACGGCCCGAATGGCTCCTCATGCATCACCCTTGCATCATCAGGCACGTCGGCCAGGACCGCCGGCGTGATAAAGTGGCCGATCTCACCGACACGCTTTCCACCGCACAGCAGCCGGGCGCCCTTGCTCACCGCGTCGGCGATCAGCGCCTCGATCCACGGCACGCGGCGCTCATGCGCCAACGGCCCCATCTGCGTATCCGGTGCAAAGCCGTCGCCGACCTTGATCGATCCGACCAGTTCGGCCACCCGGTCGCAGAACCGGTCGTAGCTACGCGCCTGAACATAGAACCGGGACGGCGAAATGCACCCCTGCCCGCCGTTGCGGAACTTGCGCGCGTAGGTCAGCTGCGCAACATCCTCGATATCCGCATCGTCGAAGATCAGGATCGGCGCATGGCCGCCGAGTTCCATGACCGAGCGCTTGACCTGCCGCGCGGCAAGACTAGCCAGCTCGGCGCCAATTGCGGTCGATCCGGTGAAGGCAAAGCCCTTGATCCCGGCGTGCGTCAGCAGGTGCTGAGAAACCTGGGCGGGCACGCCGAATACCACCTGGAGCACGCCCTTCGGCAAGCCTGCATCCTCAAATGCCTCCGCGATCGCAAGCGTCGAGTTTGGCGTTTCCTCGGCGGGCTTGATGATACACGAACAGCCTGCGGCCAAGACAGACGAGATCTTGCGCACCGGAATCATGAACGGATAATTCCACGGCGTGAAGGTCGCGACCGGACCGATCGGCGTCTTCATCACCATCTGTCGCTGATGGGGTACCCGCGACGGGATCAGGCGCCCGTAGATGCGCCGCCCTTCGTCCGCGTCCCAGTCCAGGAAGTCGGGCGTGCCGGCGATCTCGCCTTTGGCCTCGTGGAGCGGCTTTCCCTGCTCCAGAGTCATCTGAACTGCGATCTCATCACTGCGCTCGCGCAGAAGTTCGGCGGCCCGCCGGAGGATCTTGGCCCGATCATACGCGGACGTTGCGCGCCAGATATGAAAACCTCGCTGCGCCGCGGCAACGGCTCGGTCGAGGTCCTCCGCATCGGCCAGCGGCAGCTTGGCGAGCGCCTCCCCCGTCGAAGGGTTCACTACCGGCATCGTGGCACGATGATCCGGACCCAGCCGCTCGCCGTCGATCCAGAGAAAGGGCGTTTTGTAATTCTGCATGATCCTCCACCGGCGTTGCAAGCCGTTCAGCTGTTGGGAATGAACATTGTTCTCAGGCAACTTGCCGGGTGCGCCCGACAGGGTTCAGAAGGCGCGGAACAGCCTGCAACGATGATCGAGCAACACGGCAACACCCTCCAATCCCAAACCTCACGCCTCTCCAATTTCCCCATTGGATGGATGACAGAGCTTGAGTGTCAATAACCGTAACCTGTCATTTAAATAAGCGCAACCGGTTGAATGACATAAATTGAAGGTTGACACTTGTCACTCAAACGGCAAAATCACGTCAACGAGCCAGAAGAGCCGCGACAGCGAGGAGACGAGAGCATGAAGCACACAACGAAGATTTTCGGCGCGGCAGCCCTTCAGCGCACAGCCAGCGCGATTGTGATCGCCACAGTCATGATAGCCCAGGCCCAGGCGCAAAATGCACCGGCACAGCCTGCGCTTCAAAGCCCAGCCGCTGTTCCCGGCACCTTGCCGCCCGCGCAGGCGCCCGCAACGAGCACGGCCGATGTCGCAACCGCTGATTCCTCGGCCAGTACTGACGATATCGTCGTTACCGGTTCGCGCCTTTCAACGACAGGCTTCACCGCACCATCGCCGACCACCGTCCTTGGTTCGGCCCTGCTTGAGCGGCAAGGGCAGTCCAATGTCGCTGAATTCATCAATCAAATTCCGGCGGTCCGTTCGTCGGCAACGTCCTCTACGTCAACCGCCACGTCTTTCCGCGGTGGGGCTGGCGGCAACTTCGTCAACCTTCGCGGTCTCGGCGTTACGCGCACCCTTGTGCTCATCGATAGCGAACGAGTCGTGCCTACAACGACGACCGGCACCCTTGATCTCAACATCATTCCGTCGATCATGCTCGATCGCGTCGAAGTCGTTACGGGGGGGGCATCGGCTGCGTACGGTTCCGATGCGGTGGCTGGCGTGGTCAATCTCATCCTCAAGAAGAAGTTCGTCGGTCTTCAGGCCGAAGGACAAACCGGCGTCACCCAGTATGGCGATAACCAGACATATCGCGCCGGTATCATCGGCGGCTTTAACTTCGGTACGGGCGGGCATGTACTGCTCGGTGGCGACTATGCGGAAAGCGCCGGGATAGGGACTCTGGAGGCCCGCGACTGGTCGCGTCGCGCCGGCGGTATCGTGGCCGGCGCCAATGGCGTTCAATATCTGGTGAACGACCTCCAGATCAACAATCAGACTTACGGCGGCATCATCAACAGCGGCCCGCTTCGCGGCACTGCATTTGGCCCAGGCAGCGTGCCGTACAGCTTTGCCTATGGTAACACCTTCGGCAATGCCTCATCCACTACCCAGCAAGGTGGCGGAAATCCGCGCAGCTTCAATTACGACGCAGCGCAAATTTCCATGCCATACAAGCGGTACACCGCACTTGCCCGCGTAGACTATGAGTTCAGTCCCGCATTCAACCTGCATGCGACGGTCAACTACGCCAATTCAGGCGCTCCTCACACTCTCCTGTACGCTCGCGACGCCGCACTCTCGATCCGGAGCGACAACGCGTTTCTGCCGCAGTCGGTGCGAGCGCAGATGGCGACGGCCGGCGTCAGCACCATTACCGTGGGTCGAATCTCCCGCGATCTCGGTCCCTATGTCTATTCCGACGACAACACCTTGTGGCGCGGCAGCGTCGGGGTAGACGGGGCGCTGGGAGGCGGCTGGAAATACGACGCCTATGTCGGCTATGGTCGTAACAAGATCGACTACGACTTGACCGCGCGGATCGATGGCGCCCTGCCCGGTGATCCCGCCGGAACCCGCCGATTCCTGAACGCCATCGATGCGGTGACCAATTCAGCTGGGCAAATTGTCTGCCGCGTCAATCAGGTGACGGTAACATCGCCCGGATGCGCCCCATTCAACATCTTTGGCGAAAATCCGTCCCTGACGGGCGCCCAACAGGCCTGGCTTGTCGGCACGCAGCACGTCAGTCAAATCACTGAGCGAACTTCGGCGGCTGCCAACATCGCTGGCAGTCCGTTCGCGACCTGGGCGGGTAAGGTGTCGGTAGCGGTCGGAGCCGAGTATCGGCGCGACAGTCAGGACGTCACTGTCGATGCGGGCTCGTTGGCACGCGCGTTCAATCTCGGGAACACCCAACCGATCGCCGGATCCACCACCGTTTACGAAGGCTATGGCGAAGTCGGTGTTCCCCTTCTGCGGGACGTCCCATTCTTTCAAAGCCTCGAGGCGAACGGTGCCGTACGACAGACGCACTACTCGCAGGCGGGTAACGTCACCACATGGAAGGGCGGTCTGACCTGGGAAGTGAACGACAGCCTACGTTTCCGTGGCACGCGCTCGCGCGACATCCGGGCACCGAACCTGTCCGAGCTTTTCCAGCCGCTGACGACGTCCCAGAACGCCGTAATCTACAACGGCGTTTCGACGTTGGCGAATACTAGGACGACCGGCAATCCGAACCTGAAACCGGAGCGGGCCGACACGCTGAGCTTCGGATTTGTCCTCTCGCCCACCTTTCTGCGCGGTTTCCGTTTCAGTGTCGACTATTACGACATTCGGTTGCGGGGAGCGATTGCGACGGTGGCCTCGCAAGCGCTCATCAACGGCTGTCAACAGCAAGGTCTGGCGGACTATTGTTCACGAATCAGCGTCGTCAACGGTGTTCCGCTTATCGACAGTTCGCCAGCGAATCTGAACAGCATTCGCACGAGCGGGTTGGACTTTGAATTGGCTTACGGTTTTCGGGCTTTAGGGGGTCGGTTTGACCTGAGCACCTATGCCACCTACGTCGATAAGTTCACTACAAGTGACGCCCTCGGAACCTTCAATCGTGCCGGTGAAATCAGCGGAGGATTCTTTTTCCCCGGCGATGACACGCCGCATTGGACGGGGTCTGCCAATGTCAACTACAACGTGAACCATCTGAATATTCTGGCCAATATCCGCTATACCGGCAGTTCCGTACTCGATAAATTCGCCCCTGCTGGGAAGTTAGTGGGACCCAATAAGGTTCCGGCCATTGCCTATCTGAACCTTTCGGCCGAGTGGACGGTGCCGACATCGACCCGGGGACAGTTCCAGTTCTTCGGTGGTATCGACAACGTCTTCAACACTGATCCGCCAAGCGAAATTCCGTATCAGTATTTCAATCGTGGAACCGCTTCCAGCTATTACGATGTTGCCGGTAGACGATTCCGCTTCGGTGCGCGGGTTCGGTACTGAAGTTGCAGGCGGAGGGGCGTGCAATGACCACAGTCGCACTCATTGAGGCACCTGCGGTGACAACTCCATTGGTACGCTCGGACTGGCGCAGCTCCTCCCGCGGAACTCGAAGGCCCTCGAGAGCCAGGCTTCGATGGTGCAACCCCATGTCTGACCCTGCGAACAGAGTGCGATTGCGCGAGTGTGGTCAACGCCAATGTTTTGACTTCAGCAGCGGCGACCGCATCGACCGCGTTCGTCATTCTCGAAAGCTTATCAAGGAGAAGGCAGATGACAGCCGTGGTGGATAGGAGAGCGCACCTTCGCTTCCTTCAAGCACGCCCCGTCCATCTGGAGACGCTAGCATGAGCGTTGCGCCTCGCGACGCGCGTTACACGCTTGCGTTGCTCACCGCCGTCTATGCCCTGGGCTACGCCGACCGAAACATTATCAACTTGTTACTTGACCCCATCAAGCACGAGTATCAGCTGTCCGACACGATCATGGGCTTGATCACCGGCTTCGGTTTCACCGCGTTCCAGACACTGCTGGGTATCCCGCTGGCGCGGCTGGCGGATACCTCCCGCCGGGTGACAGTTCTGATTGCCGGACTTCTGATGTGGAGCGTGATGACGGGCCTCAGCGGGCTTGCGACGAGCGCGATCCTGCTCGCGATTGCCCGCATGGGCGTGGGCGTCGGCGAGGCGTGCCTGACCGGTCCCGCTCACGCGCTGCTGTCCAGCAATTTCGAGAAGGCCGAACGTCCGCGCGCATTTTCCATCATGGGTGCGGGGGGTGAGATCGGGGTGATTCTGGCCTTTCTCGTCGGCGGCTGGGTCAGCCACGTCTGGGGTTGGCGGGCCGCGTTCTTTGTTGCAGGCCTGCCCGGTATCGTCCTTGCCGTGGTCATGCACCTGACGCTCAAGGAACCTCCCCGAGGAGAGACCGTCGAGCGCCAGCCGGTTCTCCCGATCGGTGCGGCCCTGGCCGAATTGGCGCAGCGACCCAGTTTCGTGATCGCCGTACTGGCCAGCATGGCGATGGGCCTCAACATCTTCGGAATCCAGGTCTGGAGCCCGAGCTATCTTCGCCGCATCTATGCGTTGGATACCGCATCCGTCGGGACGACCATCGCCCTCCTGCGCGCCGGCCTGAGCGTGACGGGCGCGGTTGCCGGTGGGTCGATCGCTACCTGGTGCGTCCGTCGCTACGGGCAGCGGTGGTTCATGCTTTTTCCGGCTTGCATCTGCGGTGTATCGGGGCTGGCACTCCTCGCCTTCCTCTTTGCGCCAAGCCTTGCAGTCGCCATCGTCTGCCTCGGATTGGTCAACATGACCATCGGGGCGCAACTCGGGCCGGTCTTCTCGTTGGTACAGACGGTCTCGCCGATCCGGAGTCGAGCGCTTGCGGCCGCGCTGTTCGTTTCCCTTACGCAGCTATTCGGCATGGGCCTTGGCGCACTGGCGATCGGCGCGACCAGCGATGCGCTGCATGCCAACCATGGCGAGGCTGCGTTGCGCTACGCGCTCCTGATCCCGGCGGCCGGCGCGCTATTGGCCTGCCTGCTCTATGCCTTCGGCGCGCGGCACGTCGCACACGATATCGAACGCGCCGAAAACGCCGTCTCCTAAACCATCCTTGGTACTGAAGGATCTGTCATGCCTATTGACCTTACGCCCGATATCCAACCCACCCGCGTCAGTGAGCCTGAGTTCGAGTTCGTCATGCAGACCCGTGTGCTGGTGAACCCAAAACTCCGGGTGCTGGGGAACGTCGGCGGATCGGGTGACCGCAAGATGCTGGAAATTCTGGGCGGCGACTTCGAGGGGCCGAAATTGCGCGGAAAGATCCTTCCCGGCGGTGGTGACTGGCCTCTGCTGCGCCCCGATGGTGTCGGTATCGTCGACGCGCGCTATACCTTCGAGACGGATGACGGCGTCTATATCAACATCATCAATACCGGATACCGCCACGCGCCGCCGGAAACGTTGGCGGTGCTCGACGCCAAGCGCGCAGTGGCCGATCCGAACGGCTACTATCTACGGACATATACCCGCTTCGAAGCGCCGCTGGGCAAATATGAGTGGTTGTCCAAGCACGTGTTCGTCGGCATTGGCGAGCGGCACCCCGAGGTGCTGTTCCTGCGTTACTTCATGTTACTGTAATGGCAGTTTTTCTGCGGACTGAGCAGGTCCGCCCCGCCCCGACAGGTCGTCTGAGATGAATTTTGTCTTCAACGCGATCACTAGCGCTTCGTCACTTCTGCCGACGGCCGTCAATCTGGGCGATCAAGCCACGCACATGGTCAAGCCGTGGCCGGAGAACGGTTCTGATCGATGTGCAGGCCGCCGGAACCCCAATTTTCCTTGCCAAGAGTAAAGCGGATGCCCCGACCGAGCAGCGCCAAGGCTAGCCCACTGAAGTCGATCTTCATCGTCTCCAGCGGCAACTTCCTGGAAATGTATGATTTCATGGTCTTTGGCTATTACGCCAAGGCGATCGGCGCAACGTTCTTTCCGGCACAGAACGAATCCGCCTCGATCCTTCTTTCGCTGATGACCTTCGGGGCCGGCTTCCTGATGCGCCCGGTCGGCGCATTGGTTCTCGGAGCGTATATGGATCGGCATGGGCGGCGGCGCGGACTTCTTCTGACACTGGCCCTGATGGGCGTCGGCACTTTGTCGATCGCCTGCATGCCGTCCTATGCGCAAATTGGCATATTTGCGCCGCTGCTCATCCTGGCGGGACGTCTCATCCAGGGGCTGTCTGCGGGCGTAGAGGTCGGCGGGGTATCGGTGTACCTGGCGGAACTGGCGTCGCCCAACAACCGTGGCTTCTACGTGGCGTGGCAATCCGCGTCTCAACAGGTCGCCGTGGTGTTCGCCGCGCTGATCGGATTGGCGCTGAGCTATATGCTGCCGCCGACAGAGATCGCGTCCTGGGGCTGGCGGATACCCTTCTTCATCGGATCCGCGCTGCTTCCCTTCCTGTTCGTCATCCGCGGTATGCTGCAGGAAGATGTGAGCGCATTGGAAGAAAGCCGTCCCGACATGAAGGCGATCTTCACGACGGTGGCAGACCATGCAGGCGTCATTTTGCTAGGCGCGTTGATGGCGGTCATGACGACCGTCTTCTTCTACATGATCACCGCCTACACGCCGACCTACGGGAACAGCGTGCTGAAATTGTCGGCGCCAAGCGCGATGACCGTTACCTTGTGCGTCGGGCTTCTCAACTTTGCGATGCTGCCGACGATGGGGGCATTGTCGGATCGCATCGGGCGTACGCCGCTGCTGATTGGCTCGGCACTGCTGGCCATAATGACCGGCTATCCAGCGCTCGCCTGGCTGACGAGTGATCCCAGCTTCGGTCGACTGCTTGGTGTCGAGCTATGGCTCGCCCTGGTCTACGCCGCATATAATGGCGCGATGGTCGTCCACCTCGCCGAGGTTATGCCGGCGCGCGCGCGCACCGCCGGATTTTCGCTAGCCTACAGCTTGGCAACGGCGATTTTCGGCGGCTTCACGCCGGCCCTGTCGACCTACCTGATCGCCCGTTCCGGCAATCCCGCGATGCCCGGTGTCTGGCTGTCGTTCGCAGCGGTCATCAGCTTGGCCGCTACGCTATTGCTCGCAAGATCAAAGCAGAAAGCTTTCCGGGATCGGCCGTTGCCGTTGGGCTCGGAAAAGCGCGACGGCAAGCTGAAATGATGCTGCCATCTTTCGTTGCCAACACCCCAATCTTGTTTGGAGGAATGCCATGAAGACGACCCGGTATTTGCAGTCGCGCCGCTGCGCGCTGATGCTCACGGCCGCCGCTTTGCTGGGGGCAGGCAATGCGCAGGCGCAGCGCGTTGCGACGAACGTCGGCTACGGTGCGAAAGTCGCCGATCCGGGCCGCGGCGTCCCGACTCATCCCGATCAAAAGCAGGAGCTGGCACTCAAGATCGAAGCGCCATTCACAGTGGCCGCCGTTGGCGATCTGCTACAATTTCAGCCTTTCGCGAATACCGCCGATTTGCGAACCCAATCGCTATTGGACGTTTTGCGGAAAGCCGATGTTGCCGTCGGCGATTTCGAGAACGAGATCATGGATTTCGATAATTTCGGGCATGCCGGCGGCAATCTTGCGACCAAGGAAGTGGCCGACGATTGGGCGCTCATGGGCATCGACATGGTCAGCCGCGCCAATAACAAGTCGAACCGCGCTCCCGGCATCTGGGAGAACTTTCATCAGGTCGAGCGCGTCGGCATCATCCATACGGGCGTCGCCCGTAGCCTCCCCGAAGCCCGCATGGCGCGCTACTTCGCAACTCCGAAGGGACTGGTGGGCGAGATCGGTGTATCGGCCGATGGCGGGTTGGACATGTGCTGCGGCGGTGGCCAGATCGTCCGCGTTACCCCGGCCCAGCTCACGGCCGTTCGTGGAATCCGCGACTCAATTCTGGCGCGGCGTAACGAGGTGGACGTACCTGCCCGCAACCCTCCCGCCGAGCCGGAGGGCAGCGTGTCGGTGTTCGGTGTGACCTTCCGTCTACCCGGCGTAGAAGGTGAAACGGCTCCTCCCTCCGCAGCAGAGGCCGCGTATCGCGAGGTCGCCCCCGGCCCGCAGGACGCTTATAAGAACTCGCTCCATCTGACCCTGTTTCACGGCGTAACCGCCGCGCAGATGGCGGTGCTGCGCAGCATTGCCGGTGTCGTCGGAAGCGGCGACCTCGAAGCATTCGGTACGCGATTCCGCCTGATGGACCGGCCTGGTGAACACAGCTTCGACATGGATCCCAAGGACCTCAAGGATATCCTCGTTCAGGTCCGCACCGCAAAGCAGGCTTCAGACCTTCTGATCCTGAACGCGCACTGGCATCAGAACCGGTACGATTTCCAGGCCTATTCTCACGACCATTTTCCTGCCGACTTCGAAATCGCGTTTGCCCATGACGCGATCGATCAAGGCGTCGATGTCTTTGCCGCGCAAGGCGTACACACGATCAAGGGAATCGAAATCTACAAGGGCAAGCCAATCTTCTATGGCTTGTCCAACTTCATTTTCCAGTCGGCGATCATGCCCGAAAGCAAAGGCAAGCTGCCGAGTGTGCCTGGCGTCGAGGACCGGGTCGAGCGACGGCGGCGGGGTGGGGGTTTGTCGGTTGGCGACGAACGCGGCAAATCCGCCGTGGCCGACGAGAACGCTATCGTCGGCGAACATGAAGTACAGGGTTTTTGGCAGCTCAAGGCCAATTTGGAAGCGATTCTCGCCGAGACGCGCTTCGATCACGGGCGACTTGTGGAGGTGCGACTCCATCCGGTTGATCTTGGGCAGACGCCTCGTCCTGGATCGCAGGTGGGTATCCCCCGCATTCCGACCCCCACGGTGGCGGCGAAAATCCTGGCTGAGATCATTGAGTATTCAAAGCCGTTCGGCACGCAAATCGTCATCGAGAACGGGATCGGCGTGATCAAACTTTGAGTAAACCGCTGAGCTTTTATATCAATATGAGAAGCATAGCGGGCGACCCTGGTCGGGCATGAAGATGTGGCGCCATCGGGGCGCCATTTCTGCCATTGTCATTGATCCGGGCCGATATCGACGAGTTACAGTCTTCGCGTCACAGTTGTGGATCCGCGCCAACAGATCAAACCGGGCAGAAATCGCTACCATCCAATCCGGCATCAGTCACGATAGAAAAGTTAACGGCTTCCAATCTGCGCGCTTCCACCTCGCAAAGGTCAGAAAGCACCTTCCCGAGAGTACGCCTGAAAATGCCACGGGCGTCGACCATAGACCAACTGGACCAACGTGGCCCGCGCGCTTGCGTCCTGGGTAAACCGCAGGCGTCAATCCCGACCATGAATCCGGCGTCGAAAGCCACGCAAGGCCGGTGGAGCTTTCGAACTGGCGGCAGTCATTCCACAGACACGTCCTCGCCTACTGTCGTATAGCATCTGCCCGTCCAAGGACTACGAAATCTCCGAACCGTTGCATGGCCTGAACTCGGAAGACCTGCGATTCTTTACGAGCGGGGCCAAGCAATCGGGAACAACTCACTGGTAAGATGAGCACCAGATTGAAGGGCGATAGCCGGTATCGGGAGGCCGCCGTTCCTGGCCATATGGAAAAAATCGTCGTCGCGCGGGTCGTATAGCACATCCTGATCGGTCCAACGCGTGGCTAGCGCGCGCCGTTGCGCAGTTGGCCCCGTCGCCGGCGCACCGTGCAGGGTATCGACGTCGTGGATCAGAACGTCGCCCGGTTCGAGCGTCCATGCCAGGAATTCATGCTCCGCGATCTCGCTTCCTGGCGGGGGAAGGTCACGCACGAATTGCTCTACCGACAAGCGACCCCGATCGCGAACCCAACGATGCGAACCCTTGAAATAGGTCACTGCGCCCGAAGTGGGTGAGGCATGATCGAACGGAATCCAGATCGACGCGACCTTGCCTTCTCGCGTGGGGAAGTAGGTCGAGTCGAGATGCCAGGGCGTTGCGCTTGGCAGGCCAGGTTGCTTGACGATCAACTGGTCGTAAAAGAAATTGACCTGCTTGGCCCGCAAGAAGCGCTGCGCGATGTCGGGCAAGCTGGAATTCAGCAGGAAATCTCGGAATACCGCATTTCGTCGCCAGTGCAGAAACCCATTGTAGAACCCACCGCGCGTCGTAAATGCGGCATCGGTATCGCTCATCGCGTCTGTGATCGCGTCTCGCATCGCCGTGATCCAGCGTGGTTCGATGACACCTCGCACGACGGCCGCGCCGTCGCGTTCGAAGGCCGCAACTTCATCTTCTTCGATCGCGGCGACCATATCACGCATCGTCAAGCTCTCGATTCCTGTTTCCGCCGAAGGCTACATCAACAGGAAAAGCCGAGAGATTGTCAATACACATCTGTATGTAACGGAGCAGCCCTGACGTGACGTCTGCCGAGAGACAGCCAATTGACAGCACCGACCACCAACCATACACATATGTATGTTGAAGAAATATGTGGGCACCATCGACTGGCTGAAATTGTGAGAGGTTGGGGCGAAAATGATTGAGGGCACAGCGTTTCTCGAGCTTCTGGAGCGTCAGCGCGCCGGCTGGACGCTCGAACAACCCTTCTATCTCGATGAGGACATCTTCGCGTTCGAGCGCGACCGCTGGATGTCGCGGCAGTGGATGCTGATGGCGCATATCGCCGAGCTACCCGCCAAGGGCAGTCACATCGTACGCGATCTGTTCAACGAATCGATCGTGATAGCGCGCGCGGGGGACGATGACGTCCGCGCCTATTTCAACGTCTGCACGCATCGCGGATCGCGGCTCTGCAAGGCGGACGGTCGCGCGCCGCTGCTCGTCTGCCCCTATCATGCCTGGTCGTTCAAACTGACAGGGGAATTGCAAAGCCGCGCCGACGTGCCGGACGGCATTGACCCAGCCGACCTGGGGCTGCATCCGGTTTCGGTCCATCTCGTCGAAGGGCTGATCTTCTGCGCCTTGCCGAGCGATGCCCTGCCCGATCCGGCACCGGCATTCGACGTCTTGGGCCCCGCGTTGCGGCAACACGGAATCAAGCGCGCCCGGATCGCCGCGCGCAAGAGCTATCCTACCAATGCCAATTGGAAGCTGGTGCTGGAGAATGCGTTTGAATGCTATCACTGCCGCAACGCCCATCCTGAATATACCAACGTGAACGGGCATGTGCAGGTGACCGGCATGCGCGATGCAGCGAAGGCGGAGACCTGGGCGGACGAGATCGCCCACTGGCAGAAAACGATCACCGGAGCCGATGGCTTCGACATGAAGCATCGCGACCCCGGCTCCCTCGACCGCCTGTCGTACAGCGTGACGCGCCACCCGATCGGGCGCGGACGCGCAACGCTGTCGCGCGATGGCGCGCCGGTTTCCAAGTTGATGGGCGCGTTCGCCGATTATGACGGTGGCGAAACCCAGTTCCGCTTCGGGCGCCTGTCGTTCGCCAGCGCCGCCAACGATCATGTCACGCTAGTGCAGATCCAGCCGCGCAGCGCGCAACAGACCGACATGGTGCTAACCTGGCTGGTCGATGCGGACGCCGATCCGGCGCTCGACGTCGAGCCGATCCAGTGGATGTGGGACGTGACGACGGTGCAGGACAAGCGGATCATCGAGGACAATGCCGCCGGCATCCGCTCGCGCGCGTACCGACCCGGGCCCTATACCGCGCTCGAGGGCGAAACTGCGACCTTCGTCCAATCCTATCGCGCCGAAATGCACGCGCTGGTGTGCGACGACGCCGGCGTGGGGGGGTGAAGGCATGGGCACGACAGCGCACACAACGATTGACGCCCTCTATACCCGGCTGATGCGGCCGGGCAGCGGCGAGCCCTACAGCGCGACCGACGCCTGCAGCGCGGATGGCGAAACGGTGTACTTCATCGGCACCGTTTGCGGCGACACGGTGTTCGATGCGACACGATCGATCGTGTATCGCGCAAGTCGCACCGGCACGATGACCCCAATGTACCAGGGCCGTGCGAAACTGCTCGAACTGGCCCCGGGCGGTGCCCGGCTTGCTTTCGCTTCGAGCGGTCACGGCGGGGGCGATGATCGCCTGATCGTCATCGCCACTGATGGCACGATCGTCAGCGAGATGCCGACCGAAGGCCGGATCGAACAGATCGGCTGGTCACCCGACGGAGCAGCCTTGTTGGTTTTGGTGGCGGGTGCCGGTACCGATACGACGACACTAGCGGGGTCGCTCAGCGCCGCCACGGATCGCGCGGCGGAAGCCGCGGAGCCCGTGATCGACGACGGCACGCCCGACCCCGAAGACCGGCGTTGGTTGTCGATCCATTGCCCCGGCCGACCGGATTTGGACCGGACGCTGGCCATCGCAGGAATGATCTGGGAAGCATCCTGGTGCGGGACGGCGGGTATCGCCGTGTTGCTGAGCGCGCAGAGCGGCGAGGCAGCCTGGTATCGCGCCGGGCTGGCGATAGTCGATCCGGAAACCGGCAGTGTCCGCAGCCTGTATCAGCCGCAGGACCAGATCGGGCAAGTGCGCGGTGCGCCAGATGGCGACCGGGTCGCGTTCATCGAAGGGGTGGCGAGCGACCGCGGGCTGGTCTGCGGCACCCTGAAGAGGGTCGATGCCGCCGGCGATACCGTGGAAGCGCTCTCGACCGGAAAGACCGAGATCACCTCGATCGCCTGGCGCGGCCGCACGCTTCATCTAGCGGGGCAGCGCGGTCTCGTAACCGCGATCGGCGATCATGACCTCGGGCCCGACGGGTATCGCGAGCGATGGTCGTCCGAGCGGTGGAGTTGCGGCGCTTATGTTCCCACCTCCCGCCCCGTTGGGAGCGGGCACGGCATCGCCGTGATGGAAGGCCAGACCGCCCCGCCGCGACTCGCATTGGTCGGCGATGACGGGTTTGAGACGATCCGTATCTTCACCGAGAATGACGATCGCGCGGACACGACAAGCGTATCGGTGCGGTGGCGAGCGCCCGACGGTCTCGAGATCGAGGGGATCCTAGTCCGCCCGGTGAGCGTGAGCGGTCCGCTGCCGACGGTTGTCGATATCCACGGCGGGCCGACCTGGGCTTATCGGGCCCGGTGGGAGGGCCGCCAGCGCTCGACGCCGGCGCTCGTCGCGGCAGGGTTCGCGGTGCTGTACCCCAACCCGCGCGGGAGCTTTGCCCGGGGTCAGGATTTCGCGCGGCGGGTCCAGGGCGACATGGGCGGAGCCGACGTCGGCGATATCCTATCGGGTATCGACCATCTGATTGCCGAGGGACTCGCCGACCCGGCACGTATCGGCCTGACCGGCTCCAGCTATGGCGGCTACATGTCCGCGTGGCTCCCCAAGCTCAGGCCGCAGATCGCGGCGGCGGTTTGCATCTCGCCGGTGAGCAACTGGTTCAGCCAGCATTTTACCTCGAACATGCCGATCCTCGAAGAATTGTTCATCGGCGGTGTGCCGGCCGTCAGCGGCCAGGAATATCTCGCCCGCAGCCCCGCTCTGTCCGCCGCGAAGACCCAAGCCGCGACACTGATTCTCGCCGGTGCGCTGGATCGATGCACGCCGATCGGGCAGTCGATCGAACTGCACCGCTCGTTGCTGGAACAGGGATCGCCGAGCGTCCTCCTGACCTATCCGCAAGACGGCCACAGCATCCGCAGCCCGCGCGGCTATATCGACAGCGCGGCGCGGACCCTCGACTGGTTTTTGCGGCATATGGCGCCATGAGCGTCAATGCGCACATCCGGCGCGAGGTCCTCGGGCTGGATGCAGCCGAATGGGCGGTCATCGCGATCGCGCTTGCGGCAGCGACCCTGCCCGCGGTGCTTCCGCTGATGGTCGGCGTGCTCGCGCGGCAATTCGGGATCGGTACGGCTCAGGCGGGCTATGTCATCGCGATCAACATGGGGGGCATCCTCGCGGGCTCGCTGAGTTGTGTACTGCTGGCACGACGGTTCCGCTGGGCACCGCTGATCTTCTCAGGCCTAGGCATCATGGTGCTGGGGAACGGATTGACCATGCTGACGCACGGCCTGCCCCCACTGATCGCGACCCGACTGATCTCGGGCTGGGGCGAAGGTGTGGTCGGCGCGTGCTGTTACGCGCTGATGGGCCAGGCAAAGCTGCCCGGCCGGTCGATCGCGTTCTATACAGCCGGCCAATCGATCATCGGCGCTGCGGGATTGGCGATCCTGCCGACGTTGATGGCCGGGTTCGGCTGGCACGTCTTCTACATATTGGTTTCGGTCATCGCCGTGCCCGCCATGCTGCTGACCCCGATCGCGACCCGCGCGCGCGCCATCGTGGTGATCGATCGGCAGACGTCCACGGCGACGCGACTTTCTATCGGCAGCTTCGGAGCGCTCATCGCGATCTTCCTGTTCTTCGTAGGGATCGCCATGATCTGGGCGTTCATGGAGCCGCTGGGAGTCCGTCAGAGCCTCACCCTGACCCAATTGTCGATCGCGCTGTCGGCATCGTCGATCGCCGGGCTGGGCGGATCCTTCGCGGCAGGAGCGTTGGCGGATCGGCTGCGCACTGAGATTGGCCTTGCGATTGGCATTGCGGTGATCATAGCGAGCCTGACCCTGCTGCTGACGGGCGGCTTCTATTCTTATATGGCGGCGATCTGCGGGCTGTACTTCGCCTGGGCGTATCAGTTTCCGTTCCTGTTCGGTTGTCTCGCGGACATCGATAGCGATGGACGGATTGCGGCGCTGACGCCGGTCGCGACCGGCGGGGCGCTGACGGTCGCACCGGCGATAGGCGGCTTCGTACTGGAAAATGGCGGGCTGGCGATGCTAAGCGCCGGCTGCCTGGGACTGACGCTGGCGGCGACGCTTCTCGCCGCTTGGGTCCGCATGCGCCCTAAACACCATTTGGCCAAGGCATATCTATGACGTCCGAGGCACCCTGGTCGCACGATCTCGACTGGCCACATGGTCTGGCGCCGTTCGATCCGTTCGACACCGATATCCAGTGCGATCCCTATGCGCATTACGCCTGGCTGCGCGACCATGCGCCGGTGATCCGCGCTGGGCAGCGCGAGACACCGCTCTACATCGTCTCGCGTTTCGGCGACGTAACCGAAGCGCTGCGCAACGCTCACGATTTCTCCTCGGTGCCGCGACGGGATATCGTCATCCCCGGCTTTCTGCTCAACAGCGATCCGCCCGATCACACGCGCCTTCGCCATTCCGCCAGCCGCGCCTTCACGCCCCGCGCGATCGCCGCCGTCGAGCCGGTTATCGCCAAGCTGATCGCCGAGCGGTGGGAACCGATCGTGTCCGCGGGCGGAGGCGAAGTGATCGGCAGCTTCGCCAGCCCCCTGACGATCGCGGTGATCGCGACGGTGCTTGGGATCCCCGTGTCGCAATCCGAGACGATGCGCGAGTGGACGACCGCAAGCATCGAGTATCTCGGGATGTTGTTCCGCGGCGTGCCCAATGCCTCGGCCAACGACACCGCGCTAACGTCGATGCTCGCCTATATCAACGCGGTGTTCGACACCGTCGATGTGACGCACGGCGAAACGGTCGTCGCCAATCTCGCGCGGTTGCGTAATGAGGGTGTGCTGTCGGCCGAAGAAGCCGCCGGCTTCGCATGCCAATTGTTCATGGCGGGCCATGAGACGACGACGCTGCTGACGGGGAATTGCCTCGACTTCCTGAGCGTCAATCCGGACATTTTCGCAAGGCTGGGCGCCGTCGAAACCATCCCGAAATTCCTAGACGAGATGGTCCGCTATCGACCGCCGGTCCACCGGCTGACGCGATACGCCGCACGCGACGTCGAAATCGCCGGGTGCCGGATTCCGGCGGGGGCGAGCGTCCGGCTGCTGATCGCGTCTGCCAATCGCGATCTTGCCAAGTTCGAGGATCCCGATCGCTTCGATCCGCTGCGTAAGAACGCCGCGCACGCCGGATTCGGCTATGGCATCCACATGTGCATCGGATCGTGGCTGGCGAAACTGGAGGTGCGATTGATGCTTGAAACACTGGTCGCGACCACAGCGAGGCTCGAACCTGACACGCGCTGGCCGCGACAACCGCTGGCTGGGGGCGCCTTCGCGACCGTCGGGCTGCACAGCCTGGGATTGAAGGTCACACCGCTTTAGATCGCGCCCGCTTGCGCGGTTCGGTGCGTTCAATCAGCGAGCGTAACATCGCCTCGAGCTCCGGTGTAGGGCGTTGTCCGGTCAGGACCTCATTGTAGAACGGCGCGAGCCGGACACGTTCTTCAATGCTCTCGTCGATGGCGAGCGCGTAATAGCCGATCTGGTGGAAATAGACGACGCGCGCACGGACCAGAGATTCGTCCGGACCCAACCCCATTCGCGTGAAATGGCTTTGCAGCAATGTAACCCACGCTTTGTCGGTCTCGTGGACCAGCCTCGCGACGGCCGGGCTCTTGCGTGCCCAGGCGCGGATGGCGGTATCGAACTGGGGAACGATCGGATCCTCGCCCAGCCAGATACGGACGACCTCAACGAAATCCAACGGCGTGGTCGCCCAACGCGCGGCGATCTGTTCGATCTCGCGCACATTGCGCCCACGCCAATCCTCCAGCAAAGCGTCGAGCAGTGCCTGCCGATCCTCGAAATGCCAATAGAAACTGCCCCGCGTCACCTTCATTCGCTTGGCTAGCCGATCGACCTTCACGTCATCGATGCCCGACTTCACCAGCACTTTTCGCGCCACAGCGATCCAGTCTTCGCGCGTCAGCCGTCGGGCCACTACCATTTCGTTCTTCCAATCAACCGTCGCGGCTTAGAATAAGATTTTTTCGTCGATTGCAAACGCCAACCTTCGGCGTGTTCGGACCGGCAGTATCGCCCAACCGGCGCAAATGCCATGCCGTGAACTATGAAAATGACACCGCCTTGACAGTACATCACTGTATGGCATAGCCTCTTGACATAAACAAAGGCGGCAGATTCGGCGTTCGCAGGCCCAGCCCGAACGGGTTGGGGAACGCCATAGAACTGACCGCTACCGTTCATCGGATTTTATGGGGGGTTAACCATGCGAAGCGGATCAAAACGAATTTTTGCGGGACTTTTGACGAGTTGCGTATGGCTCGCTCCTGCCCAGGCGCAAACGGCCGCGTCGGATGCCACGGACAAGCAAGCGGTCGCCTCAGGCGGCGATATCGTCGTTACCGCACAGAAGCGCAGCGAGCGTCTGCTCGACGTTCCCGTCGCCGTGACAGCAGTCAATGCCGACGCACTGGTCGCGCAGAACCTGGTGCAGGTCCGCGACTTCTACAACACCGTACCCGGCCTCAGTTATGCCGGCGGCAGCGGTCAGACGACCTTGGCGCTGCGCGGCGTGACCACGTCAATCGCCGGCAATCCGACCGTGGGCGTCACCGTGGACGATGTTCCCTTCGGCTCGTCGTCCGCGCTGGGGTATGGTGGACGGCTGTCACCCGACCTCGACCCCTCGACGCTAGAACGGATCGAAGTCCTGCGCGGCCCGCAGGGCACGCTGTACGGCGCCAGCAGCCTTGGTGGTCTGCTCAAATATGTCACAGCAGCGCCCAGCACGACGAAATGGTCTGGACGGGTTGAGGCCGGCGCCAGCTTCGTCGAACACGGTTCGGAAGGGTGGTCGACGCGGGGCAGCATCAACGCCCCGATCCTCGCCGACCATATCGGGCTGAGCGTCAGCGGCTTCTATCGCCGCGACCCGGGCTATGTCGACAACAAGAGCGCACGCATCGACGACTGGAACAGCGCGCGTGGCTATGGCGGACGGGCAGCTTTGCTCATCAAGCCGGCCGACAGCGTGTCGATCCTGCTCTCCGCCCTGGTGCAGAATTTGGACGGCAGGGGATCTCCAAATATCGAGGTGTCGCCTGCCGATGTACCGATCGCCGGGCCGCTCGCCACGGCGGCGAGCCAGGGCGATGATCCCTATCTCACGAAAGCGCGCCTCTACAGCGGCCGGATCATCGCCGATCTCGGCTTCGGCCAGTTGACCTCGATCACCGCGTATGGCGAGAATCGCTATCAGGCGTCGCCCGATCAGACGGTGCGGTTCGCCGGGCTGTTTGCGGCGTTCGGCGTGGCGGGCAATCGCGCCGTCCTGTCCAATAGCTTCCGGACTGACAAATTCTCCCAGGAAGTGCGCCTGTCCTCCAATGGCGGCGGCGCGATTGAATGGCTGGTCGGCGGTTTCTACACGAAGGAGAAGACCCGCGGCGAGCAGACGCTCGATGCCTTGAACCCGACGAGCGGGGCGCTGGTCCAGCGCCTGTTGGCGGCCAATTTCCCGTCGAAGCTCGAAGAGGTCGCGGGCTTTGCGGACCTGACGTATAAATTTACCGATAAATTCGATGTCCAGGCCGGTGGCCGCTATAGCCATAACAAGCAGGATTATCTCGAAGTCGATACCGGGCCGCTGGCGGGCGATCCGATCCCGATATCACGATCGTCGGACAGTTCGTTCACCTGGCTGGTGACGCCACGCTACAAATTCTCGGAGGACACGATGCTGTATGCACGGGTTGCCTCCGGGTATCGCCCGGGCGGCCCGAACAGCAATGTCGGCGACGTTCCACGCAGCTACGGCCCCGACAAGACGGTCAACTATGAGTTGGGGCTCAAGGGCAAGGCGTTCGACCGACTGGTGACTTATGCCGCGTCGCTCTTCTGGATCGACTGGTCCGACATCCAGCTTGCACAGACCGATCCTGCCACGCAATTCGTGTATTTCGCGAACGGCTCCGGCGCGCGCAGCCGTGGTGCGGAGATCGAATTGAGCGTCCGCCCCTGGCGCGGCATGACGCTCGCCGGCAACGGCGCCTATACCGATGCGAAACTCACGAATGGATTGCTCGGATCGGGAAAATCCGGCCAGCAGGTCGGCAATACCGGGGATCGGTTGCCCTATGCGGCGAAATTTGCGGCCAGCCTCAGCGCAGATCAGACGTTCGACCTCGGTAATGATCTGACGGCGTCGCTCGGCGGCAGCATGTCCTATCTCGGCAAGCGGTTAGGCACCTTCGCCTCCGCCCCTGCGACACCGCGCGGCGTGGCACCGGCCTTCACGACGGTCGACCTTCGGGGGGGCGTAGAATATCGCGGCATCAGCTTTAGCGTCTATCTCCGCAACCTCACCGACAAGCGGGGCTATACCAGCGCTGAACTGCGCGCTGCGGGCAATCTGGCGGGTGGCTACAACCTTTCGGTGATCCAGCCCCGCACGTTCGGCGGAAGTCTGGCCGTAAGCTTCTAGCGCGACGACAAGCGGCGCCGGCGTGATACCCGCCGGTGCCGCGATCCGCCTCAGTCGAATACGATCGTCTGCTGGCCGTTCAGCAGCACACGATGATCCACCTGCCAGCGCACGGCGCGTGCCAGCACCGAACATTCTACTTCTTCGCCGATCGTGACGAGATCGTCGGCAGAGCGCGCATGACTGACGCGGCGCGTTTCCTGTTCGATGATCGGCCCTTCATCCAGATCTGTCGTCACGTAATGTGCGGTCGCGCCGATGATCTTCACACCGCGCGCATGCGCCTGGTGATAAGGCTTGGCGCCCTTGAAGCTCGGCAGGAAGCTGTGGTGGATATTGATGCATCGCCCCGACAGCACCGCACACAAACGGGGGGACAGGATCTGCATGTAGCGCGCAAGGACGACGAGATCGACGCCGAGCCGATCAATCCGTGCGATGATCTGATCTTCCTGCTGCGCTTTAGTATCCTTCGTCACCGGCAGATGATGATAGTCCAGACCATGCCATTCGGTGATCGCGCGCATATCGTCATGATTTGACACCACGGCGACGATGTCGACCGGCAGATGCCCGCTGCGCCAGCGATGAAGCAGATCGTATAGGCAATGGCCGAATTTCGAAACCATGATCATGACCCGCGGCTTGACCGCACAATCGTACAGGCTCGCCTCCATCGCGAACTGCGCGGCGATCGGCGTAATTTCGGCGCGAAATTGATCAAGCGCCGGAGGTGCGTCACCTTCCGCAACGAACATTACACGCATGAAGAAGGTGCCGCTGCCCGCATCCTGATGTTGGTGCGCCTCGATGATCGAGCATTCGCGGTGCGCGAGGAAGGTGGTCACGGCGGCGACGATTCCGCGCTGATCGGGGCAGCGGATCGTCAGAATATAGGTCGGGAGCATCAGTCGGCGTCCTGGCTGTGGAATTCGAGCACGGCATCGGCGAACCACAGGTCCAGATGTTGCGCGTAGCTGACCTCGGCGTAGATATGAAAGACCGGCTCGTCGGACGGTCGATCGATCAGCACGAACACTTGCGCGAGGGCCGACTGGACGGCGCGGCTCGAGCCGAAGGCGCGCGGATGCAGATCGATCGTGCAGCCCTTGGCGATCAGGTCGCGGGCACGCGGACCGGCGATTGCGTAGCAGACGCGGCCTTCGCCGAGATCGGCGACGTGCGCGATCCTCGCGCCCGCGGCGGCGGCGAGAAGCGCCTCGCTCGGCACCCCACCCCCGACGATCATCCATTCGCCGGGCGCGAGCCCGATTGCGCGCGGATCGGCGCCGGCAGCGTCATTGGGTTTTCGCGGCAAATCGACCGCCAAGCATCGGTCGAGCGCCGCCAACACCGAATCGTCGAACCCGCGCAGGCGTAACACCCGAATCTCCGGTGTCGGGATGCGTGTTATCGTCACGCCAAGCGCGGCGACACGCCAAGGATCCTTGATCAACGCAGCCGCTCCCCGTCTGGATCATAAAACGTGGGGTCGACAATCGTCGCGGTCCTCGCCGCCCGACCCGCCCCGATTCTGACGGTTTCGCCCTTCCGCGCCAGCCCGCCGCGTACCATCCCGAGCGCGACGGCGCTCTTCAGAAACGGGCTGAACGCGGTCGATGTCACATAACCTTCGGATAAGGCTGTCCCGTCCGAAGCGGTCGCCACGACGTGACCGCCGATCGGCAAGGGCGACTCCCCGGCCGCCACGGCGAACCCGACGAACTGGAGCCGGTCGGCACGCTGGTCGGCGCTGCGCAGGAGCGAGCGCTTGCCGACAAACTCGTTTTTCTTTTTAAGGACATGGCCCCAGCCGACATCGAGCGCGGTGGTCGTGCCATCGGTGTCCGCGCCGATATGGAGAAAGCCCTTCTCGGTCCGGAGCACCATCCAAGCGTCGATCCCGACCGGGATCAGGCCCTGGCTTTGGCCCGCAGCCATCAACACATCCCACAGAAAGGCGCTGCTTCGCGCCGGCACGTTGATCTCGTAGGAAGTCTCGCCGGTATAACTGACCCTGAAAACGCGCGCCGGCACCCCGGCAACCGTACCTTCGGCGAAGCTCATATGCGGAAAGTCGTCGAGCGGTACCGTCGTGCCGACCGCGTCGAGGATGGTGCGCGCCTTCGGCCCCGTGATCGTCAGCACCCCCCAGGCCGCCGTCACCGGCGCGACTAGCACGTCGAGGTCAAGCCATTCGCACTGGAGCCATTCTTCCATCCACGCCACGATCGTCTCGGCGCCGCCGCTCGACGTGCCGATCAGGAAATGATCGTCCCCCAGCCGCGTTGCGACGCCGTCGTCGATGACGACGCCCTGTTCGCTGAGCATCAGCCCGTAGCGGACCTTGCCGGGCCTCAGCGTCGACATCGTGTTAGCGTAGATCAGGTCGAGGAAGCGGCCCGCGTCCGGCCCCTTCACCTCGATCTTACCGAGCGGCGATCCCTCGAACAGCCCGGCAGCCGTGCGCACGGCGAGCGCCTCGCGCTGTTCGGCCTGATGCGGCGTTTCGCCGAAATTCAGGTAATAGGCCGGGCGCATCCAGCCGCCGTAATCCTCGAACACGGCATTCGCTGCGACATGCCGATCATGCGCCGGCATGCGACGACGCGGACGGAACAGCTCGCCGCGGTTGCGCCCGCCCATGCTGCCGAGCGGAATCGGCGTGAAAGGGAAGCGATAGCGGGTATGGCCCGTTTCCTCGACGCTGCGCCCGGTCAACGCGCCCATGATCGCCAGCGCGTTGACGTTGGACGTCTTACCCTGATCGGCCGCCATGCCGAGCGTGGTGTAGCGCTTGAGATGTTCGACCGATCGAAAATTCTCGCGCGCCGAAAGGGTGATGTCGCCGACGCTGACATCGTTCTGGAAATCGACAAATGCCTTGCTTCGGCGTCCTTCGACTTGCCAGCACGGCAACAGCGAAGCCTCCGGACGTTCGTCGGTGGTCCACGGCGCCGTGGACGGCAGGACATCATATCCCACGAGAGCAGCCGCTTCGCGGCCTGCCCCCTCGCCTGCCTCCAGCGCATCCTTCGTGGCATAGGCGCCCGCCGCCGCACCGACCGATCGTTCATCTTGCACGGACACGCCCGGCACGAACGCGGCGATGGCCTCGTCATAGCGCGTGACGCCGCCCGACTGGCTGAACAGATGCACCGTGGGATTGAAACCGCCCGACATGGCCAGATGGTCGCACGCGATCCACTCCTCGCCCCGCGCCGAGCGCACCAGCGCCCGGTTGATCCGCTTGCGGCCCCGCGTGTCGATGACCGTGGCGCCCGTTATCAATCGAATCCCGCGCGCGTCGAGCACGGCAGCAAGATCGGCTGAAACCGTATCGCGGACATCGACCATCGCCGCCACGACGACGCCGCACGCCGCCAACGCGAGGGCGGTGCGATATGCGTCGTCGTTATTGGTAAAGACCACTGCGCGCCGGCCCGGCAGCACCGCGAACCGACGCGCGTAATGGCGCGCGGCGGTCGCGAGCATGACGCCGGGCCGGTCGTTGCCCGGGAACACCAGAGGTCGCTCGATCGCGCCGGTCGCCAGCACGACGCGGCCAGCCCGCACCTGCCAGGTGCGGTATCGCGCACGCGTCGGGTCGGCGGCACATTCCGCTTCGTTGGCGAGTTGCTGGACCATCGTCAGGCTGTTGTGATCGTGATAGCCGACGACCGCGGTCCGCAGCAGGATTTTAGCCTCGGGCTGTGCGGCAATCGCGCCGCCGATCCGTGCTGCCCAGTCCGCGCCGGCCTGACCGTCGACCGAAATATCCTCGTAGCGCAGCGCGCCGCCGATACCGTCGTCTTGGTCTGCCAGGATCACGCGCGCACCCGATGCGGCCGCCGCATTGGCTGCGGCGAGACCCGCCGGCCCCGAACCGACCACGAGCACGTCGCAATGCGCGAACCGGCTTTCATAGCGATCGGGATCTGCCTGGCGGGCCACCTTGCCCAGGCCCGCGGCACGACGGATGAAGCCCTCGTACAGGTGCCAGTCGGGCCACATGAAGGTCTTGTAGTAAAAGCCTGCCGGCAGGAAACGCGCCACCAGATTGTTGATGCTGCCGATGTCGAAGCGACTGTTGGGAAAGCAGTTCACCGGCCGCGCGACCAGCCCGTCGTAAAGCAGGACCTCGGTAGCGCGCATGTTGGGCGTCGATCGAGCGCCGTCGCCAAGCTGGACCAGCGCGTTGCTCTCCTCGACGCCCGCGCCGATGATCCCGCGCGGGCGGTGATATTTGAACGACCGACCGACCAGAGTCACGCCGTTCGCCATCAATGCGGACGCCAGCGTATCGCCGGCATAGCCTTGATAGCCGCGCCCCTCCCAGATGAAACGCAACGGGCGCGTCCGGTCGATCCGACCGCCTTGCGCAAGGCGTGCGATCTGCCCGCTCACAGCGCGTCGGCTCCGTCGAATGCCGATGGCGCGGCTTCATGCATGGCGTAGATCGCCTCGATGCGGTGCGTCGCGGTATGGCGCGCGACATTGAACCAGCGCCGGCAGCCGAAAGCATGGACCCAACGCTCGTAATGCACGCCTTTGGGGTTTTTGCGTGTGAACAGATAGTTGCCCCAGTCCGTGTCGGAAACGGTCGCCGATGGGCTTGGCCGACTTATGTGGCTTTCGCCGCCGCAACGGAATTCGAGTTCCTCGCGTGGCCCGCACCAGGGGCAGTGGATCAGCAACATGGTTCGGCCCTCAATGCGCGATGCCGGAAGCGGCGGCTTCGTCGATCAGCGCTCCGGTCGAGAAGCGTGACAGCGAAAAGGGTTCGGCCAGATGATGCGGCGTGCCGGTGGCGATATGATGCGCCAGCAAGGTGCCGCCCGCCGGAATCGCCTTGAACCCGCCGGTACCCCAACCGCAGTTGATCAACAGGTTCGGCACCGGCGTAGCGCCCAGAATCGGACTGCTATCCTGCACGACATCGACGATCCCCGCCCATTGCCGCACCAGTCGGACGCGCCCGAGCGACGGATATTGCTGCGCGACCGCGCCGAGCACGGTCCGCGCCATCGGCATGTTGCCGCGCTGCGCATAGGACGGATAGAGGTCCAGTGCGCCGCCGATCACCAAGCCACCTTTGTCCGACTGACTGAGATACAGGCCGGTCGCGAGCGACAGCACAACGGTGTCGAGTACCGGTTTCAACGGCTCGGTGACGAACGCCTGAAGCGCATAGCTCGTGACCGGCAGGCGGAAGCCCGCCATGTCCGCGAGCGTGGTCGAATGGCCGGCGGCGGCGATGCCGACAGTCTTCGCGGCGATCAGGCCACGACTGGTTTCGACACCCGCGATGCTGCCGTCGGCATTGCGGCGAAAGCCCGTCACCTCGCATTGCTGGATGATATCGACACCGAGCGCATCGGCTGCCCGCGCATAGCCCCAAGCGACCGCATCGTGCCGCGCGGTGCCCGCGCGCTTCTGCATGAACCCGCCCAGCACCGGATAACGCGCGTCGGGCCTCATATCGAGGATCGGGACGCGCCGCGCGATCTCGGCGGGGCCGATCATGTCGGTATCGACGCCATTGACGCGCATCGCCCCGACCCAGCGCGTCGCGGCTTCCAGATCGTGTCGGCTGTGCGCGAGCGTGATGATCCCGCGCTGGCTGAACATCACATTGTAGTTCAGCTCGCGCGCGAGGCCCTCGTACAGCTTCAGCGAGAAGTCATACAGCGCGGCGCTTTCGCGGTAATAATAGTTCGATCGAATGACAGTCGTGTTGCGCCCGGTATTGCCCCCACCCAGCCACCCCTTCTCCAGCACCGCGATGTTGCGGATGCCGTGGTTCCGAGCGAGATAATATGCGGTGGCGAGACCGTGCCCGCCACCGCCGACGATGATGACGTCGTAAGCCGGTTTCGGCGCAGGATCACGCCAAGCCTGAGTCCAACCCGCTTGGCCACGAAAGCCCTCCCGCAGCACACGCCAACCCGAATAGTCCAGCTTTGCCAAATCCAGAGCCCATTCCATACAGAACTGTATTGATTGCTTGTACGTCTGCGGATACGATGATTGCAAGCATTCTTCGCAAGGGAGCGAGGCGTTGGGGCAGTGATCATCGGCGGACGTGAACGGGCGGATTGTCCGTGCATCGCGCCGGCGGCGCATGTTGCTGCCTTGATTACAAAGCGGCGGACAACGTTCGCCCCCCTCGCGAGCCAGGCAACATCGATCTAATCTGCAAGAGGACCTTACCATCATGAAAACCCGCGCCGCCGTAGCGTTCGAAGCCAAAAAGCCGCTGGAGATCGTCGAACTCGATCTCGAAGGCCCCCGGCCAGGCGAAGTGCTGGTCGAGATCATGGCGACCGGCATCTGCCATACCGATGCCTATACGCTCGACGGGTTCGACAGCGAGGGGCTGTTCCCGAGCGTGCTTGGACATGAGGGCGCGGGCATCGTGCGTGAGGTCGGCCCTGGCGTGACCAGCGTCAAGCCGGGCGATCATGTCATTCCGCTGTACACGCCTGAATGCCGCCAGTGTAAATCGTGCCTCAGCGGCAAGACCAACCTGTGCACCGCGATCCGCACGACGCAGGGCAAGGGGTTGATGCCCGACGGCACCACGCGGTTCTCGTACAAGGGGCAGCCGATCTTCCATTACATGGGCTGCTCGACCTTTTCGAACTTTACCGTCCTGCCCGAGATCGCAGTCGCGAAGATCCGCGAGGACGCGCCGTTCAACAGCGCCTGCTATGTTGGCTGCGGCGTGACGACCGGCGTCGGCGCGGTGGTGAACACCGCCAAGGTGCAGGTCGGCGACACTATCGTCGTATTCGGGCTGGGCGGAATCGGCCTCAACGTGTTGCAGGGCGCTCGGCTGGCGGGCGCGAGCAAGATTATCGGCGTCGACATCAACGCGGATCGCGAAGACTGGGGTCGCCGTTTCGGCATGACCGAATTCATCAACGGCAAGGGTAAGGACCGCGCGACCGTGATCGCCGAGATCCTCTCGCTGACCGACGGTGGCGCGGACTATACTTTCGACTGCACCGGCAACACCGAGGTGATGCGGACCGCGCTTGAGGCGTGCCATCGCGGCTGGGGCACCTCGATCGTCATCGGCGTGGCGGAAGCCGGCAAGGAGATTTCCACCCGCCCGTTCCAACTCGTCACCGGGCGCAACTGGCGCGGCACCGCGTTCGGCGGGGCGAAGGGGCGCACCGACGTGCCGAAGATCGTCGACTGGTACATGAACGGCAAGATCGAGATCGACCCGATGATTACGCATCTGCTGAGCCTTGAGGAGATCAACAAAGGCTTCGAGCTGATGCACTCGGGCGAGAGCATCCGGAGCGTCGTGGTGTATTAAAAATCTTGAGGAGCGGGAGGTAGAATGATGAAAAGTGCCGACAGGCCGGTCAACCCGCGACGCTCCCCTTCCCGTTTCAAGAAAATTTCGGGTAACGGAGACGTCTGCAGCGTTCGGGCCGTACATCACGGTGAAGGCGCGATTGATGTGCATCGTTTTGCCTTTTTCGCTGAACGGAAAACGCCGTATTTCGTCATGTTCGACATGCCGCCCGGCTCAAGCGAAGGGATCCATGCACACCGGGCCGAGATCATGGCGGAGGCGTGGCTGGACGAGTATTATTACGTCATTACCGGCAACGGCATCATGCGGATCGACGGCGAGGTCGTCGAAATCACGCAAGGCGACTTCATCTACACGCCGGCAGGCGTTTTCCACGGAATCGAGAACACCGCCGAAACCGGCAATCTGAAAGTCATGGTGACCCTTATCTCGGTGCCGCCGGCGTAATTGCGGCGGCACCACACTGGTCGAATCAGGGCAGCGGGAGCGCGGTCGTATATTTGGTAAGCGACAGCGCGAAATGGGAAGATGCGCCGCCGACAGACGGATGTTCGAGCAACGTATTCATCAGGAAGCGCTCATAATCCGACACGTCGATCGCCACGATCCGAAGCAGATAATCCCAATCTCCCGACATCGAAAAGCATTCCAATATCTCGGGCCTTCCGGCGACGAAGTGCTCGAATGCACCGCGCACATCGCGGGCATGGCTGCGCACGCGGATGTTGCAAAGCACGTTCACCCCGTAACCGAGCACGCCCTGATCGAGCAGCCGGACTGATTGCCGAATTAGGCCATGCGCTTCCATCGCCTTGATCCGCCGCCAGACCGATGCAGTCGAACTGCCAACCTGCTCGGCGAGATCGCTGTTGCTGATCGTGGCGTCGACCTGGAGCGTGGCCAGGATGCGCCGATCGATGTCATCCAAAGCGTAGGTAGATTTCATAAAACCACGGTTTCTTGGAAAATTAATTCGCTAATGTCCGTAAATGACCACCGATTGAAAAGCAAATTCACGCGATCGATGCGATATCGTCCACATGGAACATGCAACGATCGATCGCCCGGCGGGCACCGCCGCAGACTGGACCATTTCCCAACGCTGGAACCGCTACACCGCGGCCGAGCATGCCATGTGGGACCATCTGTTCGAGCGGCAAGCGAAGATGCTGCCCGGTCGGGTTGCGAGCGAATTTCTCGACGGTCTCGACGTGCTTCGCATGACGAAGCCCGGCATTCCAGATTTCGACGAACTGTCCGAACGGCTGATGAAAGCGACGGGTTGGCAGGTGGTCGCGGTGCCGGGACTCATCCCAGACGACGTATTCTTCGATCATCTCGCGAACCGGCGCTTTGTCTCCGGCAATTTCATCCGCACCCCCGAACAGCTGGACTATCTCCAGGAACCGGACATCTTCCATGATGTCTTCGGTCACGTCCCCCTGCTCGCGAATCCGATCTTTGCCGATTACATGCAGGCATACGGCATCGGCGGGCAGCGCGCGGCGAATGGCGGCGTGATCGAGAAGCTGTCGCGACTCTATTGGTACACCGTCGAGTTCGGGCTGATCCGCGGGTCGGCTGACGACCTGAAGATCTACGGCGCGGGGATCGTCTCATCTTACGGCGAATCGCTGTTCGCGCTTGATGACCCCTCGCCCAATCGGCTCGGCTTCGAGGTCAGGCGCCTGATGCGGACCAAGTACCGAATTGACGATTATCAGCAGAATTATTTCGTTATCGACAGTTTCGAGGATCTGCTCCGCCAGACGCTCGAGACAGATTTCGGGCCAATCTACGCCGAACTCGCAGACGCGCCGGATATCGAGATCGAAACGATACTACCGACCGATAAGGTCTATACGAATGGCACTCAAGCCTATGCCCGCGCAAAGGCTGCGGCATGATCGCCGAGAATGTCCGCCCCGCCGCGTCGGCGCCAGCGCGATTGTTCGGAGCGCTCGAGCGGCAACCGGCCGATGCGCTACTCGGCCTGATTGGTCTCTTTCGCCAGGATCCTCGTGCGACCAAGATCGATCTCGGCGTCGGCGTCTATCGGGACGATGCTGGTGAAACGCCGGTCATGCAGGCGATCAAAGCGGCGGAACACCGGCTCGCCGAAACCCAGCCGACCAAAGCCTATCTCGGCGCCGAAGGGGACGCGCGTTTCGTTGATCTCCTCGCGCCGATCGTCTTCGGCGCAGCGCTCGCGGGCGATCCGGGCTTGACCGGCGTGCAGACGCCGGGCGGTACCGGCGCGCTGCGCCTCGCCGCCGAACTCGTCGCGCGCGGCGCCGGTGACCCGAAGGTCTGGATCGGCACGCCGACCTGGCCCAACCACGCGCCGATCTTCCGGGAGGCTGGCGTGACGGTTCGACCGCACCCCTTCTTCGATGCCGCCAGCGGAACCGTGGATTTCGCCGCGATGGCCTCAGCACTTGCCGAGGCCGCGCCAGGCGACGTCGTTTTGCTGCACGGCTGCTGCCACAACCCGACAGGTGCCGAACTCGACGCTGCGCAATGGTCCGCGTTGACCGCGCTTGTCGTCGAACGAGGGCTGATCCCGCTGATCGATCTGGCCTATCAAGGCCTCGGGAGGGGTCTCGAAGACGACGCTAGCGCTACCCGTTCAATGCTCGCGGCCGCGCCGGAGGCGATCGTCGCCTATAGCTGCGACAAGAATTTCGGCCTCTATCGCGATCGCGTCGGTGCCCTATGGGTCAAAGCGGACGGCGGGTCGCTGGCAGCGGTGCGGGACAATATCCTCGTGCTCGCACGGAGCCTCTGGTCGATGCCGCCCGATCACGGCGCCGCTACGGTGCGCGAGATTCTCGAGGACGCGACCCTTACCAGCTCATGGCGACGCGAGCTCGAAGAGATGCGCTCGCGGATCGCGGGCCTGCGCGCCGCACTTGCCGACGCGGACGCGAGGCTGGCGCCGCTGGCGCACCAGGGCGGCATGTTCGCGATGCTGCCGCTGCCGCGCGATGCGATCTTCGCGCTTCGGGCCAGCCACGGCATCTACATGGCCGAATCGGGGCGCATCAACATCGCCGGCCTGCGCGGCGAAACCGTCGCATCGTTTGTCGCCGCCATTGCCCCATACCTTCAGCGCTAAGCGAGGATCTTCTCGATGTCCGATACCCATAATCCGCTCGGCCTCGACGGCTTTGCCTTCGCCGAATTCACATCGCCCGACCCTGCGGTCATGGCCGAACAAGTGCTGCAACTCGGATTCACCGCCGCCGCTCGCTCGCCTGCCAAAGACATGACCCTCTACCGGCAAGGTCGCATCGCGTTCGTGATCAACGCGAAGGAAACCGGCCAGGCCGCCGAATTCCGCAAGGCGCACGGTCCTTCGGCCAACGGCATGGGCTTCACCGTTTCCGACGCCCAGACGGCCTATGAAATGGCGCTGGCGCGGGGCGCGACGGCGGTCGATACGGCGTCGAGCGCGCTGCCAAGCGCCAAGGCGATCGCGGGGATCGGCGGATCGCTGCTGTACCTCGTCGAAGGCGATCCTTTCGCCAACTGGAAAGAGATCGCCGGGTGGCGCGATGCAGCGGCGAGCAACGGCGTTGGCCTCGATATCCTCGACCACCTGACGCATAATGTGAAGCGCGGGGAGATGCGCACCTGGTCGGCATTCTATGCGCAGATCTTTGGCTTTGAGGAGCAGAAGTATTTCGACATCAAGGGGAAAGCGACGGGCCTGTTCAGTCAGGCAATGATCGCGCCCGATAAGGCGATCCGCATCCCACTGAACGAGAGCCAGGACGATCACAGCCAGATCGAGGAATTCCTCCGCGAATACAAAGGCGAAGGTATCCAGCATATCGCGCTGACCACCGACGATATTTATGAGACCGTCGAGAAGCTGCGCGCCAACGGCGTCCGGCTGCAGGACACGATCGAAACCTACTACGAACTGGTCGATAAGCGCGTTCCCGGCCACAGTGAGGAACTGGAGCGCCTGCGCCGCAACCGCATCCTGATCGATGGCGATGTCGAGCGTGAAGGCATACTGCTCCAGATCTTTACCGAGACCATGTTCGGTCCGATCTTCTTCGAGATCATCCAGCGTAAGGGCAACGAGGGCTTCGGCAACGGCAATTTCCAGGCGCTCTACGAATCGATCGAGCTCGACCAGATCCGCCGCGGCGTGATCACGATCGACTCGTGAACCATAAGCGGGGACGTTGAGATGATCGCGGAAGGGCCCTTGGCAGCGGCCACCGGCAGCATTGTGCCCGACATGGTCGAGGCGATGATGGTCGGCTTTGGCAATCATTTTGCAAGCGAAGCCATCGCCGGCGCATTGCCGATCGGCAGGAACTCGCCGCAACGCACACCCTTCGGCCTCTATGCAGAGCAACTCTCCGGTACCGCCTTCACCGCCCCCAGAACGGAGAACAAGCGCAGCTGGCTTTATCGGCTTCGGCCGACGGCCAGCCATTCCCCCTTTACGGTCTATGAGAACGGCGGGCTTTTACGGAGCGCTCCGTTTGACGAGGAACCCGCGTCACCCAACCGTCTGCGCTGGGATCCTTTGCCTTTGCCGGATCGGCGCGTCGATTTCGTCGATGGGTTAGTCAGCTATGGCGGCAATGGCGACGTCGCTATGGGCGCCGGGATCGGCATCCATTTGTATGCCGCCACCCAATCGATGGTCGATCGTGTCTTTCAGAATGCCGACGGCGAGATGCTGATCGTACCACAATCAGGCAACCTGCGTGTCGTGACGGAATTCGGCGTCATGACCGTTGCTCCGCTCTCCATCGCGCTCGTCCCGCGTGGTGTTCGCTTCCGGGTGGAACTGCCCGAAGGACCTGCGCGAGGCTATGTCTGCGAAAATTATGGTGCGCCCTTCCGTTTGCCGGACCTGGGGCCGATTGGCTCCAACGGCCTCGCCAATCCGCGAGACTTCGAAACTCCGGCGGCGGCGTTCGAGGATCGGGACGTGCCCACCCAGATCATCCAGAAATTCATGGGTGGGCTTTTCGAAACCACGATTGACCACTCGCCCTTCGACGTGGTGGCGTGGCATGGCAATCTAGCGCCCTGTCGCTACGCCTTGCGCCGGTTCAACACGATCAACACAGTCAGCTTCGATCACCCAGATCCCTCGATCTTCACGGTGCTGACGTCGCCGAGCGAAACGCCGGGCACCGCCAATTGCGATTTCGTGATCTTCCCACCGCGCTGGATGGTAGCCGAAGATACCTTCCGCCCGCCCTGGTTCCACCGCAATGTCATGAGCGAATTCATGGGCCTGATCGAAGGCAGCTATGACGCGAAGGCGGGCGGCTTCGCGCCGGGCGGCGCCAGCCTGCACAATTGCATGTCCGGCCATGGTCCAGATCGCGCCAGCTACGAGACGGCGACCGCGGCATCGCTGGTCCCGCACCGGATCGAAGGGAGCATGGCGTTCATGTTCGAGAGCCGCAACGTCATCCGGCCCACGCGCTTCGCCGCGCAATCCCCGCTTTGCCAGGAGGATTATGATGACTGCTGGGCGGATTTTCAGAAAGCTCAACTGCCGTGACGACGGAATACATGATCGATCAAACCCATGATGCTGCGGCCACCAGTTGGGTCGAGAGAGCCAATGGTCATGCGGACTTCCCGGTCCAGAACTTGCCGTTCGGCATCTTCAGCCCCGCAGATGGCGAGCCGCGTATCGGAGTCGCTATTGGCGACTCCATCCTGGATGTCGCCAGCGCGGCAGCCGCCGGCCTGATTTCGGTTGTTTCCGGCGGCATCCTGTCCGAGCGGACGCTGAATAGGATGCTGTCGCTTCCCACTGCGGATCGGCGAGCACTGCGGCATCGCCTGTTCGCACTCCTGACGGACCCGGGCAACCGGGAGACGGTTACACCGTTTTTGCATGAAGCCGATAGCTGCACAATGTACCTGCCTGCGGCGATCGGCGACTACACCGATTTCTATGTCGGCATTCATCACGCCAACAATGTCGGCGCGTTGTTCCGGCCGGATAATCCGCTGCTGCCCAACTATAAATATGTGCCGATCGGCTATCACGGCCGTGCCTCCTCGATCCGTCCGTCCGGTGTGCCGCTGGTCCGCCCCAAAGGGCAACGTAAGGCGCCCGACGTCGATGCGCCGATCTTCGGGCCGTGCCTGCGGCTCGACTATGAGCTGGAACTCGGCGTCTGGATAGGCGCGGGCAATGCGCTGGGCGCGCCGATCCCGATCGCCGATGCCGGTCAGCACATCGCCGGCTTCTGCCTGCTTAACGACTGGTCGGCGCGGGACGTCCAAGCTTGGGAATATCAGCCGCTCGGCCCGTTTCTTGCTAAGAATTTCCAGTCGACCATTTCGCCCTGGATCGTCACCGCCGAGGCGCTCGCGCCGTTTCGGATCGCCCAGCCTGAACGACCCGTGGGCGACCCCGCACCGCTACCCTATCTCTACGATGCGCATGATCAGGCGACGGGTGCACTGGCTATTACGCTTTCAGCGTACATTTTGAGCCGCAAAATGCGGCAGGACGGCCTCCCGGCGTATCGCCTGAGCGAAGGCCCTGCGTCCAACATGTACTGGACTGCGGCGCAGATCGTCGCGCACCACGCCTCCAACGGTTGTAACCTCAACCCGGGCGACCTGCTGGGGACCGGCACGATCTCTGCGCCTACATCTGACGGCTATGGCAGCCTGCTGGAGATCACCAGGGGCGGCAAAGAGAGCCTCATTCTCCCAACGGAAGAAAGCAGAACGTTCGTCGAGGACGGCGATGAAATCCTCCTCACCGCCACCGCACATGCCGACGGCTTCGTTTCGATTGGCTTCGGCGAGTGCCGGGCAATGGTCTTGCCCTCGAAATGAGCGGTGAGCTTGTCCTGCATGGCTATTGGCGATCGAGCGCGGCGTATCGCGTGCGGATCGCGCTCAATCTCAAGGGATTGGCGTTTACCCAGATTACCCACGACCTGCGGACGGGCGCGCAGAAAGCGCCCGATTATCGCACATTCGCCCCGCATGGCCTGGTGCCCGCACTGACCTTGGAAGACGCCGCTGGGGAAGCGCGCGCATTCATTCAGAGCCCGGCAATTATCGAGTGGATCGAAGAACGCTATCCGCTGCCGCCTTTGCTGCCCGCCGACATCCACGCGCGCGCGATCGTTCGGTCGATGGCCGCGATCATCGCATGCGATATCCACCCGCTCAACAACTTGCGCGTGCTCAACCATTTGCGTTCCAGCTTCGGCGTCGATGCAGACGGGATCGGTCGATGGATCGCTGAATGGGTGCGGGAAGGCTTTGCCGCGTTGGAGATCCTGGTCGAGCGCCATGGAGCAGGTTATTGTTTTGGCGCAACGCCGACGCTCGCTGACTGTTATCTGATACCGCAACTCTACTCGGCGGACCGGTTCGAGGTCGACCTCGCGCCCTACCCCGCCCTGTTGGCGGTAGGCGCAACAGCACGCACGCTTCCCGCCTTTGTGGATGCACACCCCAATGTTCAGCCCGATGCCGACAGGTAGCGCGCGCCTCGATTCAACGCCGGGCAATATCGCGCTATGTCGGGTCGAGGATATCGCCGAAGGGCGAGCGCGTAATTTCGTTCTCCAGATGCGCGCCGGGCGGTTCCACGGCTTTGTGGTACACCAGCAAGGTGGCGTGCGCGGCTATGTCGATCGCTGCCCTCATGCCGGCCTTCCGCTTGCGCGGACGCTCGACGATTATTTGACGCCCGACAGCCAGTTCATTGCCTGCGGCTGGCACGGCGCGCTGTTTGCCATCAAGGATGGACTCTGCGTCGGCCGCCCGTGCGTCGGCCAGAAGCTCCTTGGCTGGCCCGTGCTGATCGATGGCGACTGGATCAAGACCGTCGCCGTGCCGGCAAATATGGGACTGGATTGATATGAAGGTACTTATATCCGGCGCAGCAGGAGCGCTTGGGGAAGCTGTACGAACCGTGTTTTTACAGCAAGGCGCGAAGGTGTCGTGCATCGCCAGATCGCGCGAGGGCGTAGATTCGGCGGGGGCATCATGGTTCGCCTGTGAAAACCTCGCTGACGAGGCGGCGGCAAGGGCGGCGGCCAACAGAGCTATAGAAGCAATAGGTGGGATTGACGCTCTGGTGCACGTCGCCGGTGCGTTTGCCTGGAAAAAGGTTGAGGACAGTCTGGTTGACGACTGGCGGGCGCTCTATTCCGCAAATGTCGAAACCACGCTTGTCCTGGTGAGGGCCTGCATCCCCGCCATGCGTTCAGGCGCGTCGATCGTGGCAGTCGGTGCCGCGTCCGCGGAACCGGCCGGGGCCGGGATGGCGGCTTATGCCGCGGCAAAATCAGGGGTCGCACGCCTCATCGAGGCTCTGGCGCAAGAGTTGGCACCCCGCGGAATCAGGGCGAATGCTGTGCTGCCATCGATCATCGACGCGCCGCGGAACCGCGCCGACATGCCCGGTGTCGATCCAGCCCAGTGGACCAGCCCAGCAGCCATCGCCGACACGATCAGCTTTCTCGCACAATCGGGATCGCGCGCGATCTCGGGCGCCCTCATACCCGTAACGCACCAACTATAATCGCACCATGCCGTCAGCACTCACCTCACATGAAAGAGACGATGCCCTCACGCGCCTTTCGGGTTGGGCCTTTGATGCCAGCAGGAATGCTCTTTATCGCCGTTTCGAATTTGACGATTTCTCCGAAGCATTTGGCTTTATGACTCGCATTGCGCTTGAAGCCGAAAAATGTGGCCATCATCCAGAGTGGCTGAACGTCTATAATCGGCTGGAGATCTGGCTGACGACGCATGATGCCGGTAACGCAGTTTCGGCGCTCGACATCGAACTTGCGACGAGAATCGCCGCACTGATTTGATCACTTGGTGGTAATTTTAATCACCGATCGAAGAAGTCTCCAAGCACCGTCTTGCTCCGACAGAAGCGATGGTCCGCGCGTTGCCTAGCTGCCAGTCGGCAGCCGCCCAACTTTGGACCTAAAATTTCGCCTACAACGCACGATACACGAACCGCCTAAAAGACACCTCGCCCGCGCCTGACACGAAAAGTGCTGGCCGCAGGCTGAGGAGATCATCGATCGTGTTCGCGTTGTAACCGGTCACTTGGCTGCGGACACCGTGGCGCGTCCATTCTTTACCGTCCAGGCTGTAATAGAAGGTGACGATCTGGCGATCATTGACGATCCGCATATACATGTGGCGCGCAGGCGGCGCCGGTTCGGGCCAGTATGCGGCCTTGCCGCCGCGATAGCTGGTCATACGCCTGCCATCGATGCCCATGCCAAGGAACAGGCGATTGTTGAAGAAGAGGAGCAGCCCGCCCTCGCTTTCACCGCGCAGTGCAAGTTCGACGGTTACTTCGAACGACCGATCGCCGACCTGCTGGGTCAGCACCGTTCCATCTGCGGGGCTCCTACCCTTGCCCGCAAGGAGCAACGCGCCGGGTTCGAAGCGGACACTTGCAGCGTCGCCGGGTGCGCTCGCATACAGGCTCCAGAGCCGACCCATATCGGCTTTGTTGAAAATCGAGGAATGTGGAAGGCCGTTTGGAACCGCTTGTTCGCCTGGTTTGCGCAAAGGCTTCGACAAGTCGCCACCAACCGCACGGAACCAACCATCCGCAGTCCACTCGGTGGGGGCAGATCAATCGCGGCAATCACTTCCGTGACGCGGTGCGTGCGAGGGGCGGGATACCGCGGATTGTCGCCACCGGCATGTGGGGCCGCGACGAGCAGGAAACGTTGCGCAAGCTCAAGGAATGGAACCAGCCCATCCACCGAGTGCGAGGCCGGATCGAGAAGATCTTCGGTACATGGAAGCGCAGCTATGGCCTGCGCCGGATGCGATGGCGAGGACTCGCCAAAGCCGCTGTCCAAGTCCACCTCACCGCCATCGCCTACAACCTCAAGCGCACCATGAACATTCTCGCGGCCCAAGCATGAAGGCTGCCACCGCTCTGACCAGAGCGGTAGCGAGGTAGGCCAATGGCCTCAGAAAAAATAGAAAACAGTTCAACTACAGCGCGCTACACCCACCCGCGCACAGGTCTCATAAGCCCTTGATACCAGCTTCGAACGACCGGGTTGTCTGTGCTTTGGCGACCGTGATATCGCCTTCTGTGAAGTTGCGCGCTAGGCTGGGCGCCTGATAGCCGGTCGCATAGCGGGCATAGAGGTTCACGCGCGGTACGATCTCGTAGGTCGCGCTGATATCGCCGCTGACATTGGATGCCTTGTTGTCGCGTGCAGCATCAATCGGGTTCGGAAGTCCCTCGAATACCTGGGCTGCCCGCTTCTCGTGGCTGTAGCGAAGACCGCCGGTAACTTTCAGCTTGTCGCTAAATTTGTATGCGACCTGCCCGAAGACTCCAAGGCTCGTGGTTTGCTGAGCGAATTTGCTTTTCTCGATTATACTATAGTTAGTATCGTCAAATTCTGGTTGATAATATCAAGCGTCTGGTGGAAATAATACAGGCGGCCTTGCTGAATGGGCCCATTCCATTGGTCGAAGCCCGGAATTCCTGGCTCGTTTCAGTGGTTCGTGGGACCCGCTGATCCGCGATCAACGAGCGCGCCGGACGGGCACAAACCGCTATCGCGCAGATGGTCATGCCCCCATTTGCGGCGGACAAGGCGGCGCAGGCCGGACTAGGCTGACACAACGCGGCGTCGCAACCGATTTGAGGCGGAACCAATCAGTGTTACGTTTATTGCGTATATTGCGTTTATTACGATTATCATATAGAGGCGATGTCAACGGAGACCCCCATGACCATGCCAGCCTTTGCCGAGGAACTCGGCAGTCGCCTGCCTTCCGCAAGTGAGAAGGCGGCAGCCAATCAGTTGCGTCAAATCCTGGCCGCGCAGGTGTCGAGCGATGCCACATTACATGTTCTGGACGACGACAAGAACGCCACTGAAGTCACTTTGACGCCTGGCCTGTCGAAGCTCCTGATGGAATTGCTTCGGCATATCGGCAGGGGTGACTCGGTGACGCTCGTTCCGGTCAGCCAAATGCTGACGACGCAGCAGGCCGCCGACATTCTCAATGTGTCGCGCCCCTTCCTGATCTCGCTTCTCGAAAAGGGCGAGATCAGGTTCGATACCGTGGGTCGTCATCGGCGCATGAAGGCCGAGGATTTGTTCGCCTACAAGCGATCCCGTGATGACAGGCGCGGCAATGCGCTCTCCGCTCTCGCAGCGATGGACGCGGAGTACCTCTAAGCTTGTTCGCGAACAGGTACACCGCGCTCATCGACGCCTGCACGCTGGCAGGCACCTTGAAGCGCAATCTGCTCCTGACGCTGGCGGAAGCAGAGTTTTTTCGTGTCCGGTGGTCCGAGAAGATCATGGACGAAACGGAAGTAGCCATCGCGAAAATCCTGCGCGCCAAGAATGCGCCTGATGCCGAGGACCGCGCCGCAAATGCTCGCCGGGCGATGGAGGCGGCGTTCGAGGACGCGTTGGTCGAGGATTACGAACACTTCCTGCCTGCATGCGCCGGCTTGCCCGATGGCGGTGATGCGCATGTCGTAGCGACAGCGCTCAAGACTCAGGCCGCGACGATTGTGACGGAGAACTTACGCGATTTCCCGGACGATCATCTTGGACGCCTTAACATTGAAGCGCGATCGGCTGACGCCTTTATCGCCGATACGATCGCTCTTGATCCGGGCCGAGCCGTCGCCGCCATCCGCCGTATGCGCGCACGCCTGAAGAAGCCGGAGAAGACCGCCGAGTTGCTCCTGCTTGATATGGAGGCGGATGGCCTGACTGAAACGGTTGACGTGCTTCGGGCGCACGTCCTTTCGCTCTAAGCTCCTCAGTACCACTGGCCTATCGTACGTATCCGATAGAGGCCGACGCGTGGGCTTCCCAGCACGGTCGTCAATCCGGCAGCGTCCAACGTACGGATTGTACCATACAGCGACAGGTCTGGGCGGCGCCATTGATCCGCGCGGGTTCGTAGATCAGGGTGGAGCTCTTGGCGACTGCGATGGAATCGAACACATAAGGCGGATCTGCGACCAAAATGCGCGGCTGCGACGCCGCTCCCGAAGGCGAGATGCTGAAGTCGAGCGTCGTTCGTCCTTGCGCGAGCGTCTGAACCAAATCAGGCGGGTAATCGTCGGGGGTAATGTTTGATGAAGTGAAACGGACGGGCGGATTTGCGACGCTGCACAGATCCAGTGCAAAGCCGTATTGCTTGACCATCGCTGCTGCTGCCACCGTGTCGCCCTGCTCGCGTCGCACCGAGAGCAGGCGCAAGGCGAGTGCAGTCACGCGCGGGTCGGTGATCGGTGCGCGTGCGCGGAAGACGGCGATCGAGCGTTCAAGCAGGTCGGCGCGCAGCGCACTGGGTGCCTGCGGAATTGCGGTAGCGCCGCTCACCAGCGTGTAGAGCGTATCAAGCGAAACCGCAGAATTTTGGGCGGCTTGTGCGAGTAACGTTTGAAATTCAATCTGCGCATCGGCCACAGACTTGGTCTGAGCGACCACATCGATCGACGTATTTCCCAGCTTCCCGAAGAGCACCAGATCGGCAGGGCCACCGTTGGTCTGGATGATGTTGGTAATGCGATGTGCGACGGCTGCGGCACGGGAGCGGGCGTCCTGATTGTCAGATAACGCACTCCAGTTTTTCGGAAAAGGGCGAACCAATACCGGCAACAGCATGATGGAGTTCGAACCATAACGCTTCTCACGATCCGCGAGCATGCCCGCGAGCGTACTCGGATCAGTATCGCCGCCGGTTTCCAGCAGCGGATAGGCCCCGCGACCGGTGCTCCAAGCCATTATCTGGTCATTAGGATCAGCCCTGACTGAAAAATCGGAAGAGGGTGCCGATCGGCAGCGCAGGGTTACTACCGTGGCTTGGCCGTCCTGAACCTCAAAACCGGCGGCGCGTGCAACGGCTGCCATGAACGGTGCGGCAACGGCTGGGCGGCTGGCCCATACAAGAGAGAAGCGCGGACGCGCGGGGGCAGCCTGCCTCATGAACTCTATCGCGACGCTATCTGTCAGCGTGATACCAGACGTGCCGCAAATGGGGGCATCGGCTGCCAAAGCATCTTGCCCGTCGTTAGGGGTGCGGTTGAGCCGGTCGATCGCGAGCATCGCAATCAGTTTCGTACGGTCGCCCTGACGGCCTGCGGCAATAAGCAAATCAGACGCCACGCGCGCCGGTGCAGCATCGCCTGCCTCTGCCGAAAGCGCCTCTGCCCAAGCGCGTTCGAGGGACGCTCGGGCATCGTCGTCGTGTCCCGCGATGGCGGCGATGCGCGCGCGCTGAAGGTCCACTTCCCAGGCCGTCCCCGAAGATGTCGGCAGCGTAGCGAGACCGGAGAACGCGGCGGAAGGATCGCTCATCATGCGCAGCCGAGCGATACCAAGCGTCCCGGCAAGGCGGTCCTGCGGAGTTATGTCCTTCGCGGCAACTGCTATCCGATAGAGGCGCTCGGCATCGTCAAATTGCCCAGCGCTTTCTCGCGCAGTCGCCAGCAAAATCTGGAAATGGCCGCGGTTCTGCAAAGTTGGGTCTGCGGTTAGGCGTTCAAGTAAGGCGGCTTCGCCTAGCGTCTCGCCTGTCGCAGACATCAGGTCGGCGTACATCCTGTCAAGCACCGGATCGGGGCCGGCCTTGTCGGTCGCTGGAAGCCGCTGATTGACCAAATTGTTTAAGACGACTGTAGCCCGACTATAATCGTGGGCGGCAAGCGCCGTGTCGAATGCGGCGGTATCCAACGTCGAAGCGGCGGTCGCCAAAGTGGGCGTCAGCGACAACGCTATCACCAATGCAGCGATACGGATCGAGCACCAGAATGTCATCGCTCACTACCCCCCAATAGCGAAGAAGTTTACGTGCTGCCCTCCCCGGCACTAAAGGTCAATCGATTGCCACTATGTCGGCGGTATATTCTCCCGGCGTTTTAGAGGGCGAACGCTGACTCGGCGAATGTCCTGCGCATTGCGACGCCTTGCCGCCTGCACGTTTTCACATCAGGATCGGGATGAGGCAATCTGCTCGGGCTGGAAGGCTAGCGAGCATGGACGGGGGCGGTTCAGCAAATGCGCAGTTGGCTGGTGGCCATCGTCATCGGATTCCCGCTCGGCGCTTTGACTGCAGCGACGCCCGCGCTTTTCCAGCGATTGCTCATACGCCGCCGCCGGTGGCACCTTGCCAAGACTGGATTGCGCCCCGGCCTCCGCGTTCGCGTGACGATCACCCCGGACGCCGATCCCCATTGGGCGCATCTAACGGTTCACCTCAGCAACCGAACCAAGGACATATGGTGGCTCCAGCAGATCGATTTTCCAGCCGGAAAGGTCAGAGGCACGCTAGCGAGCGATCGACTGTTCGCGAGGTTCGAAGGGGATCTGTCCGCCGTGCCGATCGATGCCTTGCCTGAAAGCGGCTCGCTGTTCCCAAGCAGATCAATCCACCCCAACGATAGTTCGACCTCGCATTTTACAGGGGTGGCCGACGGCATCTGCGAACACGCCTATCTCTACTGCCCAGGTGAACGTGACCGCATCGCTGTCGATGTGACCCTACGACGCATGGGCGGCACAGGACGAGCGATCACCGTGAAAGCCGTCAGGGCTGTGTCTTGGTAGCGAAGGGGCGCGGGAGGACACGCAAACTTGCTCGCTATCCCGTGGAGGTGGGCCGGGCGGATCAGGCGGCGCAATCTCTGACATCGGGCGACATCCACATGCCCAACGCAAAAGCGACATCATCGATCAGGTCGGAACTGATGAGGTCGCATGCTCGAACGTCACGCGGCGCAAGTCTAAGGGTCCGGGCCGCCGCGTGGAGTGCGTTGTACAAGGCTCGCAGCGCCTGGATGCGCTGACGCCGATCGTACCGCCTCGCAAGACGACAAGGAGGCGCGATATGATCCGCTATCGTGTCGGGAGAGGGCCGCGCCATCAGCGCATAGCGCCTTTCCGCCCGACCGACCGGGAACGATGCCCCACGATTCCAGCGATCAGCAAACATTGTGTCGGGTATCCACCGGTGCCCGTCAGGATAGCGTACGCTAACGATGACATACTCAGATCGAGCAGCCTCGCCAGATGCGCGATGGCAGACAACAGTTGTAGAGCGCAGGCGGTAAGCAGCCACCATCGGGGATCGCGCAAACTTGCCCGGAACAAGACGAAGAGCAATGCCCCATCTATAATCGCAACAGTCGGCTCGATCTGGCTGAATGCTTGTGCGAGTGTGCCCTGCGTCAGCTTTTGCACCAGCGACGCTATGACAAACGACCACGCTACAACTCGCTCCGTTCTGCCGCCCCACCGAAGGGCTGCGCACAGCGTGAGCAACACCAACGGTATAAAAGACTGTACGTAGATTTGAAGCGCGAGGTGAAGCATGACCGGCTCGGATCATGAGAAGCCGCGCCGGTCAAGACTCTCATCAGGCGGCGCAGTTCTGGTTGGCTGGGACCAGCATCGCGCCAGGGCACTCTGGGGTGTAGGCAAGTACGTTCAGTTCGGCGCCTAGAAGCGCAAGCCCGACATGCGCCCGCCGGAACAAGGCGTGCGCCTTGAATGCCAGATTGCAGGCTTCGTAAACGGTCTCAAGGACATCTTCGCCCTCAATCGGACCGAGACCAGCCTCTCTCCGCGCCTCGATAAGAACGGCCGTGCAACGAAGGGCCAAGGTGGCGGTCGAGTCCGCACTTTTTTCGACTGGCAGAAAGGCACTGCTGACATGTTGAGCCAGGGCGCGACGCGCGAGAACGATCTCACGATTAGCAGACATAATAGCTCTCCCACCGGCGAGCTATTGCCCGCCGGCCTCCCGAGTTGATTTACGTAGAAAGGCCGCGATCACTTCGGCGCCTTCAACCAATTGTGGGTATGCCAGTACTATGACCGCCAATGCGGCGGCGATAGCGAGCACCCGCATGATGATGGACGAGGGCGACGATTGCGAATCTTGGTTTCTTTCCGGCTTCGGCGTCGCAAGTTGAAGTTCCGCGAGTTTTGGGAAATTTCCGAACGGAACGATCCCGCCGTCAATGAGCTTCGACGCCGAGTCATCGATTGGCTCAACCGCAATGCATTCATCAACCTGTAGCGGCTCACGCCGTAGCTGATACGGTACCGGATTTGGGAAGTCGCCGAGCTCTTTTTCCGGAGGCCGCTCACGGTAGAGCGACGCCGCCCGGTGCCGTGTAGGAGCGCCGAGCTTGATCCGCGCCCTTTCTACGTGATCGTCTACGGTCCGTGCGGAAAGGCTCAGTTCGCGGGCTACCTCTTTGCTGGTCATGCCTTTGGCAACGAGAGCGAGGCACTGAATTTGCCGTGGTGTCAGTTGTTTGAAGAGGTTGGGCATTAACCGATTGTTAATGCGCCAAGGCGAAGACGCCAGCGGGGAGACGGCATGACTCCAGACGGAAGTGACCCAGTTCGAGAGATCGCGGACCTCTACAAAGCCCTTGTTTCCGCGCTGGCGCTTGCCGACAAGCTCGGTCTGTCGATGGTCGGCATCAGGCTCGACGGCGCGATCGTGGAGATGGAAAAGGTGATCGCAGATCGTGGAATCAGACTCACCCCGGATTAACCGGACCCTCCGCAGAGCAGCGGTCGAACGTCCCGATATGCTACGAATCGACGCATAAATGCCGCCGCCGCCGGAATCGCTTCAGGAAATGCTAGCTCACGAAGTGCCATCAAATACGGCGGCGGCCATGAGCACCCCTATCACCAGCGCTTCGATCGTCAGTAACGTCGGCCGCCTCAATCTCCGCTCCGAATTTGTGAGATCAGAAACACGCGCATAGCATCTACCCGTCGAATCATCTCGGCCGAGGAAACACCATGCTCCGTTCGTCGATCATCGCCATAACGTCCCTTGCGCTAGCTGCATCGCCGGCCCTCGCAGCACCCTGCAAGGATGCGAAAGGCAAGTTCACCAAGTGCCCGCCAAAGGCGGCTCCTGCGATAGCCGGCGTCACCAAGGACGCGAAGGGCAAGTGCCACATCGCGTCGGGACCGAAGAAGGGCCAGTTCACGAAGTGCTGAGCTATTGCCGCGCGCCACGGGTGATTTGGTCCAGGCGCGCGGCGATCTCCTTGAAACGCTGAACGCCGGCTTCGTCGCCCGCCAGCGCCAACTCGCCGATCCGTTCGGCGACCCATACCGGTGAGCGGTCCCCGTGGATGCGCTCGATCGCCAACGTCTCGGCCCAACGCGCTTCGTCCGGCGTCATCGGCGTAACTGCTCAGGTGGTTGGCCAAAGGGGCTTGCGCGGAGCGGCGGTGGGTGATTCAAGCTTCGGATGGCGCCACCCCCGCTTCATGTTCTGACCGAAGGCGAGAAGAACGAACTGCTGCTTGCGCA
>NZ_SGIS01000021.1 GCF_004208535.1 Sphingomonas populi
AGCAACTGTTCGGGGTTTGGGAAGACGGATGCGGCCCTGCTCAGCAACGATCTTGCAAGATCGCGAAGTCGAACGGCCTCACATCCGCCGCCGGGACGGGGTGGCCACCCCGTCCCGGCAATCGCCATTATGCACATTTCCAACACACAAGCGAAGTCGAGACACATGGCGGAGCGCGTGGACGTGTCCCTCGACTTCGCTCAGGACGAACGGTGTAAAAAGCGGGCGCTCTTACAGCGCTCGCGCCTCGCCCTCCGCCAGCAGATGCGTGCAAAGCTGCGCCTCGGGCGTATCGCCCGCCTCCAGCGCCGCGACCGTGACCCAGCCCGCCGCACGCATCGCCGCCGCCAGCGCCGGATCTGTGCCGAGCGGTACGAACAGCCGCCGCCGGTCGATCTCGCCCAGCCCCGCCGCGACGATCGCGTCGGCGTAGAGCGAGAAGCCGACCGCCGCCTCTTCCGCGCCATCCTCATGGACGATCGTATAGGTGCCGCCGCGCCCGATCTCGCCGCGCACGCCGCTCGCGAAGATCGAGAAACCGAGCCAGCTTTGATATTCGAAGCCGTGCCGCTCGGTCGGATCGAGCGTCAGTCCGACGCGGCCCTTCAGCCCTTCCGCGATCGCCCATAGCCCGTCGAGCCGCGAGGTGAGCGCCCCGCCGGCGTCGAACGCGCAGAGCCGGTGATGCGCCGCCTCGAACGGCCCAGCGGCCTCGACCAGCGGCAGATACGCGCGGGCGATCTCCGCCACGCCGCCGGCATCCTTGGCGTCGAGCCGCTCGCTGAGCGCGGCGATCTGCGCCGGGTCGATCGGCAGTGGGCCATTGGCGAGGATGCCGACCAGATCGGGCAAGGTGAAGTCGATCGAGATGTCGCGCACGCCAGCCGCTTCGAGCGCCTCGACCGCGACGCCGACGATCTCCGCCGCCGCCGCGACCGTATCGAGCCCGATCAGCTCGCAGCCCATCTGGAGCAGTTCGCGCTCGGGGCTAAGCTGCGACGCGCGCAGCCGCAGCACCGGCCCCGCATAGGACAAGCGAACCGGGCGCGGGTGATGCCCCATCCGCGTCGCCGCGATTCGGCCGATCTGCGCGGTGATGTCGGGCCGGATCGCCAGCGTGCGCTGCGACACCGGATCGACGAAGCGCACCGCATCCTGCGCGGTCGCCGACTTGAGCCGCCCGGCAAGGCCCTGCTCGAATTCGGCGAGCGCCGGATCGGCGCGCTCATAACCATGCTGGAACGCCGCGCCGAGCACGGCCTGCTCAAGCCGCGCGGTCGCATCGGCGACGGGCGGCAGGCGATCCCGGAAACCTTGGGGGAGGAGAGAGGTCATAGATCATCTTTCTCCCTCTCCCCGTTTACGGGGAGAGGGCCGGGGAGAGGGGCAGTCGCGAGCGCTGCGACAATGGCTCCAAGAACCGCCGCCTCGTTCCGCATCACATCGCTGTTGGTGAAACGCATCACCCGATACCCCAGAGTTTCAATCGCGGCCGTTCGCCGCGCATCGCGCGCCTCGTCCACATGCGTGTCGCCGTCAAGTTCGATCGCGAGTCTGTGTGCGCGTGCGGCGAAATCGGCGATGAAAGGGCCGATGACGACCTGTTGGCTGAACTTTACGCCGTTCAGCCGTTTGGCGCGGAGGTGATACCAGAGCCGGGCTTCGGCTGCGGTGGGTTCGCGGCGCATGGCCTTGGCGTGGTCGAGTGTCGGCCCCTGCGTTCTGGTTCGCGGCACCGCCCCTCTCCCGACCTCGCTTCGCTCGGCCACCCTCTCCCCGCATGCGGGGAGAGGGAGACTGGTATCAGAACGCCAGCGCCATCGCGGTCTTCACGCCCGCCAGCTCGCGCACCTTGGCGATCAGTTCCGCCGTCACCGGCTCATCGACCGACAGCAGCAGCACCGCTTCGCCGCCCGCCGAACGGCGGCCGAGGTGGAAGGTGCCGATGTTGACGCCCGATTCGCCAAGCAGCGAGCCGAGCCGGCCGATGAAGCCGGGCGCATCCTCGTTGACGACATACAGCATCGGCCCGGCGAGATCGGCCTCGACCTTGATGCCGAACAGCTCGACCACGCGCGGCGCGGCATCGCCGAACAGCGTGCCCGCGACCGACCGCTCACCCGCATCGGTCTTGACCGAGACGCGCAGCAACGTGTGGTAATCGCCCTCACGCTCGGTCTTCACTTCGCGCACTTCCATGCCGCGCTCCTTGGCGAGCAGCGGCGCGTTGACCATGTTGACCGTGTCGGTCTGGGTGCGCAGGAAGCCGTGCAGCACGGCGGAGACCATCGGCTTCTGGTTGAGCTCGGTCGCGGCACCTTCGGTATGGATCGAGATGCGCGGCACCGCGCCACGCGTGAGCTGGCCGACGAGGCTACCGAGCTTCTCGGCGAGCGCCATGTACGGCTTCAGACGCGGTGCTTCTTCCGCCGACAGCGACGGCACGTTGAGCGCGTTGGTGATCCCGCCCGAGACGAGATAATCGGCCATCTGCTCGGCGACCTGGATCGCGACGTTGACCTGCGCTTCGCTGGTCGATGCGCCGAGGTGCGGCGTCGAGATGAAGTTGGGCGTGCCGAACAAGGGCGAGTCCTTGGCCGGCTCGGTCACGAACACGTCGAGCGCGGCGCCGCCGATATGGCCCGAATCGAGCCCGGCCTTGAGGGCCGCCTCGTCGATCAGTCCGCCGCGCGCGCAATTGATGATCCGCACGCCCTTCTTGGTCTTGGCGAGATTCTCGGCCGACAGGATGTTGCGGGTCTGGTCGGTGAGGGGGGTATGCAGCGTGATGAAATCGGCGCGCGCGAGCAGCTCGTCGAGCTCGACCTTCTCGACGCCGAGTTCGATCGCGCGTTCGGGCGACAGGAACGGATCGAACGCGACCACCTTCATGCGCAGGCCGAGCGCGCGATCGGCGACGATCGAGCCGATATTGCCAGCGCCGATCAGCCCGAGCGTCTTGCCGGTCACTTCGACGCCCATGAAGCGGTTCTTCTCCCACTTGCCGGCCTGAGTCGACTTGTCGGCCTCGGGCAGATCGCGGGCGAGCGCGAACATCAGCGCGATGGCATGTTCGGCGGTGGTGATCGAATTGCCGAACGGGGTGTTCATCACCACCACGCCGGCGGCGGATGCCGAGGGGATGTCGACGTTATCGACACCGATGCCAGCGCGGCCGACCACCTTGAGGTTGGTCGCCGCGGCGAGGATCGCCTTGGTCACCTTGGTCGAGCTGCGGATGGCGAGGCCATCATACGCGCCGATGATCGCGATCAGCTCTTCAGGGGTCTTGCCGGTGATCTCGTCGACCTCGACGCCGCGCTCGCGGAAGATTTGCGCGGCTTTGGGGTCCATTTTGTCGGAAATGAGGACTTTTGGCATGGGATATACTCCGTCGCCCCGGCGCAGGCCGGGGCCGCTATGTTTGGGAATGCTGCGCTTCGCCACGCAGCGGCCCCGGCCTTCGCCGGGGCGACGTGATGTCAGGCCGCCTTGGCCGTCGCGTAAGCCCAGTCGAGCCAAGGCCCGAGCGCCTCGATATCGGCGGTATCGACCGTCGCACCGCACCAGATCCGCAGACCGGCCGGCGCATCGCGATAGCCGGCGACGTCAAAGGCGGCGCCTTGCTTTTCGAGCAACCCTGCGAACGTCTTGATGAACGCTTCGTCCGCGCCCGCCACCGTCAGGCACACGCTGGTCTTCGAGCGCGAAGCTTCGTCCGCAGCGAGATGGCCGAGCCAGTCGCGCTCCGCCACGATCTTGTCGAGCGCGGCGGCATTGGCGTCGCTCCGCGCGATCAGCCCGGCGGCGCCGCCGATCTGTTTGCCCCATTCGAGCGCGAAGATCGCATCCTCGACTGCGAGCATCGACGGGGTGTTGATCGTCTCGCCCTTGAACACGCCCTCGGCGAGCTTGCCCTTGGCGATCAGGCGGAACACCTTCGGCAGCGGCCAGGCCGGGGTGTAGCTTTCCAGCCGTTCGACCGCGCGCGGGCCGAGGATCAGCACGCCGTGGCCGCCTTCACCGCCCAGCACCTTCTGCCAGGAGAAGGTGGCGACATCGATCTTGTCCCACGGCAGCGGGTAAGCGAACACCGCGCTGGTCGCGTCGGCGAAGCTGAGGCCTTCGCGGTCGTCGGGAATCCAGTCGCCATTCGGCACGCGCACGCCCGAGGTGGTGCCGTTCCAGGTGAACAGCACGTCGGTCGACCAGTCGACGGTCGTCAGATCGGGCAACTGGCCGTAATCGGCACGGATAACGGTGGGATCGAGCTTGAGCTGCTTGACCGCGTCGGTCACCCAGCCTTCGCCGAAGCTTTCCCAGGCGAGCGTGGTGACGCCGCGCGCGCCGAGCATCGTCCACATCGCCATTTCGAATGCGCCGGTGTCGGAACCGGGGACGATGCCGATGCGGTGGGTGTCGGGCAGGTTGAGCAGCTCGCGCATCAGATCGATGCAATAGGCGAGGCGGGTCTTGCCGATCTTCGAGCGGTGCGAACGGCCGAGCGATTCGGTGGCGAGCTCGGCGGCGGACCAGCCCGGAGGCTTGGCGCAGGGGCCGGAGCTGAAGAAAGGACGCGCAGGCTTCGTCGCCGGCGCCGATAGATCGTGCGCATCGCGCACGGGGGCGGGTAAATCAGTCATGTAGTCTCTCCTCACAGAGAGCACGCGCGGCGTTGGGACCGCGTGGCCCGGCGCCGCGTCTAACGGCGATTGGCCGGGTGTCAACCGACGCAGCGTTCGCTTTGGCGCAAAACGCCGCGCCGGGCTTGTTCCGGCATCCCCCGTGCAGCAAGAGTGGGGCGTGGCGAGTATGCGTAAACGTGGATGCCGAAGCGCCGGTGGCGCGGCGCAGTGGCTGGTGGTGTTCGCCTGCCTCGTCCTGTCGGCGTGCGGCAGCAACAGGCCGCCACCGCGCCCGCGCGGATCGAAACCGATCACCCTCGCCATCCCGACCAGCCGAGAGACGCAGGCGTGCTATACCGATCTGTCGCGCGAGGACGTGCGCTTCAGCCCGCTCGCCGACCGCGATTACGGCGGCGGTTGCCGCGTCACCGGCGCGGTGCAGTTGATCGACATTGGCGTGCCCGTCACCAACCTGACCGCGATGCGCTGCGGCCTCGCGCGAAGCTTCGCCGGGTGGGTGCGCCACGCGGCGGTTCCGGCGGCGCGCCAGATGCTCGGCAGCGATCTGGTCCGGGTCGAGAGCATGGGCACTTACGCCTGCCGCAACACGATCGGCACGGCGCGCCCGATGCTGTCCGGCCACGCCATCGCCAACGCGGTCGATGTCGGCGCGTTCGTGCTGGAGGACGGGCGGCGGATCAGCGTGCTCAACGGCTGGCAGTCAAGCGACCCACAGGTCCGCGCGTTCCTGCGCACGGTCCACGATTCGGCGTGCAAGCGCTTCGGCACGGTGCTCAGCCCCGATTACAACGCGGTGCATCACAACCATCTTCACCTTGAGGACGATCACAAGAGCTTCTGCCGGTAGGCGGGCGCTGGACTTCGCTCGCCACCTTCCAGCCGTTCGTCCCGAGCGAAGTCGAGGGATGTGCCCCAAACGCAGGTGGCGAGGGTTCAAACGCGCGCCACTATACCCTACATAGTCGAGAATGAATGATCCCCATGTACCGTCGCGCGTGTTTCCGCGCGCTCGCCAGGATGCCGAAAAAGCCAAGACCGGCGTCAGCACCCCGCAAACCGAAACCCCCGCGTATCGCCTCGCCTTTCAGGACATGGATTTCCTGCTGCGCGAGGATCTACGCCCGGTGCGGTTCCAGCTCGAATTGCTCAAGCCCGAGCTGATTCTCGAAGAAGCCAATATCGCCTCGACCTTCGTGTTCTACGGCTCGGCGCGCATCCCCGAGCCGGCCAAGGCGCAAGCGATGCTCGATCTCGCGCAGGGCGACGAAGCCCGGCTGATCGCCGAGCGGCTGGTCGCCAAATCGCATTATTACGATGTCGCGCGCGAGCTCGCCGGCCTCGCCAGCCGTTTCCCCAACGATGAGAACGACAAGCGCCACTTCGTCGTCTGCTCGGGCGGTGGCCCCTCGATCATGGAAGCCGCCAATCGCGGCGCCGCCGAGGCGGGTCACGAATCGATCGGCCTCAACATCGTGCTGCCGCACGAACAGGCGCCGAACCCCTATGTCACGCCATCGCTGTCGATGCAGTTCCACTATTTCGCGCTACGGAAAATGCACTTCCTGCTCCACGCGCGCGCGCTGGCGGCGTTCCCCGGCGGGTTCGGCACGTTCGACGAGCTGTTCGAGCTGCTCACCCTGATCCAGACCGGCAAGATTTCGCCGATCCCGGTGCTGCTCTACGGTCGCGAGTTCTGGACCCGCGTCGTCAATTTCGACGCGCTGGTCGAGGAAGGCGTGGTCTCGCGCCGCGACCTCAACATCTTCAAGTTCGTCGAGACCGCGCAGGAAGGCTGGGACGTCGTCCGCGATTTCTACCGCGACGCCGATCCGACGGTGTTCCCGGCGGAGTAACGCCGCGCTCTCTCAAACCCGTTCGCACCCTTACCCGTCATGCCAGCGCAAGCTGGCATCTTCCACAGAAACGCGAACCGCTCGCCCGAACGCGATCCGGGCGGGCCGATCGCGTCACCGCGCGAGACCCCAGCTTTCGCTGGGGTGACGAAACCGCGTTACTTCTCCGCAGGCGCCGCCGCATTCGCCGGCGTGGCGACATTCGACAGCCCTTCCGCGCTCGGCTTGGCTTCCTCGCCCGGTGTCGCCGGCGCCGCGCCGGGAGGCGCCTTGGCGTCGGTCGCGGTCGGCGCGCCGGCCTGCGGGGCGGGGAGCGGCAGGTTCGAACCCTGCTGGTTGAGATAGAGGATCACGTCGGCGCGATCCTTGCCCGCCGAAAGCCCCGCGAAGGTCATCTTGGTGCCCGGCACATATTTGCGCGGGCTGGCGAGCCACTGGTTGAGCGAATCGAAATCCCAATTGCCGCCCTTGCCCTTCAGCGCGTCGGAGAAGGCGAAGCCCGCCTTGCCCTGGCCCTTGGCCTCGCCGACCGTCCCCCACAGGTTCGGGCCGATGCCATTGGCGCCGCCCTGGTTGATCGTGTGGCAGGCCGCGCATTTCTTGAACACCTCGGCCCCATGCGCTGCGTCCGCCTTGGCGAGCAGGTTGGCGATCGGCTCCTCGGCCGCGCCGCCGCCGGCATCGGCGGAAACGCCCTCGACCGGATAGCCGGCCTTCTCGGGTTTTTCGGCGGAAAACATGGTCGTGCTCGCGATGGTGAGCGCCAAAGCGGCGGCACATGCGCCCAGCGTCCAACCCGCGATCGTGTTTGTACGGCTGTCCATCGTTGCGTGGCCCCTCTCCGGTATTATCCCCACCCTTAGATTCGCTGGCACGCCACGGCAAGCCAAGCTTGTGCGCGGCGGGCACCATCGTTAGGGCCTCGCCGATCATGGAAAACTTCGCAGCACCCGCGCGGCCGATCGTCGCGCGCATGATCGAACAAGCCGCCACCGCCCCGCAGCGTGCGGTCGCGTTTCAGGGCGCGCCCGGCGCCAACTCGCACATCGCCGCGCTGGAAGCGTTTCCAGACTGTCTGCCGCTGCCCTGTTTCGATTTCTCCGACGCGATCGACGCAGTGCGCGACGGTCTCGCCGATTGCGCGATCATCCCGATCGAGAATTCGCTCCACGGCCGCGTCGCCGACATCCACTTCCTGCTTCCCGAATCAGGGCTGACCATCACCGGCGAGCATTTCCTGCCGATCCGCTACGCGCTGATGGGGCTGGGGCCGGTCAGCGGCGTGCGCGACGCGATGAGCCACCCGCAGGCACTCGGCCAGTGCCGCCACTGGCTGCGGGAGCACGGCATCGCCCCGGTGAGCTATCCCGACACGGCGGGGGCGGCGGCGATGGTGGTCGAACTCGGCGACCCCGCCACCGCCGCGCTGGCACCGCCGGGCGCCGCCAAGATCTACGGGTTGGAAACGCTGGCGAGCGACATCGCCGATGCCGATCACAACACCACCCGCTTCGTCGTGCTGGCCCGCGCCGGGCACCCGCCGGTCGGCGACGGCCCGTTCATGACCACGTTGATCTTCAAGGTGAAGAACGTCCCCGCCGCGCTCTACAAGGCGATGGGCGGGTTCGCGACCAACGGCGTCAACATGACCAAGCTGGAAAGCTACCAGCAGGGCGGCACCTTCGCCGCGACCGAATTCTACTGCGACATCGAAGGCCGCCCCGGCGACGCCAACGTCGATCGCGCGCTGGAGGAACTGGGCTTCCACACGAAATCGATGCGCGTGCTCGGGGCATATCCAAGGGCGCGGGCGCGGGGCTGAGGCTGCCGCATCCACAGCGGTTCTCCCGCGAAAGCGGGAGTCCAGTGTCAAGCAGCGCTGGCGTTCGTGGCCCTGGGCTCCTGCTTTCGCGGGAGAACTTCATTCCCAACCGTTCGTGTCGAGCGAAGTCGAGACACCTGCGCTTCGTTGCGGTCCCTCGACTTCGCTCGGGACGAACGGGGGGGCTAAGCGGCATCCTCCGCCCACGCATGCAACAGCGTATTGGCAATCGCATAGTGCGGCGGCGGCAGGAACGCACCCGGTTCGCCCGCCAGCACCCGGCGCACGTCCGCGCGCGACACCCACATCGCGTCCTCAAGCTCGTTGGTGTCGAGCGTGATGCGATCGTCGTCGGCATAGCCAACGCATGCGATCATCAGCGAGGACGGGAACGGCCACGGCTGGCTGGCGATATAGCGCACGTCGCGCACCCGCACGCCGGCTTCCTCCGCAATCTCACGCGCGACCGCTTCCTCGATGCTCTCGCCGGGTTCGAGAAACCCCGCCAGCGCCGAATAGCGCCCCGGCGGGAACGCCGGTTGCCGCCCGAGCAAGGCGCGCCCGTCATGTTCGGCGATCATGATGACGACCGGGTCGACGCGCGGGAAATGCTCGGCATGGCAGTTCGGGCAGGTCCGCGCCCAGCCGGCGCGGAAGGTCGCCGTCGGCGTGCCGCAATTGGCGCAGAAGCGGTGCCGTGCGTGCCAGTCGAGCACGCTGCGCGCCGCAGCATAGGTCGCCGCCTCGCCCGGCGCGAACTGGTCGAGCAGCCCCATCAACCGCGCCGAGCGCCGTGACGGCGCCGCCCCCGCCGCCGAAAACGCGGCGAAATACGGCACGCCGTCGCTTAGCCCGAGCAGCACCAACTCGGCATCGTCGGGCGCGTCCGCCATGCCGGTCCACATCAGCCGGCCGTCGCCATCCACATCCGGCTCATAGCCGTCGAGCCTGAGCAGCCGCGCGGCCGGATTACGGGCGGCGGCGGCGAAGCCTTCGGGATCGTGGCGCAGCAGGTCCGATCGGTCGAGCAGCCCGCCGGTGAAGCCGGGTGCGATCACCGGTAGCGCGCCAGATCGGCGCGCAGCGCCTTGGCGACATCGCTGCGGATCGGCCATTTGTCGTTGGGCAGGTAGTTGACCATCACGGTTCCGCGAAAATGCCGCGCCGGATCGACCCAGAAGATCGTCCCCGCCGCACCGCCCCAGGCGTAGGTGCCTTTGCCGGCGTGCCCCGGCACATCGACGAGATTGACCGAGCCGCCCGCGCCGAAGCCGACCGTCGCTGGGCCGCCCGACGTGCCGCCCGAACCGGCCGGGGCGTCGCGATAGGTCACGCCCGGCGGCAGCAGGTTGGACATCATCAGCGCCGCCGTCTCGGGCTTGATCAGCCGCACCCCGCCCAGCGCGCCGCCATCCTGCAACAGATGCGTGAAGCGGTCGTAATCGCGCGCCGACGTCACCAGCCCGGCGCCGCCATACGGAAAGCTCGGCGGCTGGAGGAACACCGAGCTTTCGCCCCGGTCGAGCGGGATGCGCCCGTCGCCGATCCAGACATAGCCGGTCGCCAGCCGCTTGGCCTCGCTCGCCGGCACGGTGAAATAGGTCGAGGTCATGCCGAGCGGGGTGAAGATGCGCGTCTGCAGGAAGCGGTCGAACGGCATTCCGCTCGCCACCTCGATCACGCGGCCCATCACGTCGAGGCCGATCGAATAGCTCCATTTGGTGCCCGGCTCGGCGATCAGCGGCAGCGTCGCGACCTTGTTGGCGAAGTCTTCGAGCGTCTTGGGGCGAGTCAGCCGCATCTTCGCCTCGCTCTTGGCGTCGGCGGTGAAGGGGGTGATGCCGGCCTTCTCATACGCATCGAGCAGCGGCCCGCGCGTCACGATCGTATAGCCGAGGCCAGCGGTGTGCGTCAGCAACTCGCGAATCGTGATCGGGCTGGCGGCGGGTTTGCTCGCCAGCGAATCGGGGCTGATCTGCACGCGCATCGTCTTGAACGCGGGAATGAAGTCCGACACCGGCTGGTCGAGTTTGATCTTGCCCTGTTCGATCAGCATCATCGCGGCGAGCGCGGTGATCGGCTTGGTCATCGAATAGACCCGCCAAAGGCTGTCGGGGCCGGCGGCGGGGGCGGTCGCGGCATCGTCGATCCGGCCCGCCGAGACGAACACCGTCGGCAGGTCGCCCGCACCGAACGCCCCGACGATGCCGGGCATCTTGTCGCTCTGGACGTAGGAGTCGAACAGCGCTTGCGTGTCGGGCAGCGGGCTGGTTTTGGCGGCCGGCGCGGACGCCGGAGCGGACGGCGACACCGGCAGCGCCTGACCAGCGAGCGCGCCGCTCACCAGCACTGCGGCCAGCGCGGCCCCGGTTGCGATCTGTCGGATCATGCGCTCACCCTTCTGATTTCAGCCGCGGCCTTGGCGAAGACGGTCGGTAGTCCGGCCGATTCGAGGTCGGCGACGGGCCACCATTCGCCGGCCACCGCATGCCCGCGCGCCTGCCCGATCGCAAGCGCGAGTTCGAGGCGGAAGTGCGTGAAGACGTGGCCCACGGTGCCCGGCAGCATCTCCCAATTCGATCGCACCGGCGCCTCCTCCAGCACTGGCGGCGCGGCGGCCCACGGCCCGGTCGGCAGCGCGCGCATCCCGCCGAGCAGACCCTTGGGCGGGCGGCGCACCAGCAACACCTTGCCGGCATCCTCCAGCCAGAAGATCGTGCCATAGCGCTGCGGCTTCGCGGCCTTGGCGGGTTTGATCGGATACGCCTCCGCCATGCCCGCCGCATAGGCCATGCACGCGGTATTGAGCGGACAGGCGAGGCAGGCGGGTCTGCGCGGCGTACAGACGCTCGATCCGAGGTCCATCATCGCCTGCGCGAAATCGCCCGGCCGGTCGGCGGGGGTGATCGTGTCGGTGGCGGCGCGGATCGTCTCCATCGCGCCCGGCAACGGCGCGGCAATCGCGAACAGCCGCGCCACCACCCGCGCGACATTGGCGTCGACCACCGCCGCGCGCTCCCCGAACGCGATCGCGGCGATCGCGGCGGCGGTATAGGCGCCCACGCCGGGCAGGCCGCGTAGGCCCGCCTCGGTCTCGGGAAACGCGCCCGTCTGGGCGACGACGCGGGCGCAGGCGATCAGATTGCGCGCCCGCGCATAGTAACCGAGCCCCGCCCATGCCGCCATCAGTTCGGCCTCGTCCGCCGCCGCCAGCGCCGCCACGCTCGGCCAGCGCTCGACGAACATCTCGAACCTGGGCCGCACCGCCGCGACGGTGGTCTGCTGGAGCATGATCTCGGACAGCCACACCCGGTACGGGTCGGCACGCGGGTGTCCCGGCGGGCTGCGCCACGGCAAGGCGCGGGCATGCGCGTCGTACCAGTCGAGCAAAGGCCGGGCGATGTTGCCCATGATTTTGGATGTAAGCTTGGCGCGCACGCCCCGGCTATGGCATGGACTGCGCCATGAGCAAACGTCGCCCTCCCACCGAACCGGCGCCCGCGCCGCGTCGCGGCGGCAGCGCGCGTGCGGTGTCTGAACTGTTGCCCGATGCGACGCGCACGGCATTCCGCCGATTCGGCTTCGTGCAGAGCGCAGTGGTGACGCGTTGGGGCGAGATCGTCGGCAGCCGCTATGCCGGCGTGTCCGCGCCCGAATCGATCAAATTTCCGATGGGCGAGCGCACCGGCGGCACGCTCAACCTCGTCGTGCGCGGCGCGCATGCGACGATGATGCAGCATATCGCGCCCGAGATCGTCGAGCGGGTCAATCGCTTCTTCGGCTACGAAGCGGTCGCGCGCGTGCTGATCCGCCAGGGCGACGTGCCCGCGCCGCGCCCGCGCGCGGCGCCGCCGTCGCTCAAGCCCGTGCCGGTCGAGCTTGGCGCGAGCTTGCGCATGATCGCCGACCCGGAATTGAAGGCGGTGCTGGAAGCCTTGGCGGCGGGCGTCGCCGCGACGCGCGGTGCGCCGGTGGTGGGGAAGGGTGAAGAATGAAGCGTTGGCTGGCCGTCGTATTACTGATTCTGGGTTTCTCGGCGCTTCCCGCGCGCGCCGCGCCGGACTGGACGACGGTGGCGACCAAGGCCGCAAGCGGTGCTTTTGTGATCGGCAACCCCAAGGCAAAGGTAAAGCTGGTCGAATATCTCAGCTACACCTGCCCGCATTGCGCGGCGTTCAGCGTGGAGTCAGCCGCGACGCTCAAGGGCAAGTTCGTGAAATCCGGCTCGACCAGCATCGAAGTGCGCAACGCCGTGCGGGACCGCGTCGATCTCGCCGCCGCGCAACTCGCGCGCTGCGCCGGCCCGGCGGGCTTCTCGGGCGCGACCGAGGCGATCTTCGCGCAGCAGCAGGACTGGCTGCCGCGCGCGTTCGACTATGACCAGATCAACGCCGCGCGGCTGGCGGGCTATCCGATCGGCGCGCAGTTGAAGAAGATCGCCACCGGCGCCGGGCTGGACGCGCTGATGCGCGGGCGCGGCATGAGCGACGCCGCATTCGCCGCGTGCTTCACCGACGAAGCCGGCATCGCCGCCATCGCGACGCTCAGCGACGCATCGTGGAAGGCGGTGCATGGCACCCCGTCCTTCGTGCTCAACGGCAAGCCCTATGAGTACAAGAGCTGGCCTGATCTCGAAACGGCGCTGCGCGCCGCCGGCGCCCACTGATCTTTTTTCTCCCAGGAGCTGACTCAGAATGACCATGCGTTTGTCGGTCGCGATCGTCGCGGCGATCACCCTTGCCGCCTGCAAGCCCGCCGCCGATGCCGGTGGCACGGGCGCAGCGTCTGCCCCGGTCGCGGCTAAGCCGGCGCCAGCCGGTCAGAACTGGGTCGATACCGTCGCCAAGACCGATGACGGCGGCTACCGCATGGGCAACCCCGATGCGCCGGTGAAGCTGATCGAATATGGCTCGCGCACCTGCCCGCATTGCGGCGTGTTCGATGCCGAGGGTCTGCCCAAGCTCAAGGCCGGGCCGATTGCGGCGGGCAAGCTGTCCTACGAATTCCACGATTATCCGGTCCACAACCAGCTCGATCTCGGCCCGATCCTGCTCGGCCAGTGCGTCGAGCCGGCGCAGTTCTTCCCGATGCTCGACCAGATGTTCGCCAACCAGGAATCGCTGATCTACCGCAAGGACCAGATCCCCGCCGACGAACAGGCCAAGCTCAACACCGCGACGCCCGCGCAGGTCATCGCCTATCTCGCCAAATTCTACGGCTATGTCGATTTCGTGAAGCAGCGCGGCGTGCCCGAGGCCAAGGCGCAGGCGTGCCTCGCCGACGGCAAGGCGCTGGAGGCGATCGCCAAGCAGACCGATACCGCCAACCAGAAGTACAACATCACCGGCACGCCGACCTTCATCGTCAACGGCAAGGTCGTGCCGAACGCTGCCGCCTATGAGCAGCTCGAACCCGCGCTGAAGGCCGCCGGCGCGCTGTAACGCGCCAGAGGCCGGGGGCTGAATCGTGCAGATCACACGGCTGCGATTGTCGGGCTTCAAGAGCTTCGTCGATCCAGCCGATCTGCGCATCGAACCCGGCCTGACCGGCATCGTCGGCCCCAACGGCTGCGGCAAATCGAACCTGCTCGAAGCGTTGCGCTGGACGATGGGCGAAACGTCCGCGAGATCGCTGCGCGGGGCGGGGATGGAGGACGTGATCTTCGCGGGCACCTCCACCCGCCCGGCGCGCGATTTCGCCGAGGTCGCGATGCTCACCGAGATCGACGGCACCGAGACCGAGATCGTCCGCCGCATCGAGCGCGGCGCCGGTTCCGCCTACCGGATCGACGGTCGCGATGTCCGCGCGAAGGACGTGTCGCTGCTGTTCGCCGATGCCGCCACCGGCGCGCATTCGCCCGCCTTGGTCAGCCAAGGCCGGATCAGCGCGGTGATCGCCGCCAAACCCGCCGAGCGCCGCGCGATGCTGGAGGAAGCCGCCGGCATCGCCGGGCTGCACGTCCGCCGCCGTGACGCCGAAGCGCGGCTGCGCGCGACCGAAGCCAATCTCGCCAAGCTCGACGAACTGATCTCCGATCAGGACGCGCGCGCCGCCGCGCTGCGCCGGCAAGCGCGCCAGGCCGAACGCTACCGTGCGCTCTCCGACCAGATCCGCATCGCCGAGGCGCGCGTGATCTTCGCGCGCTGGCGCGAGGCGCAGGCCGCCTCGGACGCCGCCAAGGCAGAGGCGACCGCGTGTGAGGCGCGCGTCGCCACCGCCGCCGAGGCGCAGCGCGCCGCCGCCGCCTATAGCACGCAAGCGACCGAGACTGTCGCGCAGGCCCGTGCCGCCGCGCAGACAGCACGCGACGCGGCGAGCGAAGCCGGCCACGCGCTTGCGGGCCTCCGCGCCGATCACGCCGCCGTGCTGCGCCGGATCAAGGAGCTTGAGGACAGCAAGACCCGCCTCGCTGCTGACCGCGCCCGCGAAGGCGCGCTCGCCAGCGACGCCGCCGAGGCGATCGCCCGGCTCGCCGAGGACGCCAAGACCATCGAGGCGCGGCTGGCGGCGGCGACCGCGCGGCTTCCCGAACTCGACTCCGCCGTCGCCGAAGCCGAACGCGCCGGCCGCGATGCCGAAGTCGCGTTGGCGCAGGCGCTCGCCGCGCAGGCGAGCGAGATCGCCGATGTCCGCGTCGCCGATGCCGCGCTTTCGGCGGCGCGCGCCCGGCTCGACCGTGCCGCGCGCGATCTCGCCCGCGTCACCGCCGAAGCCGCCGCGCTCGCCGACTCAGCGCCGCTGCTCGCCGAACGCACCCGCGCAGGCGAAGCGCGCGCGCAAGCGCTGCGCCATGCCGAGGCGGCGCGTCAGGCGCTGGCTGGCGCCGATGCCGCCGAACGCGCCGCGATCGGCGGGCGCGACCACGCCCAGTCGCAACGCTCCGCCGCGCACGCCGAACTCGCCGCGCTCGACAGCGAGGCAGCGGCGCTCACCAAGGCGACTCGGCGCGACGGTCGCGACCGCCTGCTCGACCAAGTCCGCCCTGATCCCGGCTACGAACGCGCGCTCGCCGCAGCACTCGGCGACGATCTCGAAGCCGGGCTCGACCCGGCGGCGGAGCGGCATTGGGCCGGGGCAGGGGTGCAGCCCGGTGATCCCGTCGCGCCGCCCGGCACCGCACCGCTCGCCGCGCATGTCGCCGCGCCCGATGCGCTCGCGCGCCGCCTCGCCCAGATCTTCGTCGCGCAAGCTGATGACGGCGCGCCGCTCGCCGTCGGCCAGCGCCTCGTCACGCTCGGCGGTGGGCTGCGCCGCTGGGACGGGTATGTCGCGCGCAGCGGCGGCGCGGCGGCGGCCGAGCGGCTCGAACGGCTCAACCGCCTCCGCGCGATCGAGGGCCTGCGTCCTGAACTGGTCCGCGCGGTCGAAACCGCCGATGCCGAATTGCGCCGCATCGACGCTGCGATCGGCGAAGCGCGCCGCGCCGCCGCCGATGCGCGCCGGCTGCTCGATTCGTCCGAGGCCACCGCGCGCGAAGCTGGCCGCGCCGAGGACCGCGCCGCCACCGCGCTCGAACGCCTCGAAGCGCAACGTGCCGATCTCGCCACCCGTGCCGAGCGCGTGCGCGGCGAACATGCCGAAGCCAGCGCCGAGGTCGATCGCACCGCCGCCGCCCGCGCCGCGCTCCCCGACGGCAGCGGAACCCGCGCCCGCGTCGCCGGCTTCTCCGCCGATGCCGATGCCAAGCGCACCGCCATCGCCACCGTCCGCGCCGAGCGTACCGGGCTAGACCGCGCGATCGGCGACGCGCGCGAGCGGCTCGCTGCCGGCACCGCCGAGGCGAAGGGCTGGCGCTCGCGCGCGGGCGAGGCCGCCAAACGCATCACCGAGATGGACAAGCGCGCGCTCGATCTCGCCACCGAAGCCGCCACGCTCGCCGATCGCCCCGCCGCGCTCGCCGCCGAGATCGCCGCGCGCGAAGCCGCCCACGCCGAAGCGCGCGCTGCCGCCGACACCGCCGCGCAAGCCGAGCGCGCCGCCGACATCGCTTTGCGTGAGGCGGAAGCCCGCGCCAACGCCGCCGCCGAGGCGCTGGCCGAGGCGCGCGAAGCCCGCGCCGGCGCCGCCGCGCGCGCCGAAAACCACGAAGCGCGCCGCGTCGAGATGAACCGCCTGTCGGGCGAGCGTTTCCAATGCCCCTCGGTGCTGCTCCCCGAACGCGTCGGTTTCGACGGCGACACGGTGCGCGCGCCGGCCGAGGAATCCGCCGCCCATGACAAGCTGAGCGTCGATCGCGAGCGGATCGGCCCGGTCAACCTCGTCGCCGAAACCGAACTCGCCGAACTCGAAGCCTCAAGCGCCGGCAACGCCGCCGAGCGCGAGGAACTCGGGCTCGCGGTCAACCGTCTGCGCGGCTCGATCGGCACGCTCAACCGTGAGGGTCGCCAGCGGCTGCTCGCCGCGTTCGAGGCGGTCGACACGCATTTCCGGCGGTTGTTTACGACGCTGTTCAACGGCGGGCAGGCGCATCTCGAACTGGTCGATTCGGACGATCCGCTCGAAGCGGGGCTCGAGATCATGGCGCAACCGCCGGGCAAGAGACTGCAATCGCTCACCTTGCTGTCGGGTGGCGAGCAGGCGCTGACCGCCGTCGCGCTGATCTTCGGGCTGTTCCTCACCAACCCCGCGCCGATCTGCGTGCTCGACGAAGTCGATGCGCCGCTCGACGACGCCAATATCGAACGCTTCTGCGATCTGCTCGACGCGATGAGCCGCGAGACGCTGACGCGCTACCTGATCGTCACGCACAATGCCGTGACGATGAGCCGGATGCACCGGCTGTTCGGCGTGACGATGATCGAACAGGGCGTGAGCCGGCTCGTCTCGGTCGATCTCGGCGGTGCCGCCGGGCTGCTCGCGGCATGAGCGTTACACGACGTTAACCGCTTCTGTGCGAGGGCGCGTAACGGTCGTCGCCGCTCACAAGGAAAACGCCATGTCCCGCCTCCCTACACCGTGTTCAGGCGCGGCTATGCCCCGGGCCGGGGCTTGGGAATGCGATCTCGCCACGCAGCGGCTGGTCTGGAGCGACGGCGTGTATGACCTGTTCGATCTGCCGCGCGGTTCGCCGGTCGATCGCGCGACGGCAGCGGCGCATTACGATCGCGATTCGCGCGCCGAGATGGAGTGCCTGCGCACCCGGGCGATCCTCGACGGGACCGGCTTCTCGGTCGATGCGCTGATCTGGTCGGCGGTCGGAGTCGATCGCTGGATTCGGATCACCGCGCGCGTCGAATGCGAGCGCGGCAAGGCCGTGCGCCTATGCGGCAGCAAGCAGGACGTCACGCAGGAGCATCTGCTGTGGGGCGGCATGCGGGTCGCCGCCGGCGACGGATCGTGTTGAATCGCGTCGCGGATTGAACCGTCTCGCCATCCCGATGGTTGAGCGTGCCGAAGCGGCAGGAGACACCATATGGCGACGGCGCAAATCTACAAAGACCTCAAGCGCGATCACGACAAGCAGCGCGACATGCTCAGGCAACTCGGCGAGCTGACCGGCGCGTCCAAAGAGCGCAAGACCTTGTTCGAGGCGTTCCGCATCGAGTTGCAGGGCCATGCCGCCGCCGAGGAGGAATCGCTCTACGCGACGATGCTCGGCGACCCCGAACTGCGCGACGACGCGCGCCACTCGGTCGCCGAACACAAGGAAGTCGATGATCTGCTCGGCGAGATGCACGATCTCGAATTCGGCTCCGATGCGTGGAGCGAGAAATTCTTCCACATGCGCCGCCGCTACGAGCATCACATCACCGAAGAGGAAGAAGAGATGTTCCCCGCCGCCGCCGAGGAGCTCTCCGACGCGACCGAAGCGAAGCTCGCCAAGGTCTATGAGGAGCGCAAACCGCTGGAAAGCGCCGAGGCCAAGGCCAACCCGCCGAGCAGCGACGACCGGGAGTAATCCGCCCCCGTTCGTCCCGAGCGACGAAGCCCCCCGTTCGTCCCGAGCGAAGTCGAGGGACCGGCCCGGAGCGAAGGGCTCGGCACGAAAGGGTGGGGGGATTTCGCCGCGAGCGTATTTGAAGGAAGTGGGGAGCTTCTGTTGCTCGGTGCCCCCCGTACCGCCGGTGTCCGCTTCTGTTGCCCGGTGCGGCCCGAACCGCGTTTATGCGTCGTAACTTAGGCCGTTAGGCCATCAGTTACGCGGCAATCGCGAGTGCTTCGTTATCGTTAGCACTTGTGGTTTTGAGCCTTGAACGGGTTACTCAGCCCGGGCAAAAACAGCGCCTTTCAATACACGTCGATCCTAGTTCGACCCCATCAAAGCCCGCCTGAAAGACAGGCTGTGGTGGAGTCGCCGGGTACTGCCCCCGGGTCCGCTGCATCTATTTCACGCCGCACTTTATCGCCATAGTCACCGGACGAACCGGCCTACCCGGTCTATATAGGCCGCGCGCAAATGAATGCAAAGGGGCGCCTTTCGCTCGCCACATTATCGGTCCATAGCTTCTATACTATGTTGACGCAGCGTTCCCGATACGCGCTCCGCGCGATGATCTTCCTAGCCGAAGCCCCCGCCGGTAGCCCGCCCATTCCGATGAACCGCATCGCGACCGAGGCGAACGTGCCGCGCAAGTTCCTCGAACTGATCCTCGCCGATCTGCGCGAGGCCGGGTTCCTCCACAGCCACCGTGGCAAGATGGGCGGCTATCTGCTCGCGCGCCCGACACACCTGATCTCGCTCGGCGAGATCATCCGCGTGATCGAGGGGCCGCTTGCCTTGGTGCCCTGCGTCAGCCGCACCGCGTACCGATCCTGCACCGATTGCAAGGACGAAGCGGCCTGCGCGATTCGCCACGCGATGCTCCGCGTCCGCGACGAAACCGCGCGCATCCTCGACGGCACCAGCCTCGCCGATACGACGGCGAAGGTGCTGGCGGCGGCGTAAACTCTCTCACCGTTCGTCCCGAGCGAAGTCGAGGGACAAACCGGGGCGCAGGTGTCTCGACTTCGGTCCCTTGGGCCGAAGTTTATCCTGAGCGGCTGGCTTGCCAGCCAGTCGAAGGGCTCGACACGAACGGTTTTGAAAGCGATTTGGCGCTTCAGCCCAGAATCGAAGCGGCCAGTAACAGCAGCAGCTTCACATCCACCGCCAGCCCCTCGGCGCGCTTGGCGGCGATGAACTCGGGCAGCGTCGCCAGCGCGACGCGGTGGACGGTGATGTTCTCGCCCGGCACGCCGCCGCCGTCGCTCACCCTGGTCAGCCCGGTCGCGCGGACGAGGGTGAAGCTCTCCGACACCATCCCCGGCGACGAGCAGAATTCGCCGATCACCTCGATCTGCGCCGGGCGGTAGCCGGTCTCCTCCTCAAGCTCGCGCGCGGCTGAGACGGTGACGGCCTCGCCCTCGGTCTCGTCGCCGACGAGACCGGCGGGAAGTTCGATGCAGGCGCGCCCGAGCGGCACGCGATATTGCTCGACCAGCAGCACCTCGCCCGCCTCGACCGCGAGGATCACCGCCGCCTGGATGTTGCGGGCGCGGCCGACATATTCCCACGTCCCCTGCTTGCGGACGGTGATGAACTTGCCCTGCCAGACGGTTTCCACCGACTCACTCACAATTCGATCACCCGGTCGGGAAGTTCGTTCACATCAGTCTCCGTCTTGGGGAAAGTCTCGGCCAGGATCGCGCCGATCGCCGTCACCGCCGCCGCCATGCCGTCGCCCGCGCGACCCTCGCGGACCTCGGCGACCAGAGCCGCCATCGCATCGCCCCAGCGTTCGGCCGGAACCGCGCGGTGGATCGCTTCGTCGGCGATAATCTCGGCCATGCGTTCGTGCGTCGAGAGGTAGAGCAATATGCCGACCTTCGCCTGTGTGCGGTTCTCGGCGCCGACATGGAAATATTGCAAAGCCCGCCGCCGCACCCGCCGCCGCTTGGTCGCGCGCGGAGTGACCGCGAAACGCAACCGCGACCAGCCGACCAGATAGCGCACGCCAAGGAACACCGCCGTCTGCGCGATCAGCAGAATGAGCAGGACATGGCCGAGATCGGCCTCGCCCCACGGATCGAGCCCGATCTCCAGCCAGCGCGTGTCGAGCGCAGCCAGCGCGGTGACGAGCAGCGCCGCCAGCAATCCGAACTGGAGCGGCACGTCATGATAGCTGTCCGATTGCTCCGCGACGATCGTGACGATCTCGCCATCGGTGCCGCGTTCGCCTGCGGCGACCGCCGCCGTCACCCGGTCCCGGTCGGCGGGTGTGAGCGCGAATCGTGCCATCACCAATCCCCCGAGGCGCCACCGCCTCCACCAGACCCACCGCCGCCGCCGCTGAACCCGCCATCACCCCAGCCGCCGCTGCTGCCGCCGGAGCTACCGGAATCGCCGCTGCTCCAACCACCGCCCGAAGACTCGCGCCCGATCTCGTTGCCGATACCCCATAGGATCACCGGCCACGAACTGCCGCCGCTTCGCCCGACATAGCGGTTGCCGCTCGCGCGCCGGAACCACGAGAGGGCGACGAACAGGATGATGAACCCCCAGAAGATCAGCCCGAACGGAATGCCGCCGCCGCTGCCCGAGCCCTGACGCTGGTGCGTCTTGTCGAAGTCCTTGATCGCCGCATCGGTCTGCGCCTTGGCCTCGTCGGGCGAGGCGCGCAGTTGCGCGATCAGCGCGTCGGTGCCCGCTTCCATCGCGCCGGGCACGTCGCCCGCGCGCAGCTTGGGCATCATCTGCTGGCGGATCGTCACGCCCGAAAAGGCATCGGTCAGAATCGGTTCAAGCCCATAGCCGACTTCGATACGCGGCCCGCGATGCCCGGCCGGCTCGTTGGGCGCGATGAACAGGATCGCGCCGTTGTTGACGTCCTTTAGGCCCGGCCCCCAGGTCCGCAGCAGGCCGATGCCATAATCCTCGAGGCTATTGCCTTGCAAATCGGGGATCGTCGCGACGACGAGCTGACGGTGCGTGTCCTTCTGAAGCGCCTCCAGCTTGGTTTCGAGATCGGCGCGCGTCGCCGCCGGCAGCACGTTCGCCGCATCGACGACGAGGCCGGTGAACTTGGGATAGGTTTGCGCGCCCGCCGGCGTGCCGATCAGCAGGCCGGCGAGGAGCAGAAGCAGGAACCGCAGCAGCGGCATCTTAACTACCGAAAACGACCTTCGGCGCGGTCTCCGCGCCCGGCGTTACCGCCTGGAACGGCACCATCGGCTTGGCCCCGTAGAAGATTTTCGCGCCGATCGCGTCGGGGAAGGTGCGGATCGTCACATTGTACGACTGGACCGCCGTATTGTAATCGCGCCGCGCGTTGGTGATCCGGTTCTCGGTGCCTTCGAGCTGGGTCATCAGCGTCGCGTAATTATCCTGCGATTTCAGCTCGGGATACGCCTCCTGCAAGCGCTGCAACGACAGGCCGAGCGCACCCTGAACCTGCGCGAACTGCTGGACCTTGGCCGGGTCTTTCAAATCGTCGCCCGATACCTTGACGGTGTTCGCCGCAGCGCGCGCCTGAGTCACTTCGACGAGGATCGCCTTCTCCTGCGCGCCCGCCGCCTTCACGGTGGCGACGAGATTGGGGATCAAATCCGAGCGGCGCTGATACTGGTTCTGCACCTCGCCCCATTTCGCCTTGGCGTTCTCCTCGGCGGTCGGCACGCTGTTCAATCCGCAGGCGGACAGCATCGCAGCGGCGGCGAGCGTGAGAATGGCACGAAACGTCATGCGTGTTTTCCTTCGACTTGGCGCGAGCGTCTTACCCGACTAGCATGGTCGCGCGGAAGTAAAATCGGTTGGAGGTCTCGCGTGTTCAAGGAGTTCAAGGCATTCATCGCGCGCGGCAACGTGCTCGATCTGGCCGTCGCCGTCATCATCGGCGCGGCGTTCGGCAAGATCGTGTCGTCCCTCACTGACGACATCATCATGCCCGTGATCGGCAAGATCACCGGCGGTCTCGATTTTTCGAGCCATTTCGTGGTGATGGGCGCGGTGCCGGCGAACCTCGCCGGATCGACCGATTACGCGGCGTTGAAGAAGGCCGGCGTCGCGGTGTTCGGCTACGGCGCGTTCATCACCGCGGCGGTCAATTTCATGATCCTCGCCTTCATCATCTTCCTGCTGGTGCGCAGCGTCCACAAACTGATGGACAAACCCCAGGAACCCGCCGCCGAAGCCCCGCCCGAACCCGCCGACATCGCGCTGCTGCGCGAGATTCGTGACGAGCTGAAGAAGCGGCCGACGGTGTGATGGCTGCCGGGGCTGCCCCGACAGCTAAAATCCGTTCGTCCTGAGCGAAGTCGAAGGATGTGCCCCAAACGCAGCGCTCGGGGCACGCACTTCGACAGGCTCAGTGCGAACGGGGTAGGGGGCGGTGCGATAAACCGGGCAGGCCCAAGGGTGTATCGGCCTTCCGGCTACACTCGCCACCCCGCAGGAACGAAGTCGCCGTTACCGGAAATTATCCGCATAGGCCTGCAGCTTGAGCGTGCGCGCCGGCGCGGCCAGGACGGTATAGGCCAGCCCCTCGCGTTCGGCATAGGCGACCGCAGCCTCCTGCGAGGGGAAGCCGAGGCGAAGCTGCTCCTGCGTGTCGCCCGATCCGGCCCAGCCCGTGAGCGGATCGGCGCGCTTGGCTTCGGCCGGCGCGAAATCGAGTACCCAGCTCTTGGTGCGGGCGCGGCCCGATTGCATCGCGTTCTTCGGGCTCTGGTAGATTCGGGCGGTGGCCATAACGTCAAAGATTCCCTCTTTACCCTTTCCCCTTAACGCGCCCCGCGCGCCCTTGCATCCGCGTTTTTCGTGCGCGTGGTCGGATTCGCCGCTGCGGGATCGTCGGGCCAGGGGTGGCGCGGGTAGCGGCCGCGCATTTCGCGCGCGACATCGGCCCAGCTTCCCGCCCAGAAACCGGGCAGGTCGCGCGTCGTCTGGATGGGCCGACCGGCGGGGGAGGTGAGGCTCAGCACCAGCGGCACGCGCCCGCCCGCGATCATCGGATGCGCGGCGAGACCGAACAGCGCCTGCGGGCGCAGATCGACGCGCGGGCCACCCTCGGCGGCATAATCGACCGGATGGCTGCTGCCGGCGGGCGATTGGAAATGCGTCGGCGCCTCGGCATCGAGCAGCCGCAGCGTGTCCCAGCCGATCACGCCGCGAAGCGCATCCGCAAGCGCACCGGGGTCGATCGCGTCGAGCCGACGCTTGCCCGCGAGCAACGGTGTAAGCCATTCGTCGGCGCGATCCAGCAACGCGGCCTCGTCGATCGCCTCGACCGGACGCCCTTCGCCGCGCAGGAACGCCACGCGCGCGAGCAGCGCCTGCGCCGCCTCGCTCCACGGCAACAGCCGCAACCCGCCACTCCGCACGCCGGCAAGCAACGCTTCGGCAATCGCCTGCGGATCGGCGTCGACATCGGGACCGCTCGACAGCCGGATCGCGCCGAGCCGCCGCTCGCGCGTCGCGCGCACCCCGCCGGTGGCAGGATCGAACGTTACGGTGCGATGCGTGGCGATGCGGTCGCCGAACAGCGCCTCGACGCTCGCCTGCTCGATCGGCGCGGCCGACAGGATTCGCGCGCCCGCCGCCATCCCCTGCGTCTCGGCCACCGCGAGCCACTCCGCGCGGGCGAGCGCCGAGGCGGGGTCGAGCCGGAACCCGCGTCCACCGACCGAAGCCCAGGTCTCGCCACTGGCATCGCGCCGCCGCGCGATCCGATCGGGAAAGGCGAGGGCGATCGGAACCGCAATCTCCCTCTCCCCGCTTGCGGGGAGAGGGCCGGGGAGAGGGGCAGTCCGATACGCAGCGCTGCTGGACTGCCCCTCTCCTAAATCCTCTCCCCGGAGGGGAGAGGACTTTATCAACGAAGCCCACCGCCCCGCCAGCCGCCTTGCCCCTTCAGCCCGCATCCCGCGCTCGCTGCGCCAGCGCCGCAGCCGCATCTCCAGATCGGCGTCGGTCCCGCCCAGCCCGCGCTCGCCCAGAAGCACCGCTACCTCGGCCGCCACCGTACCCAGCCCGATCTCGCCGGCCCGCACCAGCATATGCCCAAGCCGGGGCGGCAGCGGCAGCTTGGCGATTGCCGAGCCATGCGGGGTCGGCCGCCCGTCGCCGTCGATCGCTTCCAGCGTCGTCAGCCGCGCACGCGCCTCGCTGACGGCGGCCTCAGGCGGCGGATCGAGCCACGCCAGCGCGCGCGGGTCGCTCACCCCCCACAAAGCGCAATCGAGCGTCAGCGCCGACAGATCGGCTTCGAGGATCTCGGGCGGGTCAAAACGCGGCAGCCCCGCGGTCGCCGCCTCCTCCCACAAGCGATACGCCACGCCCGGCCGCTGGCGCGCGGCGCGGCCGGCGCGCTGCGTCACCGCCGCCTGGCTCGCGCGTTCGGTGACGAGCCGCGTCATCCCCGCCGCGCGGTCATGACGTGGCCGCCGCGCCAGCCCCGAATCGACCACCACCGAAATGCCGTCGAGCGTTAGGCTGGTCTCGGCGATCGAGGTCGCCAGCACGATCTTGCGCCGCCCGTGCGGGTCTGGCGCAATCGCGGCGCGTTGCGCGCCCGGATCAAGATTGCCGTGCAGCCGATGCAGCGTGATGCCGTCACCCAGCCCGTCGAGCCGCTCGGCGGTGCGCTCGATCTCGCCGACGCCGGGCAGGAAGGCGAGGATGCCGCCGCCCTCCTCGCGGAGCGCCGTCCGCACCGCAGCCGCGACCGAATCCTCGATCCGCGCTTCGGCCGCGCGGCCAAGATGGCGCAGCGTCAGCGGGAACATCCGCCCGGCGCTCTCGATGACGGGTGCCCCGCCCATCAATGCCGAGAACCGCCCGCCATCGAGCGTCGCCGACATCGCCACCAGCCGCAGATCGGGCCGCAGCCCCCCTTGCGCATCGAGCGCCAGCGCCAACCCGAAGTCGCTGTCGAGGCTGCGCTCATGCACTTCGTCGAACAGCACTGCCGATACGCCGGCCAGTTCGGGATCGGCCTGGATGCGGTTGACGAAGATGCCCTCGGTCAACACCGTCACCCGCGTCGCGGCGGAGCGCTTGCTGTCCATCCGCGTCGCATAGCCGAAGGTCCGCCCGACCGGCTCCCCCGCCAGCACCGCCATCCGCTCGGCGGCGGCACGCGCCGCGAGCCGGCGCGGCGAGAGGAGTAGCACTTCGCCGCTACACCAGTCCTCGCCGAGCAAGGCGGGGGCAACCGCCGTCGTCTTGCCCGCACCCGGCGGCGCGACCAGCACCGCGTTCGCCCCGCCGCGCAAGGCGGCGAGCAGGTCCGGCAACACGGCAAGGACGGGGAGGGCGGGATCGGCCACGGCGGCGTTCTACGCGCCGACGCGCGAAACGCCAGCCCCGGTGGTGGCAGGTTGTCTGCCTGCTGAGATACGCATTCCCCTCCCGCTTGCGGGAGGGGCTAGGGGAGGGCTTGTCCAAGGTCGCGTCCTCTCGACAGGCCCTCCCCCGACCCCTCCCGCAAACGGGAGGGGAGAAGACATGCTGCAAGAGTTAATCCACTGCCCTCCCCCAACAGCACGAACGGGTTTATGCCAAACCCGCGTCCTAGTATCACCTGCGCCGGGGGTGCTACGGCACGCGAAAGCGATACGCGGAGTTCTCCCTTGGCCGGCCATCACAACCATTCGCACGATCACGCCGGCCACTCACGCGCCGGGCACAGCCACGGCCACGGCCATGCCCACGCGCCCGCCACGTTCGACCGTGCCTTCGCGATCGGCATCGCGCTCAACATCATCTTCGTCGGGGTGGAGGCCGGCTTCGGCTTCATCGCGCACTCGGTCGCTTTGCTCGCCGACGCCGGACACAATTTGTCCGACGTGCTCGGCCTCGCCATCGCCTGGGGCGGCGCGACGCTCGCGCGGCGCGCGGCGACCAAGCGCTTCACCTATGGCCTCAAGGGCTCGACGATCCTCGCCGCGCTGCTCAATGCGCTGTTCCTGCTCGTCGCGCTCGGCGCGATCATCCTTGAGGCGGCGCAGCGGCTCGCCGCGCCCGCGCCGGTCGCCGGGGCGACCGTGTCGATCGTCGCGGGCGTAGGCATCGTCATCAACCTCGCCACCGCGTTGCTGTTCGCGCGCGGCCGCAAGGATGACATCAACATCCGCGGCGCCTTCCTCCACATGGCCGCCGATGCTGCGGTGTCGGCTGGCGTGGTGATCGTCGGCTTGGTGATCCTGCTGACCGGCATCACCTGGCTCGATCCGGCGGTGAGCATCGTCATCGCGCTGCTGATCGTCTGGCAGACGTGGGGCTTGCTGCGCGAATCGGTCGAGATGTCGCTGGCGGCGGTGCCGCGCGCGATCGATTACGACGCGGTCGGCGCCGCGCTGCAGGCGTTGCCGGGCGTGACGCGCATCCACGATCTCCACATCTGGCCGATGAGCACCACCGAGACCGTGCTGACCACGCACCTGCTGATGCCCGCCGGCCACCCCGGCGACGCCTTCCTGATGGAAACCCAGGCGATGCTGCGCGCGCGCTTCGGCATCGGCCACGCGACCGTGCAGGTCGAAACAAGCGAATGCGCGGTGGATTGTTAGAAAGCGGAATTAGCCCGGATCGCGCGCATGGCGACCGCCTACCGTCGCGGCGCCCTTTCCACCACGCTGCGCCACTTCGCCGAGGAAGCGCGCGCGCAGGCGGTGGTGGCGGAATGATGCTTGGCTGGGGCGGCAGGATTCGAACCTGCGGTACGCGGCATCAAAAGCCGCTGCCTTACCACTTGGCTACGCCCCAACAGCGAAGGCAGGCCTTTAGGCGCAGCCTCCGCCGGTGAAAAGACCCTTTTGTGAAGGGTCGTCCGATCAGGCGATCCGTTCGACCCAGCCGTGCGGGTCAGGCAGCTTGCCGCGCTGCACGCTGGTCAGCGCGTCGCGGATGCGCATCGTCGTCTGGCCGGGGCCGCCGCTGCCGATCGTGAAGTCGCCATCGGCCATCTTCATGTGGCCGATCGGCGCGACCACGGCGGCGGTGCCGCAGGCGAACGCCTCGCGCAGCCGGCCGCTCTCGGCATCGGCGCGGCACTGGTCGATCGCATAGGGCTCCTCACGCACGGTCAGCCCCATGTCCCGCGCCATCGTGAGGATCGAATCGCGGGTGATGCCGGGCAGGATCGTGCCGGTCAGCGGCGGCGTGGCGAGGCCGCCATCGTCGAACACGAAGAAGATGTTCATGCCGCCGAGTTCCTCGATCCAGCGGCGCTCGACCGCGTCGAGGAACAGCACCTGGTCGCAGCCCTTGCGCGTCGCCTCGGCCTGCGCGACCAGACTGGAGGCGTAATTGCCGCCGCACTTGGCCGCACCCGTGCCGCCCGGCGCCGCGCGCGTATAGTCCTGCGACACCCACAGCGAGACGGCGCCCGCGCCGGCCTTGAAATAGGCGCCGACCGACGAGGCGATCACCGCATAGAGATATTCCGACGACGGCTTCACGCCGAGGAACACCTCGCTCGCGATCATGAACGGGCGCAGATACAGCGATCCGCCCTCGGCCTCGGGAATCCAGTCCTGCTCGATTTTGACGAGTTCGCGCACGGAAGCGAGGAACAGCTCCTCGGGCAACGGCTCCATCGCCATGCGGATCGCGGAATCGCGGAAGCGGCGCGCGTTCGCCTCGGGCCGGAACAGCGCGGTGCTGCCATCGGCAAGGCGATAGGCCTTCATGCCTTCGAAGATTTCCTGCGCGTAATGCAGCACCGACGACGCGCCATCCATCTGGAACGGCGCGCGCGGCACGATCTTGGCGTCGTGCCAGCCCTTTTCCTCAGTGTAGCGGATCAGCACCATATGATCGGTGAAGACGCGCCCGAAGCCGGGGTTCTCCAGCAGCCGGGCGCGTTCGTTCGCCGCGATCGGGCTGGCGTTGCGTTCAAAGGCGAAGGGCGGCGCGTCGGCGGTGGTCCGATCGGCAGTGTCGAGAGTCAGATCGGTCATCGCAACCTTCGTACAATTTGATACAACTTGGGGGTTGAACCCTGATAGGGTTGCGGTCAAATCCGGTCAACATGGCTGGCCAGAACACCGCCGCGTCGCCGCTTTTCCTGCGCGAACCCGAGCTTCGGCGCGGACTCGAGCTTTTGTACTTCGGAAACAGCCACCTGACGCGCACCATCGATCAGGGATTGGCCGACCAGGGGCTGGGGCGGGCGCACCATCGCGCGCTGTATTTCATCGCCCGCCAGCCCGACCTGACCGTGAGTCAGTTGCTCGGCCTGCTGGCGATCACCAAGCAATCGCTCGGCCGCGTGCTCAACGAACTGATCGAGCGCGAACTGGTCGAGATGCGCCCCGGCGAACGCGACCGCCGCCAGCGCCTCCTCCGGCTGAGCGAGACCGGACGCCGGCTCGAAACCGAATTGTTCGACGCGCTGCGCGAGCGGCTCTCCGCCGCGTATGCAAGCGCGGGGCAGGCGGCGGTCGGCGGCTTCTGGGCGGTGCTCGAAGGGCTGATTCCGGCCGAGGACCGCAAGCGGATCGGTATGCTCGGCGGCGAGTGAAATTCGGCGATTACGTAGCTGACAAACGCCCCCGAAATGGCGCAGGTTAGGGCATAGCATTTTGATATATATCGCGCTTTTTGATATCCGGGCTAGCGGCTGAGAGACCCCGTACTCCCGCCTGAAGGTTGGAGACGGCTATGCCCCGGTATTATTTCGATATAAAAGACGGTCAGGATTTTCCGGACGCGGAAGGGTCGGAGTGGCCGGACCTTAACGCCGCCCGCGTCGAGGCGGTGCGATATGCAGCCGAAGTCCTCAAAGAGATGCCCGAACGCTTCTGGCACTGCGAGGCATGGTTGATGTCCGTGTTCGATCAGCATCGGCAACCGCTTTTCACGCTCAAGTTCGTTGCTGAGACAGCGCCCCTTCCCAAAGCGGCGTGATAGCCCGATCGGGTTTCTCCACGGGCTTGTGGCTTGCCTTTCGACCGCGCTGAGAGAGAGCGGATTCCTGTGTCCGTGTGATGCTCGGGGGCTTCAGGCTGCGACCTTTTCGGGTGCAGGCTCGACATGCCCGCTGATCTCCGCGCCAGCATCGCGCGCGAAACGCACGTTCCACAAAGTCGCGCTCAGCGAGATCGACGTCACCACCCAGAACGCCGCCGAGAAATCGTCGAGTGCCGGCGCCACATGGCCGTTCACCAGCATCGCGAGATGCAGCGCAATCGCCGCGACGCAGATGCCGAGCGACAGCATCAGTTGCTGGAAGGTCGAGTAAAACGCCGTCGCGCTGCTCATGTGGCGCTTGTCGACGCCGTCATAGGCGATCGTGTTGTAGGCGGTGAACTGGAACGACATGAAGAACCCCGAGATGCCGAGCATCCCGAACATCGCCCACACCGGCCAGCTCGGCCGGAACAGCCCGCACACCGCATAGCCTGCGGTCGCCAGCACGCCGTTCCAGATCAGCGCGCGGCGGAAGCCGAGCCAGCGCAGCACGCGCTGCGCGAGGCTCTTCATCGCGAGCGAGCCGATCGCTGTCGCCACCGTGATCGTGCCGCTGCGCGCGGCGGAGAAGCCGAAGCCGACCTGCATCATCAGCGGCAGCAGGAACGGCTGTGCGCCCTGCGTGATTCGCGTGATCGATCCGGCTATGACGGAGAGACGGAAGGTCGGATCGCGCATAAGCGAGAGGTCGAGGATCGCGCCCTCGCGACCGCGCGCATGGCGAATGTAGAGCACCCCCGCCACCACGCCGATCGCGACCAGCACCGCCGCGCTGCCGCCCTCGCCGGGGCGGCTGACCATCTCGAACCCGAACAGCAGGCAGCCGAGCGACAGCCCGCTCAGCACGAAACCGCGCACGTCGAATGGCGCCGGCTCGTCCTCCTTGATGTTGGCGATGAAGCGCCCGACCAGCCACACGCCGAGCACGCCGACCGGCAGGTTGATGTAGAAGATCCACCGCCAGTCGAGATAGGTGACGATGAACCCGCCCAGCGGCGGGCCGACGATCGGGCCGATCAGCGCCGGCACCAGCAGCCACGACATCGCGTTGACCATGTCCTGCTTGGCGACCGAGCGCAGCAGCACCAGCCGCCCGACCGGGATCATCATCGCCCCGCCGATGCCCTGCACGAAGCGCGACACCACGATCATCTCGAGCGTGCGCGACTGTCCGCAGGCGAGGCTGCCCGCCATGAACAGCAGGATCGCGGTGCGGAACACGGTGCGCGATCCGTAGCGATCCGCCAGCACGCCCGAGGCCGGGATGAAGATCGCCAGCGCGAGCAAATATGAGGTGAGCGCGATGCTCATCTCGGGCGCGCGCACCCCGAAATCGCGCGCCATCGTCGGCAGCGCGGTGGCAAGCACGGTCGCGTCGACGAACTCCATGAACAACGCGCTGGCGATGATGAGCGCGACCAGCCGGTAATTCTGCCCCGATACGGCGGGGCCGATATCCTGCGTCTTGGCGAGCGACCCCGCCGCCGGAACGATGCCGTCGCGCACCTCGGCATTGACCGAGGCGACTCCGCGCCGCCGTGGGCGCTGCGCCGGCTGACCGGAAAAGGGGAGAAGGGACATAAGGCTACTGCATTGAACGGACGAGGATCGGCTCTCCCGCGAAAGGCCGTCCGTCTGTCACGCGGGCGTACCGGCCGGGTGTATATGGGTGCAGGTGGAGGAAAAGGGAACCGTCGGAGGGAAAATCGACGGTCTCCCAATCGTCACCCCAGCGCAAGCTGGGGTCTTCGTGGGGAGGGCGTGCGAGAGCCGCACAAGACCCCAGCTTGCGCTGGGGTGACGAAGAGGCGCGGGCGAATGCCACCGCCGTCGCCCCGGCGAAGGCCGGGGCCGCTGGGTTCGTGGCACCCGGCCCGCCAAACTACGCAGCGGCCCCGGCCCCTTCGGCTGGCTGGCAAGCCAGCCGCTCAGGACAGGCTCCGCCGGGGCGACGGGCTCTCAGCCGATCGCCATCAAACTCGCATTGCCGCCAGCCGCCGTCGTGTTGATCGAGGTCGAAACCTCCTCGACCAGCCACACCGGATCATATGCGAGCGGTCGCGACGGATCGGCACGGTGGACCGGCACGATCGCCCCCGGCAGTGCCGCGACCCGTGCGAGCGTCTCGCCGGGATCGCCCTCGACCAGCGCAACCGCATAGCCCGCATCCCCCGCATCAAACGCCGCCGCCACGCTCGCCGGCAGCCCGGCGGGAAGCGCCATCCCCTCGACCACGCCGCGATTGCCCGTCGCCAGCACCGCCGCCATCTGCTCGATCAGCCCGGCGTCGCTCGCCGGCCTGAGCAGCACGCTCCCGCGCGGGTGCAACGCGTAAAGGTTGCGCTCGCCAACCGGCCCCGGCAGCACGCGCTCGACGCCAAGCGCCGAGGCCGCGCCATAGCGTAGCGCCTTGGCCGCACCGCGCGCATCGCCACGCGCCGCCAGCCAGTCGGCGAAGTCGCGCAAAGCCGCCGGAATCTGCCCGCTATGCTCGGCCACGTCCGGCGCGACCTGCACCAGCCGCCCGAGATACAGCGGCCCGCCCGCCTTCGGTCCCGTCCCCGACAGCCCACGCCCGCCGAACGGCTGCACGCCGACCACCGCGCCGATGACGTTGCGGTTCACATACAGATTGCCCGCCTGCACCCGTGCCGTCACTTCGGCGACGGTCGCGTCGAGCCGCGTGTGCAGCCCGAAGGTCAGGCCATAGCCGGTCGCGTTGATCGCCTCGACCAGATCGCCCAACCGCTCGCGCCGGTAGCGCAGCACATGCAGCACCGGGCCGAACACTTCACGCTCGACATCACCGATGCGGTCGATCTCGATGATCGTCGGCGCGACGAACGTGCCGTGCGCGGTCGATGTGGGCAGCGGCGCCTGCGTGACGGCATGGCCGCGCGCGCGCGTCGCCTCGATATGCGCGGTGATCGCGCCCCGCGCCTCGGCAGTAATGACCGGGCCGATATCGACCGCGAGCCGGTCGGTCCGCCCCAGACTCAACTCCGCAAGCGCACCCTTGAGCATCGCCAGCGTGCGATCGGCGACCTCCTCCTGCAAGCACAGGATGCGCAACGCCGAGCACCGCTGCCCCGCGCTGTCGAACGCAGAGGCGAGCACATCCGCCACCACCTGCTCGGCGAGCGCGGACGAATCGACGATCATCGCATTCTGCCCGCCGGTCTCGGCGATCAGCGGGATCGGCTTGCCCGACGGCGACAGCCGCGTGGCAAGCTGGCGCTGGATCAGCCGCGCCACATCGGTAGAGCCGGTGAACACCACGCCCGCCGTCTCAGGCGCGGCGACCAAAGCCGCGCCGATCGCACCGTCGCCCGGGAGCACTTGCAGCGCATCGCCCGGCACGCCCGCCGCGTGGAGCAGCCGCACCGCCTCGGCCGCGATCAGCGGGGTTTCCTCGGCGGGCTTGGCGAGCACCGGATTGCCCGCAGCGAGCGCGGCGGCGACTTGGCCTGTGAAGATCGCCAGCGGGAAATTCCACGGGCTGATGCACACCATTGGCCCGAGTGGCACCTGCTCCGCGCCAAACGTCGCGCGCGCCCGCGCGGCGTAATAGTGGAGGAAGTCGATCGCCTCCCGCACCTCGGCGATCGCATTGGGGAGCGACTTGCCCGCCTCGCGCACGATCAGCCCGAGCAGCACCGGCATCCGCGCCTGAAGCGCTTCGGCGGCGCGTTCAAGGATCGCGGCACGCTCGTCGACCGGCACCGCGCCCCACGTCGAACCGGCAGCCCGCGCGGCTGCGGTCTCGGCCTGCGCGACCGACGGTTCGAACACCGTGCCGACCACGTCGCGCGCGTCAGCGGGGTTGTATACCGGGCGCGCCACACCCTCACCACCTGGCGGCGCGGCGATCCAGCCGGTCGCGGCACTTTCCAACAGCGCCGCTTCAAGCGTGGTAAGCGCGCGTTCGTCGCTGAGATCCACCCCGCACGAATTGGCGCGATCAGGATAGAGCGCGGACGGCAAAGCGATCTGGTCGTGGCGCGCCCCCGGCTGCAGCATCGCCCGCACCACCTCGACCGGATCAGCGATCATCTCCGCGATCGGCACCGAAGCATCGTTGATCCGGTTGACGAACGACGAATTGGCGCCATTCTCCAGCAACCGTCGCACCAGATACGCCAGCAACGTCTCGTGCGTACCGACCGGCGCATAGATCCGGCACGGTCGCGCCAGTTTGTCCGCGCCAACCACCTGCTCATACAGCGGCTCGCCCATGCCGTGCAGGCACTGGAACTCGTAATCGCCCGTCACGAAATCCGGCCCGGCCAGATGGTAGATCGTCGCCAAGGTCTGCGCATTGTGCGTGGCGAATTGCGGGAACACCGCATCGCGCGCCGCCAGCAACTTCCGCGCACAGGCGATATACGCGACGTCAGTATGCACCTTGCGCGTATAGACCGGGAAATCCGCCAGCCCATCGACGTGCGCGCGCTTGATCTCGGCATCCCAATAGGCGCCCTTGACCAGCCGCACCATGATCCGCCGTCCGCTGCGCCGCGCCAGATCGACGATCCAGTCGATCACGAACGGGCAGCGCTTGCCATAGCCCTGCACGACGAAACCCAGCCCGTTCCAGCCCGCCAGATCGGGATCGAGCGCAAGGCTTTCGAGCAGATCGAGCGACAGCTCCAGCCGGTCAGCCTCCTCCGCATCGATGTTGAAACCGATGTCGTAGCGCTTGGCGAGCCGCGCGAGATCGGTCACGCGCGGCAGCAGTTCGGCCATCACGCGCCCGGCCTGCGCGCGCACGTAGCGCGGGTGCAGCGCCGACAGCTTGATCGAGATGCCCGGCCCGCCATACACGCCGCGCCCCGCCGAGGCGGTGCCGATCGCATGGATCGCGCGCTCGTAATCGGTGAAATAGCGCGCCGCATCGGCGGCGGTGGTCGCCGCCTCGCCGAGCATATCGTAGCTGTAGCCGAAGCCCTTCGCCTCCATCGTCCGCGCGCGGCGCAACGCCTCGTCGATCGTCTCGCCGGTGACGAACTGCTCGCCCATCATCCGCATCGCCAGATCGACCCCGCGCCGGATCACCGGCTCGCCCGCGCGCGCCACCAGCCGCGCCAGCGCCGCGCCGAGCCCGCGATCATCGACGCTGCCGACTAGTCTGCCGGTGACGACCAGCCCCCAGGTCGCCGCGTTGACGAACAGCGATTTGCCCCCGCCGAGATGCGCGCCCCAATCGCCATCGGCGATCTTGTCGCGGATCAGCGCGTCGCGCGTCGCGTCATCGGGGATGCGCAGCAGCGCTTCGGCGAGGCACATCAAAGCGACGCCCTCCTGGCTCGACAGCGCATATTCCTGCACCAGCCCCTCGACCCCGCTGCCACGCTTCTGCGCGCGGAGCGTGGCGACGAGCGTGCGCGCGGTTTCGCGCACCGCTGCGCGCGTCGCGTCGTCGAGCGTGGCGGCGGCGAGCAGGGGCGCGAGCGCCTCGGCCTCGTCGCGGCGATAGGCGGCGGTGATCGCGGCGCGCAGCGGCGTGGCCGGGCGGATCGGGGGCGCGAAGGCGGCGAAGGGCGGGGGCGTCGTCATGACGCAAATGTAGCAAAGGCGGGCGCGGGATTTCGACCGATTTCGCGGCAGGATCGTGCCGGATCGACTTTTGTTAGGCGCCGTGGCAGGCGAAACAGATGGAAAAACCGCCCGTGTCAGTCGATCTGGACGAGTTCGATCACCGCATCGTCGCGGCGCTTGTCGAGGACGGGCGGATGACCGTCACCGATCTCGCCCAGCGCATCGGCCTGTCCAAGTCGCCCACGCAAGCACGGCTACGCCGGCTGATCGCGACGCGCGTGATCCGCGGCTTCCGCGCGATCGTCGATCCGGCGCGGCTCGGCCTCGATCACGTCGCCTTCGCCGAGGTCAAACTGTCCGACACCCGCGAGGCGGCCCTGCGCGATTTCAACGCGGCGGTGCGCCGCATCCCCGAAGTCGAGGAATGCCACATGATCGCGAGCAGCTTCGACTATCTGCTGAAGGTCCGCACCGCCGACATCCGCCGCTACCGCATCGTGCTGGGGGAAAAGATCTCGAGCCTGCCGCATGTCGAGAGCACCTCGACGTTCGTGGCGATGGAGACGGTGAAGGAGCGGGGCGGGTGAGGGGGTGGTTGTCACCACTTGCCGACGCTCACCGGGCCGTGCCACCATCGGTAAATGAACAGCAAGTTGGTCTTGGAATATGAATTTAGCCCCGACGGTGACGATTTTGGGTGGCTAATCGCGAAGGTGCAGACCCCACAGTTCGGTGGCCGTAACGGCATGTGGGTTCAGTGGCAGGCTGTCGGAGACTTCGCCGCTTCGCTTTCCGCCTATCCTATCAACGCTGATAGTCCGGTCCTCGGCGAGTGGGGCTTTGGAGAACAAGGACAATATACGGAAATTACCAAGATCGGTATCGCCCCGAAAGGTTCTACCGGAGGGCTTATCATCAACGTCACGCTCGCAAATTACTACGAGCCAGAGAACCGATGCAGTACGCGTTTTGAAACCGACTATCCATCCCTTAGCGAGTTTCGGGAGGAGATTGAGCGCATGATGCACAATCGCACCGGGAGCGCTGTTCTTCAGGGTTCGGGTGATGTCGGTTGACGTCCCACTTGCAGATATTCCTGGCCAAGATCATACATGAGGTATGGTACGGACGCATTTGACTTTGGCCTCGGCAGCAGCGGCCTTGACGGCTTGCTCAGCAACGCCGCTGCTTAGCCATAAGTTCGAACTGGCATATGGAACAACGCGGTACGTACCTATGATTGGTGTTTTGGCAACTGACTACATCCCGAACGACACTAAAGTGGTTCCTAAGGCCGTAAGGAGGTGCGGTGGGCACTTCCTTGGCTTCAGTGGCGGAATCACCGATGGCGGCGAGGCTGCTTACTTTGAAGTGAATCAGAATATCCCGATGGTGACAGACTGCGTTATGAAAACTTTCCCGCAAGCTGATCTGCGACCATCAACGCTCGCGCGCAAAAAGACCGCTAAGGGCCCCGAGATAGACTACAGCGCGACTGATCTGATGAGTGTCCGTTAACCACCCACTTTTCGCCAATCGTGAGCCGTCCGAGCAGCATTATGCGTCCACCGCGCCGGGTTTGGTTGCCGTCTCACAGAGCCTGCGCGTCCCACATCGATCCGTCTCAAGCACTCAAGCCGGAACAGCCCCTTTTCGCAGTTCCGCGCGATCATCATCGCAAGTCGCTACGGGTAGCGTCAGGCGGCTTCCGCAACGTGGATATGCACCACCAGACCGGAGGCAGTCGCGAGGTTCACCAGTGCATCAAGCGAAAACTTCGCCATCTTGCCTTGCAACAGGTCGTTGAGACGCGGGCGGGTGATACCGAGACGGCTGGCCGCAACCTCCTGCGACAGGTCCCAAGCCCGCACGCGCGCTTTCAGCGCCGACAGTAACTCGGAGCGTGCCTTGAGGTTCGCGGCCTCGGCCGGGGTATCCGCCAGTGCGTCGAACACGTTATCGAAGGTCTGAACGTCCATCACTTTTGCCTCCATGCCCGCAGGCGGCTTGCCGCCAGATCGATATCGCGTTGCGGCGTTGCCTGCGTCTTTTTCTGAAAAGCATGCAGGACCAGTACCGCGTCCGGTAGTGTCGCCAGGTAGATGATCCGAAACGCCCCGGAATCCTCCCTGATCCTGATTTCCCGGACGCCCGGACCTACCGTTTTCAGTGGCTTCCAATCGTCGGGATCGTTGCCGTTCTGAACCTCTTTGAGCTGGTGGCCGGTGTCCGATCGCGCATCGTCCGGAAAATCACGCAGCCGGTCGAGGCTGTCGCCGAGGAACGCTATCGGTTTCACAAGAGCTATGTATCAAAATCGATACACTGTGGCAAGGGGGCGGTTTGGGCGCTTTCCACAAAGCGCGGTCATTCCCAAGTCCCAATCATTTTCAGGAGGGCCGGAGCGAAGGCCATTGCCGGGCAGTGTGGATCAGCACGAGTATCCAGACCGTGTCGTCGATGATTTGATACACGAGCCGATAGCTTCGGTGCGGGGTAAGCTCGCGCGTACCTGGCACTTCCCCCTCGTGTCCGATCATGGGGAAGTCGGCCAGCCCGGCAGCGGCTTCGCTGAACAGGAGATCGATCCGAAGCGCCGCGTCAGGATCACGCGCTTCGAGATACTCCCAGATCGCCGTGCGGTCCTGTTCCGCTTCCGGCGTCCATCGGACCTTCACGCCCGGTTAGGTATCCGGGCGCGACGTGCGGCGAAATCGGCCTCGACCGCCGCGTCGGGACGGCCCAACCCCTTATCGACCGAGGCGCGCGCCGCTGCGACCTTGGCGTGCAGGAAGGCTTTATGGTCGCGCTGATCCTGCTGGCGCTGGACGAACTCGCGCATCAACTCGCGTACCACCTGCGATGCCGGTCGGTGGCAGGCTTCGGCGGCGGCCATGAACTCGGCTCGCAGGTCAGGCTCCAGCTTCATCGTGAACACGGCGGCTTTCGACATGCTATCCTCGTATCGATACTGACAAAGTATATACTAATGTCCGAAGACAAGCAACGCGACTGTGCCACCGCCCGCTGTCCTACACCCGCCGCCTATGCCAAACTCGCGCCAACGCTCTTTGAAACCGTCAGCGCCACCGTCAACGGCCACCCCATGCGCGCGGTGCCCGCCGATCAGCCATGCCCAAAAGTGACACCGCCCGCACCGTGTCTCCAATGGACAACCTTAGCCACGTTCGCCGCCGCGCGCGTCAGTGTACCGTCACCGCCGCCGCACGCTCGCCAAGCCGCCCCGGCACGACCAGATTGAGCACCACCGCGATCACCGCCGCCGGCAGCACGCCCGAGGTCGCGAGGATGCGGAGCGTCTCGGGCAGATGCGCGACCGACGTCGGCTCCAGTTCCAGCCCGACGCTGATTGACAGCGCCACCCCGAAGATCAGCATGTTGCGCTGCGTCCACGTCACCCCCGACAGGATCGATACCGCCGCCGAGGCGACCATGCCGAACATCACGATCACTCCGCCGCCGAGCACCTCGATCGGGATCGTGGTGATCAGCGCGCCGATCTTGGGGAGCAGCCCGCACACGATCAGGAACACCGCGCCGAGCGTGACGACATGGCGGCTCATGATGCCGGTGATCGCGATCAGCCCGACGTTCTGGCTGAACGAGGTGTTGGGCATCGCCCCGAACACCGCCGCCAGCGCGGTGCCGACCCCGTCCGCCGTGGTCGCGCCGACCAGTTCGCGGTCGGTGGCGGGGCGGCCGGCGGTGTTCTCGCAGATCGCCGAGACGCCGCCGATCGATTCGATGTCGGAGATGAAGCCCATCAGGCAGAAGCCGAGGATCGCCGCCGCCGACACCGCGAAGCCGAAGTGGAACGGCGCGGGCAGCATCACCCAGCCCGCGCTCGATACGGCGGCGAGCGACACCTTGCCCATCGCCGCGCCGACCGCATAGCCCGCGATCAGCCCGAGCAGCACCGCCGCACTCGCCCAGATGCCGCGCGCGAAGAAGCTAAGCGCCAGCGTCACCACCACGACGACGCCGGCGAGCAGCCAGCTCGATCCCGCGCCATACGCCGGAGTGCCGATCGCGGCGACGCCGCCCGCCGAATATTGCACGCCGATCCGCATCAGCGACAGGCCGATCATCACCACGACGAGGCCCGTCACCAGCGGCGGCAGCGCGAAGCGGATTCGCCCGACGAAGAAGCCGAGACCCGCGTGGAGCAGCCCGCCGATCAGCGCCGCCGTGGTCAGCTCCGCCATCGCCGCGACGCCGTGCCCGGCGACGATCGGGATCATCACCGGCAGGAACGCGAAGCTCGTCCCCTGCACGATCGGCAACCGCGCGCCGACAGGGCCGAAGCCGATCGTCTGGAGCAACGTCGCGACGCCGGCGAACACCATCGACATCTGGATCATGTAGATCAGCGCGCTCGGATCGGGCGAGCCGAACCCGAACCCCGCCGCCCCGGCAACGATGATCGGTGGCGTCAGATTGCTGACGAACATCGCCAGCACATGCTGGATGCCGAGCGGAATCGCGACGCCGAAGCCCGGGAAATAGTCGGGATCGCGCGCATGTTCGGGCGTCATGATGGAGACGGAGCCGGTCATGTCGAGGCAACTCCGCCGTGTTCGCTGAGATGTTCTCCCGCGAAGGCGGGAGCCCAGTCTGGACTCCCGCCTTCGCGGGAGACCACGAGAAGGTCCGATTTGTTTCGGCTTGGCAGCATCAGATCAGCCCCTTCAGCCGGTCGAGCGAAGCCCGCGCCGCGCGGCAGATCGCAGTTTGATCCGCCTGCGCCAGCACCCCGCCGCGCACCACCGCGCGGCCTTCGACGAACAGGTCGCGCACCTGCGGCGGCGGTGCGAGCAGCAGCCCGGCGACCGCGTCCCACGCGCCGAGCGACGACGGGCCGGACACGTCCCACACCGCGAAGTCGGCGCGCTTGCCGACTTCGAGCGATCCGCAATCGGTCCGGCCGAGCATCTCCGCGCCGCCGCGCGTGGCGATGTACAGCGCGTCGCGTGGATCGAACGCGCCCGCGCCGCCGATCGCGCGCTGAAGCAGCATCGCCTGCCGCGCTTCGCCCAGCAGATGGCCGCTGTCGTTCGACGCCGAGCCATCGACGCCAAGCCCGAGCGGCACCCCCGCCGCAAGCATCGCGCTGAGCGGCGCGATCCCCGAGCCGAGCCGGCAGTTCGAGCACGGGCAATGCGCGACGCCGGTGCGGGTCCGGGCGAACGAAGCGATCTCGCGCGCGTCGAGCTGGACGCAGTGCGCGTGCCACACGTCCGGCCCGGTCCAGCCGAGCGCCTCGGCATACTCGCCCGGCCGGCAGCCGAATCGCGCCAGCGAGAAGGCAACATCATCGGCATCCTCGGCGAGATGCGTGTGGAGCATCACGCCCTTATCGCGCGCGAGCAAAGCCGAATGGCGCATCAGCCCCTGACTCACCGAGAAGGGCGAGCAAGGCGCGACCGCGATACGGAGCATCGCGCCGTCGGATGCGTCATGATAGCGGTCGATCACGCGGATCGTGTCGTTGAGGATCGCCGGCTCGGCCTCGACCACGCTGTCGGGCGGCAGCCCGCCCGCGCTAACACCGACGCTCATCGACCCGCGCGTGGCGTGGAAGCGGATGCCGATCCCGCCCGCCGCCGCGATCGAATCATCGAGCGTCACGCCGTCGGGGAACAGATAATGGTGGTCCGAACTGAGCGTACAGCCCGACAAGGCCAGTTCTGCGAGTCCAAGTTGCGTCGCCGCGAACACATCCTCGGGTCGGTAGCGCGCCCAGACCGGATAGAGCGCCTTGAGCCAGTCGAACAGCGACGCGTTGACCGCCTGCGGAAGCGCGCGCGTGAGCGTCTGGAACAGATGATGGTGCGTGTTGACGAGGCCCGGCGTGACGACGCAGCCAGCGGCGTCGAGGATATGGTCGGCCTCTTCGATCAGGCGTGCGAGGTCGGCGGTGGTGCCGACCGCTTCGATCACGCCACCCCGAAACGCGAGCGCACCGCCGGCGATTTCGCGGCGGCTGTCGTCCATCGTGACGAGGACATCGGCGTTCTTGAGGACGGTGAGCGTCATCGCGCCGCTACCGTTCTCCCGCGAAAGCGGGAGTCCAGGGCCAGGCAGCGCCGCGTTCGTGGCTCTGGATCCCCGCCTTCGCGGGGGAACGGCGGATGCAGGACAGAGCGGCGTGTGGCTTCACTCCGGCACGCTCTTCTCATAGCGATCCCAGTGCGCGGTCAGCTCGTCCACCACCTTCGAGCCGACGGTGTAGAGGTTCTCCAGCGCCGCGTGCATGCCGGCATAGCCCTCGTTCTCGCGCAGCAGATAGGTCGCGGCATCGACGCCCGGCGGCGGCATCGTGTAATTGCTCGCACCCCGCAGCACCATGAAGCGCCGCTTGTCGACCCGGCCAATTGTGTCGAGGTATTCGATCGACTGGTACGTGCCCGTCTCCTCCATCGCCGAGGTGACGAACGCGCCTTGCCCGCGCGTCCAGTATTTCACCCAATCTTCAGCCCAGCCGGTCATCAGCTTGCCGTGCCAGAAGGTCATCGCGGCGAGATTGTCGCCCTTGAGCACGAACGGCGGGCGTTGCCCTTCGGGATAGCCGGTGAAGCGCGCGCGCGCGGCCTTGAGGCCAGCTTCGTCGGGCAGCGCGATATCCTTGGTCAGCGCGAACGCCCAGTCGCGCAACGCACCGTTGATCTCAAACACCTCGCCCTGGCCGACCGGCGGGCTGGGGTCGTTCGGCCCCTTGCTGTGGAGCGGGAAATAGCCCGATTTCCAGTCTTTGGGGATTTCGCGCGCGTCGATCTCATGCGCGAGATCGCCATCGACAAGATAGCGCGCCCATGCCGCCGAGCCGATTGACGCCTTGGCGGGATCGACCCCGGCGATGCCCGCGACCAGCCAATAGGCGTGGGTGAGATCGAACCGCTGGTCGAGCCCCAACGCGAGCGTCGCGGTCGCCGAGCGGATGCTGCCCATCCCCGTGACCATGCCGAGCGTTTGGGTGTCGGGATTGTAGTACAGATCGTGATAGGATTGCGGGAAGGGGATGCGCGTGTCGAGGTGACGACGCTCCTTCCAGAGCTGGAACTCGCCGGGCACGTCGCCGCTGTCCTTGCAGATCTCGAACATCGTGACGATCACGACCTTGACGGGCAGGGGATGCGCGCAGGCGCCGCCGGGCTGGCAGTCCGCCGGGGCGGCAAGCGCGGGCGTGCCAAGGCCGAGCAACGCGGCGGCGAAAAGCGTGGCGCGGGTCAGCAGGCGCATGGGCGGCATTCCACAATCAAAAACACAGGGGCGCCGACCGCAGCCGGCGCCCCTGAAGAGATCAGAACTTGTACTGGATCGTCGCCTGGAAGCTCCGCGGCCGTTCGGGAAGCACGATCGTGCCGCCGAACAATTCGGTGAAGTTGGCGCGATAATAGGTCGCATCGGTCGCGTTCTTAACGATGACACGGAACAGGAACGGTCCGGTCTCGTAGGACGCGCCGATGTCGAGCAGCGTGTATTCCGGCAGCTTGACCGTGCGCGACTGGCCCGAGAACACCGAGTCGACATGGACGAGGCTGGCATTGAAGGCGACGCCGTTGTCGAACTTGTAGGTGCCGGTGGCGGTGTAGGTGTTGGTCGGGATGCCCTGCCGCCGCGAGGCTTCCTTGTCGGGGATCGACACGAAGCCGCCGGGCTGGCCGCCGAAGATCAGCGCCGGATTGGTGACGTTGGTGAGATCGCCGACCCCGAAGAAGCTGAAGGTCGAACCGGCATCGAAGAAGGTCAGGTTGTAGACCTTGAGGTGGGTGTACGAGCCGGTGAGAAGCAGATGCTTGTCGACCGACCAGCGCATTTCCGCCTCGATGCCCTTGGTCTGCACTGACTGGTTGACGGTCGACGACTGGATGTTGTGATCGACGCGCTCCTGATTGTAGACCGACAGCGCACCGTACAGCCGCCCGCCGAGCCAGCTTCCCTTGATGCCGCCTTCGTAGAGCTTCGATGCGGTCATGAAGGTGCCGGCGATCGCGGTGTCGGGGTCGATTTCCGAACCCTGGCCGGCGATGATCGTCGTCTGGCGTGAGATCGTGCCGTAGGGGATCAGCCCGAACGGCAGCTTGTACGAGACGCTGGCGTTCCACGACCAGCCATCGTTGCTGCCCGACCCGGACACGGCGTCGCTCGGCGCGAATTCCATTTTGCTCGGGTTGTAGGACGAGGTGACATCGACCTTGTCGTACCGACCGCCGAGGATGACATCGAGGCCGAAGTCGAAATCGGCGTCGAGCAGGCCGGCGAAGCCGTAATCGGTGGAATGGCCCTTGATGTAGTTGGTGTAGTCGCAGCCGCATTCGTTCGACAGCAACCGGTTCGAGGCCGGCGTGTAACCTTGCGAAAGGTCGACACGGTGGAAATATTCGTAGGTGAAATCATCGCCGTGCAGGAAATGCGTATAGCGGATCGACGGCGATAGTTGCAGGCCGAATTTGCCGATATCGGTCTTGAAGGTTTTCGCCGCGACGATCTTGTCCTCGATGACATAGGACTGATGGAATTGCGAAAAACCGTAGTCGTTGTTGTTCTTGTTGCGGGTGCCGTCGTAGAAGAGCTGGTTCTTGATCTCGAGATCGTTGCCGCCATCCCAGATGATGTCGAAATACCCGGTCGACTGCTTGTTCTTGAGGAAATCGTTCGGCCCGGTCAGCACGTCCTTGCGGCTGAGCGTGGTCGTGCCGGGGTTGGTGAGCGCGAGCAGCGGCGAGAAGCTGGCGTCGGTGAACATCGTCGGCGATGGCCGGAACGGGTTGAACACGCCGGTGCCGCCTGCGGCCTTGATTTCCGCCGGCGACATCTGGCCATCGCCGTTGGTGTCGAGCGAGACCGGCGTACCCGTGATGTACGTGCCGTTGTCGACCAGCGCCTGGGTCAGGCGGTTCCAGCCGCCGTTCTGCTGGCCGTCGTACTTCTGGTACATGCCGCCGAACTCGACGCGCAGGCTATCCGTGATCTGGTTGTCGAATGCCGCCTGCAGCACGACGTTGCGCGTCGACATGTTGCGGTAATAGCTGCCCGAATCCTCGACCTCGCCGTACAGGCTGTAGCCGAATTCGGTGCCGCCGAAACGCAACGGACCGCGCAGTTCGGCCTTGATGTCGTTGTACGACCAACTGCCGCCGGTGTAGCTGAGCTGGCCCTCGGCGTGATCGAGCAGCGCGCCGCCCTTCACGCGCGCCGATTTGGGCACGAAGTTCATGTAGCCGCCGGTCTTGGACGGGCCGTAGATCGGCGAGGACGGGCCGCGCACGATGTCGATGCGGTCGGCAGCGGCGATCGGCGTGGGGTAATTGCCGGGGTTGTCGAGCCGGCGCATGCCGCGGAAGAACACTTCGCCCGGCGTGCCGCGGATATCGAGCGCGCCGCCGACCCCGAAGAACGAGTTGGTGAACGTGCCCGGCGATTGCGCGACGAGATCGTAGATGTCGGTGACGCCGTAGCGCTCCATCTGCTCGGAACTGATCGTCGAGACCGAACGCGGCGTTTCCAGCACGCTCTTGTTGAAGCCGAAGATCGAGCTGACATCCTGGTTCGGCAGCGCGTTGAGCGCGCCGGTGACGACGATGTCCTTGTCCTCGTCGGGCGCCGCATCGGGTGCCGGTGCCGGAGCTGGCGCATCGGCCGCCCACGCGGGCGCCGCAACCGCCTGGCAGGACAGCAATGCCGCCGCGAGCGCGGTCAGCGACGTGTAGGTGCGACGATGCCGCGCGGCGGAATCGTTCCTGAAACCAAGAAGGTAAGTCTGTGCCATCAATGAATGTCCCCCATTTCGCGGCGGGCGGCTTTTGTCTCGCCCGCTGCCGACCCGATTATGTTCCTGCCCCGCCTGCCCATCCAATTCCCCGGATGTTGCAGTGCGTCATAGTAATGACGCCAACGCAATATTGTAAAGAAAATCCTATTCTCATTCGGAAATCGTAAGTCATGAGATTCGGTTACACCCGACCCATGCCACACGGTTTCAAAAGCCAAATGCTCGCGGCATCGCAGCATTTATGGTGCGTAGGGGGTTGACGTAGCTCCATCAAACGCAATGAATCCCACGGAGCGTTGCAAAAAATAGAGGGGTGTCGATGCCAGCTTTTTCGCGGTTCCTGCGGTACTTCATGGCCGTCGGCCGGCTCGGTTCGATCCGCAAGGCGGCCGATGTCCTCAACGTGTCGGCATCGGCGATCGACCGGCAGATCCTCAACGTCGAGGCGGATCTCGGCATGCCGCTGTTCGAGCGGCTCCCGACCGGCCTGCGCCTCACTGCGGCGGGCGAGATCATGATGGCGGCTGGAGGGCGATGGCAGAAGAACCTCAGCGATGTGCGCGCGCAGATCGAGGATCTGCGCGGGCTCAAACGTGGCCATGTCGACATCGCCGTGATCGACGCACTCGCGAAGGGCTATCTGCCCGGCATCGTGCGGTCGCTCCAGAGCCGCTATCCCGGCATCACGATCGGCGTGCGCGTGATCGAGAACGACAAGGTGCGCGCCGCGATCATGAACGGCGAGGTCGATTTCGGCATCTTCTTCGAACCGCAATCCTATCGCGGCATCACCGTGCGCGCCTTCGTCGAGGTGGTGCTGGGGCTGATCACCCCGCCCGATCACCCGCTCGGGCAGCAGAAAGAAGCCCGCTTTTCGGCGGTGACCGGCTCCGCGCTGATCGTCCCCGCCGAACCGCTCGCGGTCAGCCAGCAGATCGCCGTGCTGGAGGGGATCACCGGCGTCGTGCTCGATCGTACCGTCACGTCGGACAACATCCAGATGATCGTATCGCTGGTGCTGGAGGGGGTCGGCATCGGCATCCTCACCTCGATCGACGTGTTCACCGAGGTCAAGCGCGGTCTGCTCGGCTTCACGCGCATTTCCGATTCGATCCTGCGGCCGATGACGCTGGCGCTCGGCACCGCGACCGCGCGCACGCCGTCCTATGCGGCGAGCATCGTGCTGGCCGAGATCGAGAACGATTTCGCGCAGCTCGGCTATCCGGGCGCGATCCAGACGACTGCTTCAGAGGCGTAACGATTGCCGCGACCGCCCCGAGACGATATCCGGGGCGCTTTCTCCCAGCATTCTGGATTCGCCCGATCATGAGCCCGGACCTCTATTACATCCCTTACGAGACCTTCCTCGGTGATGTCCGCGCGGTCGCGGCGCGCGTTTCGGCGGACGATTGGAAGCCCGATTTCGTGATCGGCATCGGGCGTGGCGGGCTGGTGCCGGCGGTGTTCATCTCGCACCAGCTCAACCTGCCGATGCTGTCGGTCGATCATTCCTCCAAGGTGCCGGGCTTCGCCGACGAGTTGCTACGCAAGGTCGCGGAGAAGAGCGCGGCCGGCGAGCGGCTGCTGTTCGTCGATGATATCAACGATAGCGGCGGCACGATCGCCTATATCCGCAAGCTGCTCGCCGAGACCGGCTGCGACAGCGGCAATCTGCGCTTCGCGGTGGTGCTGGACAATGTCCGTTCGCAGGCGCGGGTCGATTACCGCGCGGAGATGATTGACCGCGACAGCGACAAGCGCTGGTTCGTGTTCCCGTGGGAAGCGGTCGGCATGAGCGCGACGATCGTCGAGGAAGCGCTGTCGGTGCCGGAGCGGTTCGCCTGACACCCACCAACCGTTCGTGTCGAGCGCAGTCGAGACACCTGCGCTTGGGGCATGTCCCTCGACTTCGCTCGGGACGAACGGTTTTAGGGCAGGCTTATCGCCGCCGCGTGACGAATGCCGCCAGCGCGACCGACGCGGCGATCGCGACCGCCGTCTCGCTCAGCGAATGCGCGTTCCATTGCCACACCTCAAGCCCGGCATAGCCCGGCATGTTGGCGCGGCGGCCACCGCCGAATTGCTCGATCCATTGGTATTCGCGCTGCGTGATCTCGCGCATGATGCATACCGCAGCGCCCGCGAAGCAGCCTAGCCACAGCGACGCCTTGGTGGAGGCGCCGAGCCAGCGGCCCAGCGCCCAGCACGCAAGCTGGATGCCGATCGCGACGGGAACATGGGCGAACATGCTGTCCTAACCTCCGCACGCGCAGGGTCGCATGGTCAGGCGACCAGCGCCTGCTCCTCGAAGCCGCCGTCTTTCACGATGGCATCGATCGCGAGCAGCCGCGCGAGCAGCGCTTCGAGCCGGTCGAGCGGCCAACTGTTCGGGCCGTCCGACATCGCATTGTCGGGGTCGGGATGGGTTTCCATGAACAGGCCGGAGATGCCCGCAGCGACGGCGGCGCGCGCCAGCACCGGCACATGCTCGCGCTGCCCGCCCGAGGTGGTGCCGCGTCCGCCGGGCAATTGCACCGAATGCGTCGCGTCGTAGACGACCGGGCAGCCGGTCTCGCGCATGATCGCCAGGCTGCGCATGTCCGAGACGAGGTTGTTGTAGCCGAAACTTGCGCCACGCTCGCACACCATGAAATCGGCGGCGACGCCTGCGCTCCCGGCCGCCGCGCGTGCCTTGGCGACGACATGCACCATGTCGCCGGGCGCCATGAACTGCCCCTTCTTGATGTTGACCGGCTTGCCCGCAGCGGCGACCGCAGCGATGAAATCGGTCTGTCGCGCGAGGAAAGCCGGGGTTTGCAGCACGTCGACCACCTCGGCGACGGCGGGCACCTGGCTCTCGTCATGCACGTCGGTCAACACCGGCAACCCGGTTTCGGCGCGGACCTTTTCGAGAATGCGCAAGCCCTCCTCGATGCCGGGGCCGCGGAACGACGCCCCCGAACTGCGGTTCGCCTTGTCGAACGAACTCTTGTAGATCAGCAGAACGCCGAGCCGGTCGGCGATCGCGCGCAGCCGCGTTGCGGTCTCAAGCGCGAACGACTCGCTTTCGATCACGCAGGGGCCGGCGATGAAGAACATCTTCTGATTCGGACCAATTTCTTGACCACACAGACGCATCACGACCTCATTAGGCTTGCCACGCGGGAAACTGTCTCTCAGGAACAACAGACGGTCGCGTATTGGGTCCCCTGCGCCGCGAAAGCGCTGGAAGTCAATGCGATGGCCTTATAGGACGACCGCGAGACGCTTAAAGCGCCGCCATTGGGGAATGTTATGCCGGCGATTGCCACCAGCGGAGCGGACGAACCCGGCCTGCTGTCCGCCCTGCGCACCACGCGCATCGAAATGGATGCGCTTCGCGCGCTGTCGGAGGCGTTGCATGTCGCCCCGCTCCGGCAAGGTTTCATCGCCGCCGTCAGCGCGATCAGCGGTCATGCTGGCCGGCTGATCGTCACCGGCATGGGAAAGAGCGGTCTCGTCGCGCGCAAGATCGCCGCGACGATGACCTCCACCGGCACGCCGGCGCTGTTCCTCCACCCCGGCGATGCCAGCCACGGCGATCTCGGCACGATCGGCCACGACGACATCGTGCTGGCAATGAGCTGGTCGGGCGAGACCACCGAGCTTGGCGATATCATCGCCTATTGCCGCCGCTTCGGCGTCAAGCTGATCGTGGCGACCGCGCGCCCCGACAGCACTGCCGGGCGCGCCGCCGACATCTGTCTCGCGCTGCCGATGGTGCAGGAGGCATGCCCCAACCAGCTCGCGCCGACCTCCTCGACGACCGTGCAGGTCGTGCTGGGCGATGCGCTCGCGGTCGCGCTGATTGAGCGGCGCGGGTTCACCCGGTCCGATTTCCTAACCTTTCATCCCGGCGGCCGGCTCGGCGCGCAACTCGTCACCATCGCGCACCTGATGGCGCGTGGCGAGGAGGTGCCGGTGGTGCGGATCGGCGCGACGCTCCAGGACGCGATGATCGAGATGAGCCGGAAGCGGTACGGCTGCACCGCCGTCGTCGATGAGGCTGACCGTTTGATCGGCGCGTTCACTGACGGCGATCTGCGACGCAGCTTCGCCAACACACATCTCGGCAACGATATCCGCCACCATATGACTCAAACGCCGATCGTGATCACGCCCGAGACGCTGAGCTCGGACGCGCTGCGCATCCTCAACGAGAAGGCGGTCTCGGTGCTGTTCGTCTGCGAGGATGAGCGGCTGGTCGGCGTCGTCCATCTCCACGACATGCTGCGGGCCGGCGTTGCCTGACACGCGTGCGGACGAGGGCGCACCGCCCGACCTGATCGTGATTCCCGCCCGCTACGGCTCGACCCGGCTGCCGGGCAAGCCGTTGGTGCCGATCGCCGGACGCACCCTGTTGTCCCGCGTCGTCGCGATCGCGCGTGAGGGCGCGGCGCGCGTCGGCAATGCCGAGGTGGTGGTCGCGACCGACGATCCGCGCATTCTCGACCATGCCTGTGACCTCGGCTGTGCGGCGGTGATGACCGACGCGGCGATCACGTCCGGGTCGGGTCGTGCCTGGGCGGTCGCACGCGGACGGACGGTGCCGCCGCCGATCGTCGTAAATCTGCAGGGCGATGCGCCGTTCGCAGCGCCCGATATGATCGCGGCGCTGATCGCGGCGCTGCGTGACTCACCGTGCGGGGTGGCGACGCCGGTCGTGCAGCTCGACTGGGCTGCGCTCGATGCTTTGCGCGCGCACAAGCTGATGTCGCCGTTCAGCGGCACGACCTGCGTGCGGCGCGCTGACGATCGCGCCTTGTGGTTCTCGAAGACCATCATTCCGGCGATCCGCGACGAGGCACGGCTGCGTGGTGCGAGCGGCGTGTCGCCGGTGTTCCGCCATATCGGCCTTTACGCCTATCGCTTCGCGGCGTTGCAACGCTTCGAGCAGACCAAGCCGACCCCCTATGAAGTGCTGGAGGGGCTAGAGCAGTTGCGCTTCCTCGAAACCGGTGAGGATATCCTCACCGTCGCCGTCGCGCCGCCGCGCCATGCGATGTCGGGGATCGACACGCCCGAGGATGTTGCGATGGCAGAGCGGCTGATCGCCGAACATGGCGAGCCGCAGCTATCATGGACCTGATCGTCACGATCGTCCGCCACGGCAACACGTTCGAACCGGGCGAGCCACCACGCCGGATCGGCGCGCGCACCGATCTGCCGCTGGTCGCGAGCGGGCAGGCGCAGGCGAGGGCGCTGGGCGTGGCCTTGCAGGGGTTCGACCGCGCGCTGGCAGCGCCGCTGCTGCGTACGCGCGCGACCGCCGAGGCGATCCTCGCCGCGCAGCCCGATGCGCCCGTGGTCGAACACGCCGACTGGCTCACAGAGATCGATCACGGCCCCGACGAAGGCGCGACCGAAGATGCGGTGCTCGCCCGCATCGGCCACGACGCGCTCGCCGCCTGGGACGCCGAGGCGCGCGTACCCGACGGGTGGAGCGTCGATGCGGAGCGCCGGCTGGCGGGGTGGCGCGATCTGTGGGCACACGGGGCGGGCCGAGTGCTGATCGTCACCAGCAACGGCGCCGCGCGCTTCGCGCTTCGCTCGGACGCGGCGCTGTGGCCGCAGGCTGCTGCGCTGCCCACACTCAAGTTGCGCACCGGAGCTTACGGCGTGATCGTGCGCCGTGCAGACGGGCTGCATCTGCTTGATTGGGACCGGCGACCGTGATGCGGCGCTTGCATCGTCGCTGCGCTTCCCCGAAAGCGCCGGTCATGATCCGCGTGCGTCTCGCCTGACCTTATGGACGCGCCGCTGCTTCGCGCGCCCCCGTTTCCGGGGATCGACGCCGCCGTGACGCGATCAGGCGCCGCGACGCCAGAGACGCTCACGCCGGCAGCGATCGACCACCTGTTCAACGCTATAAGAGCAGCCCGCGTAGGCGGGACGTTCTGGGCACGGCCGGTCGAGCGGGGTGACGAGACGGTGATCGTGCGCGCCAGCGCTGCGCCGGCAGACGTGGCCGATGCGCTGTTGGTCGATCCGGCGGCGGCGGTCGATCCGTGGTCGCTGCTCGACGGGGAATCGATGCTGGTCGCGCATGGCGACGATGAATGGCTAGCGCTCGCGATCATCGCGGGATGCCAGGTGCGGATTCTCTCCGCCGGTCGCTTCGGCATGCCGGGCGACGACCTGCCGACGCTACGCCGCCGCGTCGCCGGCACCCTCGCGGGCACGCGCTACCGCGACCCATATACGGGCGAGGATGCCACGCTCGACGCGACGATCGCGCTGCTCGGTGCGTGGCGGCGCATCTTCACCGCCAACCGCACCATCGTCGCAGGCTGCGGCTTTAGTTGGTGGAAGCGGCGCGAGATCGCGCGCTTCCTGTGGACGCCCGAGCACCCCTTGCGCTTCTTCCGTTCCGAACGCGCGGCGCTGGCGTATGCCGAGCGGCGGCGCGGTGCGCTGGCGGTGTGGCCGTCGCGCGTTTCGGCGGCATTGGTCGCGGACGCGGCGGCGCGCGGGGTGCCGCTGGTGCGGGTCGAGGACGGCTTCGTGCGCTCGGTCGGGCTGGGCAGCAACCTCGTGCCGCCGTCCTCGATCGCGGTCGACCGGATTGGCATCCATTATGATCCTGCGCATCCGAGCGACCTCGAAAGCCTGCTCGCAAACGCGGATTTCGCGCCCGATATGCTCGCCCGCGCGGCGCGGCTGCGCGAGACGATCGTCAGGGCCGGGATCAGCAAATATGGTCAGGACGCCGCGCAGCCCGCGCCGGAGCGCGATGGCAACCGCCGCCTCGTGCTGGTGGCGGGGCAGGTAGAGGACGATATGTCGGTGCGGCTCGGCGGGGCGGGACTGGCGAGCAATCTCGAAGTGCTGCGGCGTGCGCGCTTGCTCGAACCCGATGCGGAAATCTGGTTCCGCCCGCACCCCGATGTTGATGCCGGCCACCGTGTCGGCGCCGTGCGCGATACCGATGCGCTGCTCCACGCCGACCGGATCGTGCGCGGTGGCGGCATGGCGCCGCTGCTCGACACGGTCGATGCGGTCCATGTCCTCACCTCGCTGACCGGGTTCGAGGCGCTGCTGCGCGGGTGCGAGGTGACCTGCCACGGCGTACCGTTCTACGCGGGCTGGGGCCTAACGCGCGATCTCGCCGCCGTGCCCGACCGGCGCGGTCGCGCGCTGACGCTCGACGCGCTCGTCGCCGGCGTGCTGATCGCCTATCCGCGCTACCTTGATCCGGTGACCGGGCTGCCCTGCGCGCCCGAGGTGCTGATCCGCCGCATGGAAGGCGGCGTAGCGCACAACCGGCTCGGCTGGGTCAGCCGGCTCAAGCAGGTGCAGGGCCGCTTGGTGAGGCGCCGGCCATGAGCGACGTGATTCTCGATCTGTCGCGGCTGGTGTCGCGGGTGCGGCACCATACGCCGTCGGGGGTCGACCGTGTCGAGATGGCCTATGCGCGGGGATTGCATGCTCGGTACGGGGACCGGCTGCGCTTCGCGATCGTCCATCCGGTCGGGCGCTACGGTCGGCTACCCAACGCCAAGGCGCTGCACTTCCTCGACATGCTGGAAGCGCGCTGGGCGCTTGAGGACGGCGATGCCAAGCCGCGGTCGATCGCGAGCGTGCTGCCGGCACTGGTCGATCTGTTGCCCGAAGCGCCGCGTCCCGTGCCGGGTAGCGTCTATGTGCAGGCCTCGCCGCATCACCTCACCAAACCCGATCTGGTGCGGCGTATCCTCACGCGCGAACAGGCGCGCTTCCTGTGCCTCGTCCATGATCTGATCCCGATCGACTATCCCGAATATGCCCGGCCGAACGGCGCCGCGCTCCATCAGCGCCGGATCGAGACCATCGCCGCGCTCGCGGATGGCGTCATCGTCAATTCTGCCGCCACCGGCCAATCGATGCGGCCGTGGCTGGAGAAGGCGGGGCGGGATGTCCCAACGCATGTCGCGCTGCTTGGTACGCATGACATGCCGTTGGCGCCGACTCCTGAACCCGTCCCAGCCGATCCCTATTTTCTCTGCGTCGGCACGATCGAGCCGCGCAAGAACCATCTGCTGCTGCTCAACCTGTGGCGCGCGATGGCCGAATCGCTGCCGGCGAGCGCAGTGCCACGCTTGGTCATCGTCGGGCGGCGCGGATGGGAGAACGAGCAGGTGATCGACATGCTCGAACGCTGCCCCGCGCTGGTCGGCCATGTCGAGGAGCGTAACGGCTGTTCCGACGGCGCCCTGCGCGATCTGCTGCGCGGCGCGCGCGCGCTGCTGCTGCCCTCATTCGCGGAAGGGTTCGGCATGCCGGTGACGGAGGCTTTATCGGTCGGCACGGCGGTGATCTGCAGTGATCTGCCCGCCTTGCGCGAAGCCGGCGGCGATGCGCCCGACTTCATCGATCCGCTCGACGGCCCCGGCTGGCGTGCGGCGATCCTCGACCATTATCGCGGTGGACCGCTTCACACCGCACAACGGGAGCGTCTGTCGGGATGGCTGGCGCCCACCTGGGAAGACCATGTCGCCATCCTGTGCAGCGCGATCGAAGCGCTGCGACGGTAAGCGTCAGCGCTTCTTGGTGGGAACCTCGGTGCCGAACACGCGGTCCCAGAAGATCGCGGTGATCGCGAAATTGCCTTCCTGCTTGGCGTAATGATGCCGGATATGGTGCTTGCGCAACTGGCGCAGCACCGGCGCGCGCATCGGGAATTGATGGCAGGCGTAGTGTACGCTGTCGTACACCACATACCCGATGCCGAAGCCGAGGAAGATCACCGATCCCGCCGGTCCGAACGCCGCGTACAGCAACGCCCACACCCCGCACGAGATCGTCACGCTGACGATCGGCGGCATGATGTTACGCATCCCGTCATTGGGGACGATGTGGTGGTTGCCGTGGGTCAGGAAGATCAGCCACTGACCGAATTTCGAGCGCAGCTTGAGGTGGAAAATGAAGCGGTGCATCGCATATTCGAACAGCGACCAGATCAGCAGCCCTGCCGCGACGAGTGCCACGGAGGGAAGGAAGCTTGCCACGCCCCAACTCGCCCGTAATGCGATCGCGAGAAAAACGGCCCATGTCGCGGCGAATGAGAGCGGCGAAATCAACGTAAAGCGTTCGAGCAGATCGTTCTGGAACAGCCTGACGCGGGGGGGACTGGACCCGGGCTTCATCATTGACAGTTTCGCTCTTCCCGGATCGACGCGTACACGTTCGGATTGTATGGGCACTGCCGGGCGTCCGCTGTCAAGTTGCGATGCAGCAAAAACCCGTCGATATGCATTGGTCCAGAGCCGAATGCACAAAAGCAACACTTCCCAATATCAATAGCATGACAGGTCCATGACGCCGCCGCACCACATTCTCATCACGGGCGCGTCGGGTGGTCTCGGAAGCGCGCTGGCGCGGCACTATGCAGCGCCGGGTCGCCGCTTGCTGTTGTGGGGGCGAGACGCGGCGCGTCTTGAGGCGGTTGCCGTGGCGTGCCGTGCCACCGGCGCGACCGTGGCGATCCGTATGCTCGATCTTTCCGACAGCGCGGCGGCAGTCGTCGCGCTGGAAACGGACGATGCGGCGCGCGCGATCGATCTCGCGATCTTCGCGGCGGGGCTGGGCGATACCCGCGCACCGGGCGCGCTGGTTGAGGATGCCGCGCAGATCGTGCGACTCGGGCTTGTCGATTTCGTTACGCCATCGGCGATGGCGGCGGCGCTTGCCGACCGCATGGCGCGGCGCGGGGGCGGGGGGATCGTGCTGGTCGGATCGGCCGCTGCCTTCCATGCCTTGCCGTTCGCGGCGGGCTATTCGGGCGCGAAGGCGGGGCTGGCGCGCTTCGCCGAGGCATTGCGGATCGGCGTGAAGCCGCACGGTGTCCGCGTCACGCTCGTTTCGCCCGGCTTCATCGATACCGCAGCGGGACGGCGCACGCCCGGTCCCAAGCCGTTCCTGATGCAGCCTGCCGAAGCGGCCGCGCGAATCGCGCATGCAGTGCAGCAGGAGCGCGCGCATGCGATCCTGCCGTGGCCGTTCGCGCTGCTGCGCTGGTTCGACCGGCTATTGCCCGCTGTCTTGCGTGACCGGCTGTTGCTGAGCCTCACGCCGCCGGATCGCTAACGTCACAGCACGCAGCGCAGGATCGTGTGGTGGAGTTCGTCGGGCGTCAGGTCGATCCTGCCCGGTCCGCGCACCGGCACGCCGCCAGCGGCGAAGCGCATCATCACATACGGCGTATGCCGCGCCGCGCCGGGCATGCTGACGCCAGGAATACTCGGCCGATGATCGCCGAAGAAAACGAGCAGCGCCGGCCGGCCATCGGCGGCGAGCCGCTCGATCAGACCTGTCAGCATCGCGTCGCTGCTGCGGACATGCTGGAGATAGGCATCGAGGCCACCCGGCGACCCCGGCACGCGTCCGGCATCCCAGGGGCCGTGATTCTCCATCGTCACCGCGTAGAGCAAGGCTGGCTCGCGCGCGGCCGCGACGAGCTCGCCGAGCTTCGCACCCAACGTACGATCATCGACGTAACGCCCGGCGCCCGGCGGCACCGGCGCGAAACCGTCTTCGCCGATCACCTTGTCGAAGCCGATCGCCGGCATCAACCGGTCGCGCCCGTAGAAGCCGAGATCGTGCGGATGGACAAACGTGCCGCGATACCCGGCCACGCCCAGCCGCGCCGACAGCGCGAGGGTCGTCTCGCCATGTGCGGTGAGGAACGGATCGTAGCGGCGGAAGCCGAGGTCCGCCTCGCTGCGGCCGAACAGCACGCCATATTCGGTCCGCATCGTATAAGCGCCGAACCCGCTCACCGCGAGCTCGCCATGCTGCCACGCATTGGCACGCGCCTGTGTCAGACCGGGCAGGGCGAGGCTGGCATCGCCGCCGATCTCGACCGGATCGGCAAACGATTCGCACTGCACGATCACGATCAGCTCGGGCGGGGCGGGGGCGGCGACCGTGCGCGGCGGGCAAGCCGGCGGATCGGCGGTCTCGCGCCAGCGCCGCCAATAAACCAGCAACGTCGCGACCAGCCCGAAGCGCACCAGATCGCCCTCCAGATCGGGCACGCGCATTACGCCGTTCACCCATCCGCTCCGCAACGCCAGCCACAATCCCCCGCTCGCCGCCAGCAAGATCACCGCACCCGTTACATGCGGAGACGCATCGAGCGAGATCAGGAACAGCAGGGCGACCAGCGCCGCCACCGCGCCGAGCGCCATCAACACGCGCTGCCGTGCCGAGATCGCGGTGAAATAGAAGCGCGGGTGGCGCACCACCGCCGCGAGCAGTGCCAGATCAGAGAAGACCAGAGGTTCGCCGAGCATCTTGTGCTTGGCGTTCGAGGCGACCGTCAAAACCGCCATGAGCGCGCATACCAGCACCGCCGAGACCGCGGCGTTACCCGCTAGCGTCAGGAACACCCCGAACGCGACCGTCATCACCAGCACATGCAGCGCCACGCCGACACCGCGCCGCCCGCCAGCCGGGCGCGGCCTCACGACCGAATCAAGCAACAGCGACACGACCAGCGTTGCCAGCAGATACATCATCGCCTTTGCCACAATTGGTCGCGCTGCCAGCCTCGATTATGCCACGCCGCGCGCCCAGGGGAGGAGCGACGGGGCGGCTATAGCGGTCGGCCCACCGACTGTCACGGTGCTGGCGGCGCACCGCGACTTGAAAGACCAAGCGCGATCTATATGGCCGCGCGCAAGGGCGATGCTGCCAAGACATCGCCCAATACGACGAAGGAAGATCGATTGCCCGAGCTGTCCGTCCAAGCCCCGGCGCTGGTGCCGCAGGTTGCCGCTCCCGGCATCCCGCAGCCGCTCGCCCAGCGCAACATTCTGTTGTTGCAGGGGCTTATGGGACCATTGTTCCGCAAGCTCGGGCAGGCCCTCAGCCGCGCTGGCTATGGTGTCTACAAGGTCAATTTCAACGGCGGCGACCGGCTGTTCTGGCGCCTGCCCAACGGCATCGACTATCGCGGCAGCCCCGAGGACTGGCCCGAAGCGCTCGGCCGGATCATCGCCGAGCGGCAGATCACCGATGTCGTGCTGTTCGGCGATTGCCGCCCGCTGCATATGGCGGCGACGGCGGTGTGCCGCGATCTGCACGTTCCGGTCCATGTCTTCGAGGAAGGCTATATCCGGCCCGATTGGGTCACGCTCGAACTGGGCGGCGTGAACGGCCATTCATCCCTTCCGCGCGACGCTGCGTGGTATCGCGCGGAGGCGGCGGCGCTGCCGCCCGCGCCCCAGCACCACCCGGTGCCATCCTCGTTCCGCCGCCGCGCGCTGGAGGGACTCGCCTATAACGTCGCTGACGTGCTGACGCGTTGGTATTATCCGTTCTGGGAGAATCACCGGCCCTGGCATCCTCTGGTCGAGGGGATGGGCTGGGCGCGGCGGCTGCTGCGTAACAAGGCATCGGCGGAGCGCGCGCAGGCGGTGCTGGCGAAGCTCGCCGCCGAGCGCCCGCGCTACATGCTGTTCCCGCTCCAGCTCGATTCGGATGCGCAGATCCGGCTGCATTCCTCGTTCGCGGGCATCGCCGATGCGCTGCGCATGGTGATCGCCTCGTTCGCCGCCCACGCCCCCGCCGACATGCGGCTGGTGGTCAAGGAGCACCCGCTCGATAACGGCGTGCGCGACTGGCGGATGGAGACGGCGGCGCTTGCACGGCTGCACGGCGTCGGCGGCCGGGTCGATTATCTGGAAACGGGCGACATCGTGCCGATCGCGCGCGATTCGGAAGGCGTCGTGACGATCAACAGCACCAGCGGCACGCTCGCGCTGGCGCTCGACGTGCCGGTGATCGCACTGGGGCAGGCGGTGTACGACATCGAGGACGTGACCTTCCAGGGGCGGTTGGACGATTTCTGGCGCGAGCCCGGCAAGCCCGACGCGGAGACGTTCGCGGCCTTCTGCCGCGTCCTGATCGACCGCTGTTTGGTGGCGGGCGGGTTCTTTTCTGACGAGGCGCTGGACAAGGTGACGCAGGGGGTGCTTGCTCGGTTTGAGGCTGGGAGTCCGCTGAAGGCGGCAACGGCCTTGGGCCAGGCCGGTACGCACGCGAAAGGCATTCTCGCGCGGGACTGACCCACGAAGGTTCCGCAAGAGGCCCGCTTCAGGGCTACCTTCTGCACGGCTTGCCCCGCGCTCCGACCTGACGGACAGTATGGCCGCGCACCAACGTGCCCCCGCTGTTCAGATTTGCCGAGCCACCTCCGACATGCCCGGACGAGCCCGTCGGAGCGACGCCGATGCCGCACGTTCCTATGCTTGACGTTCCAGCCCCGCCTCCAGCTCATCAAGCGTCTTGCCCTCGTTGCGTGGTGCCCAGATCATCCCGACGGCGCCGCTGATGACGAGGAAGCCGGTCAGGATCCACGCCAGCGTGTGAAAGCCGGTCGCGGTCAGCACCGGCACGAAGAACGACCAGAAGCCGAGCGAAATCCGCACCACCGCGAACATCACGCCTTGCGCGGTGCTGCGCAGCAGCGTCGGGAACAGTTCCGAACTCCAGAGCTGGAAGAAGGATTGCGCGCCGAAGCCCTGGCCGATCGCCATCATCAGCACATGGACGATCGCGACCGGCAACGTCAGCGGGAAGATCGCGAGCAGCGACATGCCGACGATCTGGATGATCGCCGAGGCGGCAAACAGCTTGCGCTGGTTCACCTTGTCGGCGAGCGGCATGAAGATGAACGCAATCGAGAGCATGCCGACGCCGAAGCTCAGCATCTGGATCATCACCGATGTCGCCTGAGTCTGCGCGCCAACGGTGCGCAGGATGTAGGGAAAGAAGAAGCCGTTGGTGCCGGCCCACAGGTTCCAGAACAGATACATTCCGGTCAGGAACGCCATACCGCCGATATAGCGCGGCTTGAGCAGATCGCGCAGGCCGGTGCGCTGCGTCGCGGCCACGGTCTTCTCGGCGGCCTGCGCCTCAAGCCAGTGGGTGGATTCGTGCATGCTCGATCGCAGGAAGGTCAGCGCCACCGCCAGAATGGCGAGGTGCGCGAACACCAGTCGCGCGCCGAGCAGGCCGAGCGGCGCGAGGACCAGGAACAGCCCCAGCACCACGACCGGGCCGAGATACCATAAGACCTGCGCGACGCCGCTGTGCTTGCCGCGCTCGCGCTCGGGCGCAATCTCGGCGATCAGCGACCAGGAGGCGGGGATGTCCGCGCCGACCGCGAGACCGACGAGGAAGAAGCCGAGCACGATCATCCACGGGCTTACCGCGAACACCAGCCAGCACATGCCGAACGCGTAGAACAGCATATCGTACTGGTAAATCTTCTTGCGGCCGAACGTGTCGCACAGCCGCCCGCCGATCATCGCGCCCAGCCCCGCCGAGATCGCATTGGGGCCAAGCGCGGCGATTACGCCGACGAAGCTCGGGCTGAGTTTGTACGCTTCCATCCACAACGCCAGCGCGACCCCGCCCGCGACGATCGATCCGGCATCGATGTAATTGGCGAGTCCGGCGAGGATCGTGTTCTTCCAGTCGGTGCGGGTCGAACCGGGCTGGGCGGCGCTGTGCGGCAAAACATTCTCTCCCGATGCGTGGCGCGTTCCTGTCTCTTGGCGGCAGGGCTTGTGCTACGCGGTCACCGTATCGCCCCGCCCCGGAGGGGGCAAGGACTTTGGCTTCGAATATCGGCGATAAACTTTCGAAAATAAGAATATATTGACGAAAAAGATTTCGAATGCTTTCGTTTCACAAAGAGACGAGGAGGATGGCTTGACCGTATCGCGACGCACGATCTTGACCGGCACGTTGGCTGCCGGTGTGGTCGCGGCCGGCCCGGCGCTGGCCGCGCCTGCCACCCAGGTCGAGCGCTGGGGCGTGTTCGAAATCGCGATGCCTGGCCCGGCGCAGGGCAATCCGTTCGACGACGTGTGCGTCGCCGCTGTGTTCGAATGCGACGGGCGGCACGTCCGCGTGCCCGGCTTCTACGATGGTGACGGCACCTACCGCATCCGTTTCAGCCCCGACGCGATGGGGCAGTGGCGCTGGCGATCGGAAAGCAATGTCGCATCGCTCGACGGGCGGACCGGAGCGTTCCGCTGCGGTCTGCCGGGCAAAGCCAATCGCGGCCCGGTGCGGGTAACGCGCGACGGCTTCCACTTCGCCTACGCGGATGGCACCCCGTACCGCCAGATCGGCACCACCAGTTATAGCTGGGCGCTGCAATCCGATGCGAAATGCGCCGAGACGCTGGCGACGCTCGCGGCAGCACCGTTCAACAAGATGCGGATGCTGGTGTTTCCCAACGTGCCGTCGGTCGCGACCGATCCGTTCGTCCGTACCGGAGCGGGGCCGCGCGACTGGGACGCCGCGCGCTTCGATCCCGCCTATTTCCGCCGTTATGAGGATCGGCTGCGCAAGCTTGGCGAGCTCGGTATCGAGGCCGACGTCATCCTGTTCCATCCCTATGACGTGAAGCGCGGCTATTCGGACATGCGCCGCGCCGATGACGAACGCTACGTCCGCTATGTCGCCGCGCGGTTCGGCGCCTTCCGCAATGTCTGGTGGTCGATGGCGAACGAATATGACGACGTGAAGAGCAAGAGCGACGCCGACTGGGATCATCTGTTTCAGGTGCTGCAAGCCGCCGATCCGCACGACCGGCTGCGCTCGATCCACCAGATCAAACGCTATTACGATCATCGCAAGCCGTGGATCACCCATGCGAGCGTGCAGAATGGCCATGCCGTGCTGGACGATGGCCGCGCCGAGCTTCACCGCGCGATGACTGAGAAGCCGGTGATCTTCGACGAGGTCTGCTATGAAGGCGATATCGCCAAGCGGTGGGGCAATCTCTCCGCGCAAGGGCTGGTCGAACGCTTCTGGTGGGGCACGATCGGCGGCACTTACGTTGGCCATAGCGAGACCTTCGCGAGCGATCACAACGCCGATTTCTCCTGGCTGGGGCAGGGCGGCACGTTGCGCGGCGCGAGCGCGCCGCGGCTCGCGTTTCTGCGCCGCATTCTCGACGACGGGCCGGTGCCGGGGATCGACCCGATCCAGACCTGGTGGGGTTACCGGCTCGGCGGGCGCGAGCACGACTATTATCTGCGCTATTTCGGGGCGGATAGCCCAAGCGAATGGCCGGTCGTCCTGCCGGGGAAGGGCGCGGAGGCCTTGCGCAGCTATCGCGCTGACATCATCGATACGTGGAACATGACGATCACCCCGGCGGGTAGCTTCACGATGGCGCAGATGAACGAGTACGACGTCCACGATCCCGCGCGGCCGACACTCGCGCTGCCCGGCAGACCGTGGATCGCGGTGCGATTGGTGCGGACGTGAGCGACGCCCTGCTTGGCGCCTTGCGTCGCGTGGTCGGCGGCGGCCATGTGCTGACCGGCGATGCCGAGACGCACCGCTTCCGCACCGGCTATCGCTTCGGCACCGGGCCGGTGCTCGCGGTGGTGCGGCCGGGGTCGCTGGTCGAGCTGTGGCGAGTGGCGCAGGCGGTGGTCGAGGCGGGCGCGATCCTGATCCCGCAGGCGAGCAACACCGGCCTTACCGGCGGATCGACACCCGATGGCGACGGCTATGATCGCCCGATCGTGATCGTCTCGATGCGGCGCATTGCCGGCGTGCATCTTGTGCAAGGCGGCGAGCAGGTGGTGTGCCTGCCCGGTGCGACGCTCGACGTGCTCGAACGGACGCTCGCCCCGCTCGGGCGCGAGCCGCATTCGGTGATCGGCTCGTCATGCATCGGCGCCTCGGTGCTTGGCGGGGTGTGCAACAGCTCGGGTGGCGCGCTGGTGCGGCGCGGGCCGGCGTTCACCGAACTGGCGCTGTACGCGCGCGTCGATGCGGACGGGCGGCTCGAACTGGTCAACCATCTGGGCGTGGAGCTCGGCGACACGCCGGAGGACATTCTGACCCGTCTCGAGCGCGGCGCGTTCGCCGAGGTGCGGGAGGGGGGGCGTGCCTCCGACCATGAGTACGCGCACCATGTCCGCGCGGTCGATGCCGAAACGCCGGCGCGCTTCAACGCCGATCCGGGGCGGCTGTTCGAGGCGTCGGGTTCGGGGGGGCATGTCGTGGTGTTCGCGGTGCGGCTCGATACGTTTCCGAAGGAAGCCGGCACCGAGGTGTTCTACATCGGTTCGAACGACCCCGCCGATCTGACGCGGCTGCGGCGCGAGATGTTGGCGGGCGATCTGCCGTTGCCGATCGCTGCCGAATATCTCCACCGTGACGCCTTCGTGCTGACCGAGCGTTATGGCCGCGACACCTTTCTCGCCATCCGCTATCTCGGCACGGCGCGCTTGCCGGCGCTGTTCCGCTGGAAGGACCGCGTCGATGGCTGGTTCCGCCGGCTTGGCTTGCGCGATGTCGCGGACAAGGTGCTGCAGGCGGCGACCCGGCTCGGCCCGAGCCATCTGCCCAAGCGGCTGACCGACTATCGCGATCGGTTCGAGCATCATCTGATGCTGCGCGTCGCCAGCGCCGATGCTGGCCCGACCGAGGCGCTGCTCGTGCGGGTGCTTGGGCAAGGGCAGGGCGCGTTCTTCCGTTGCGACAAGGCCGAGGGCGATGCGGCGTTCATGCACCGCTTCGCCGCAGCGGGAGCGGCGGTGCGCTATCGCACGGTGCATGCGCGCGAGGTGGCGGATATTGTCGCGCTCGACATCGCGCTGCGCCGCAACGACACCGACTGGTTCGAGACGCTGCCGCCCGAGCTGGACGCGGCCATCGCGCATAAATTCTATTACGGGCACTTCTTCTGCCACGTCTTCCATCAGGATTACGTGATCCGCAAAGGCCATGATCCGCTCGCGATCGAGCATCGCATGTGGGCGTTGCTCGATGCGCGCGGCGCGGAATATCCGGCGGAGCACAATGTCGGCCACCTCTATCCAGCCAAGCCGGCGCTCGCCGAGCATTACCGCGCGCTCGATCCGACCAACAGCTTCAACCCCGGCATCGGCCAGACCTCGAAGCGGGCGCACTGGGGCTAGATGTATATGACTGGCTCTACTGGGGGCCTTCGCCGAAATACTTCCACGGCCGTGTGCCGTAGATCGCCTCGCCATTGACCTTGAGCCACGCGGGCGCGGATCATCGCTTTCCTCCGGTTTGCAGCACCGCGACGCCCTCGGGCGCGAGGTCGACTGCCTGAAGGGTGCCGCCGTTCAGGATGTCGGTCATCGTCGTGGGCAAAGCGACATGCTGCGGCGCGCGGCCGTGGTTGATGAGGATGGCGACGCGGCGTCCGTCGCCCTCGCGGGTCATCAGTTCGACGTCGGCGGGCACCGCGAAATCGCGGACAACCTTGGCGTCGGCGAGTGCCTGATCGAGCAGCTTGCCGGTCACCGCCTTGTCGAACAAAGCCCCGTAATAGGTGATGCTGCCCTTGCCGACCTGCCGCGTGATCGCGGCCGGGTGGTCGTCGAGCCAGCCGTTCGCCTTGCCATAGCGGAGCAGTACCTTGGCGTCGGGCGTCTTGGCGACGAGATCCTCGGCCCACACGCTCGCGGTGCCGCCATCGACCGCGACGCTTTCGTCAAGCGCGTAGAATTGCTCGACCTGCCCGCCGAGCAGATCGGCGAGCGGGCCGGGCTGGCGGGTCGTGTCGAGCCGGTTGAATTCGTCCTTGAGGCCGGAGCGCGGCCCGAGGATCAAATGCCCGCCGCCGCGCACATACTCGGCGAGGTGGCGCGCGAGGGCATCCGGGATCACGTTGAGGCTCGGCGCGACCACCAGCTTGTAGCGGGTCAGCGGCGCCGCTGCGGCGACGACGTCGACCGCGCCCAGCGCGTTCTTCAAAGGCCGATAATAGTCGAGCAGCACGCCGATCTGGTCATATTCCTTGGTGAGCGGCTGAAAATCGATCGCCCAGCGGCTGTCGTAATCCTGCAGGATCGCGACCTTGGCATTGGGCGAGGTGCCGGCCAGCGCCGGCGATGCCTTGGCGAAATCCGCACCGATCCGCGCCACCTCGGCATAGATTGGCAGCGGCGTGCCGTCCGGGCCGATCAGCGAACCGTGCAGCGTCTCCTGCCCGTTGAGCGCGTTGCGCCACTGCCAGAACAGCACCGCATCAGCGCCGTGGCCGACCGTCTGCCACGCCAGCGCGCGGGTCTCGCCCGGATAGAGCATGTTGCTGACCGGCGCCCAGTTCACGAAGCCGGGCTGAGTCTCCATCACCCAAAAATTCTGCCGCTTCCAGCCGCGCACCAGATCGTTGACCGCGCCGTTGCGATACGCGTCGAGGTGGCCGGTGCCGACGTAATCGTCCCACGAGGCGACATCTAGGCCGGTGTTGATGGCGTAGCGGTCGAACCGATTGGCCCAGCCGAGGCCGCCGAGGTTGGTGGTGATGAACACGCGCGCCGGCAGCTTGGCGCGCAGCACATCCGCCTGATTGCCCTGGAACGCGACCCATTGATCGGTGATGAAGCGCTTGAGATCGAGCATCAGCCCGGGGTTGTTGATGCCGGCGTTGAACGGCACCTGATCCCAGTCGCTGTACGTCTGCGACCAATAGGCGGTTGCCCACAGATCGTTGAGTTTATCGAGCGTGCCGTATTTCGCTTTCAGCCACGCATGCCACGCGTCGCGTGCGGCGGGATCGTAGCTTTCCTCGGTATGTTCGTTGCCGATCTGCCAGCCGATGACGTTCGGTTCGTTACCGACCGCATCCGCCATCTTGCCGACGATCTCGCGCGCCATCGCGCGGTAGCGCGGCGAGGAGATCGAGAATTGCCGCCGGCCGCCGTGCCCGGCGCGCACGCCATTGGTGTCGATACGGAGCGTGTCGGGGTATGTGCCCGTCAACCACGCTGGCGGCGTGTCGGTCGGCGTGCCGATCACGACCTTGATGTCGTATTTGGCGGCGAGCCGCACCGCGCGCTGGAGCCAGGCGAGATCGTACACGCCCTCGGAGGGTTCGATCCGGCTCCACGCATATTCGCCGATCCGCACGACATTGGCGCCGTGCGCCTTCATCAGCCGCAGGTCTTCGGCCCAGCGCGCTTCGGGCCATTGCTCGGGATACCACGCCGAGCCAAGCCACAGCCGCTCCGACGCGGCCTTCGGGGCGGGTGCCTGCGCGAGCGCCGGGGTCGCGGCGCAGGCGAGCAGCAGCGCGAGCAGGCGCTTCAAGATCCTCAAGCCTGACAGCGACAGTCTCTCGTGGATGGCCAAGTCGGCCTGCGGCTCCGTCTCCAAGCGAATATCCTTGCTGCGTCATGTTTATCGAACCGCTGGATAGCGGAGCTTTCATACTTCATAAAGTTTCGATTTATACTTCGATTGCTTTCGATTTCGGCGGGTGCTAACCCGTCCCTCGAAGCCGACGCGATCGGTACGAAAGAGGATGTTTTCGGTGACGGGATTGCTCGATCTGGCGGTGTCGCGCCGCTCCGTGATGGAATGTAGCCTGTGCGCGACTGCGGGCACCGCGCTCGGCGCATCGCCGGTCGCGTGGGCAGCGGGGCGAGCGCAATCCGCCGGCACCGAAGCCGTGCACGAATTCCCCTATGGCGCGGTCACGCTCACCGGCGGCCCGATCAAGGCGCAGTTCGATCGCGTCCACGCCCATTATCTCGCGCTCGACAATGATCGCATTCTCAAGGTGTTCCGGGAGAATGCCGGCATGCCCGCGCCCGGACCCGACATGGGTGGCTGGTACGACAAGGACGGTTTCGTCCCTGGGCTGACGCTTGGCCAATATATCTCCGGCCTCGCCCGGCTCGGCGCCGCGACCGGCGACACGGCCTGCCACGCGAAGGTGGCGGCGCTGGTCGATGGCTTCGGCAAGGCGTTCGTCGCCGCCAAGAACCCCTATGTCGGCCCCAAGGCGCAGGCGCAGTGGGCGGCATACGTCATGGACAAATACGTCGTCGGCATGATCGACGCCTACCGGCTGAGCGGGGTCGAGCAGGCCAAGACGCTGCTGCCGATCATCATCGCGAAATGCCTGCCCTATATCTCGCCGGTCTCGCGCGACAGGATCGGCAAGCTCGATCCGCCCTATGACGAAACCTACGTGCTGCCCGAGAACCTGTTTATCGTCGCCGACATCACCGGCGACGATCAGTATCGCCAGCTCGCCAAACATTACATGCTCGATACCGAATGGTTCGATCCGCTCGCGGCGGGGCAGGACGTGTTGCCGGGCAAGCACGCCTATAGCCACACGATCGCGCTCAGCTCGGGCGCACAGGCGTATCTCCACCTCGGCGACGAAAAATACCGCAAGGCGCTGGTCAACGCGTACCGGTTCATGGAGCCGCAGCGCTTCGCCAGCGGCGGCTGGGGGCCGGAGGAGCAGTTCGTTCCGCTCCATCAGGGCAAGCTCGCCGCCAGCCTGACCAGCTCGAAGGCGCATTTCGAAACGCCGTGCGGCAGCTTCGCCGATTTGAAGCTCGCACGTTACCTGATCCGCTTCACCGGCGAAGCGCACTATGGCGACGGGCTGGAGCGCACGCTCTACAACACCATGCTCGCCGCGCGCATGCCCGACAGCGACGGCGGATATCCCTATTATTCGGATTACGGCGCTGCTGGCGAAAAGCGGTATTACCATCAGAAATGGCCGTGCTGCTCGGGCACGCTGGTTCAGGGTGTCGCGGATTACGGCCTAAACGCCTATTTCCACGACGACGCCAACGTGCTGGTCAACCTCTATACGCCCTCCGAGCTGCGCTGGGATCGCCCCGGCGGCGCGGTCGAACTGGTGCAGGAGACCGATTACCCCGCCGCCGACAGCGTGCGGCTGACGGTGCGCAAGCCCGGCGACGGTCGCTTCGGCATCAAGCTTCGCATCCCGGCCTGGACGAAGGACGCCATGCTCAGGGTCAACGGCACGTCCCAGCCGGTGACGCCGGGCACGCTCGCGGCGGTGACGCGCACCTGGAAAGCGGGCGACGTGATCGAGCTGACCCTCCCGCAGCCGCTCCGCACGCTCCCGATCGACGACAAGAACCCCAAGCTCGCCGCCGTCATGCGCGGGCCGGTGATGTACGTCGGCATCAACCCCTGGGTTGGCATCGAAACTCAGCCGATCGCGCTGCCGCAAGCGCTCGAAGCGATGCCCGAGAATCCGCAGGCGTATCGCACCGATGTCGGCGGGCGGAACCTCGTCTTCGTGCCCTATTTCACCGTCGATACCGAGCGATCGGCGACCTATTTCAAGGTAGCCTGATGAGCGACGACCGCGTCTTCGCGACCTATTGGATCGAAACCGCCTTTCCGCTCGAACAGGCGGCGGCGACGATGGCCGGCGAGCAATCGACCGGCACCTTCGTCCGCGTCCCCGGCGAGACCGATGCACTGCGGGAGGCGCACGCCGCCCGCGTCGAATCGATCGAGGATCTCGGCGAGGTCGCCGTGCCCTCGCTGCCCGGCTCGGGCCTGCCGAAAACGGGCGACACCACCCGCCGCGCTGCGCGCGTGGTGTTGTCGTGGCCGCTCGTCAATTTCGGCGCGTCGCTGCCTAATCTGCTCGCGGCGGTGGCGGGCAATCTCTCCGAGCTGAAGGCCTTCTCCGGCCTCAAGCTGATCGATCTCACGCTGCCGCCGGCGTTCCTCGCGCGCTACCAGGGGCCGCAATTCGGCGTCGCCGGCACGCGGCGGCTGGCGGGCGTGTACGACCGCCCGATCATCGGCACGATCATCAAGCCGAGCGTCGGCCTCTCGCCCGAGGCTACCGCTGAGCAGGTCCGCGTGCTGGTCGAGGCCGGGGTCGATTTCATCAAGGACGACGAGCTTCAGGCCGACGGCCCGCATTGCCCGTTCGATGCGCGAATCTCTGCGGTAATGCGCGTCATCAACGATCATGCCGATCGCACCGGCAAGACGGTGATGTTCGCCGCCAACTTGACCGGCGAGATCGACGAAATGCTCGCCCGCCACGATCATGTGCTGGCTGAGGGCGGCACCTGCATCATGGCGAGCATGAACTCGATCGGCCTGCCCGCGATGAAGGTTCTCCGCGCGCACAGCCAGCTTCCGATCCACGGTCACCGCAACGGCTGGGGGATGCTCGGGCGCTCGCCCGCGATCGGCATGAGCTTCATCGCGTACCAGAAACTGTGGCGGCTCGCCGGGATCGACCACACCCACGTCAACGGCATCGACAACAAATTCTGCGAGCCCAACAACAGCGTCATCGCCTCGGCGCGCGAATGCCTGACGCCGATGTTCGATGCGCCGCATCCCGGGTGCGAGATCATGCCGGTGTTCTCCTCGGGCCAGTCCGCGCGCCAGGCGGCGCCGACCTATGCCGCGCTCGGATCAGTCGATTGCATGTTCGCGGCGGGCGGTGGCATCATGGCGCATCCCGGCGGCCCGGCGGCGGGCGTGCGCGCGCTGATGCTGGCGTGGGACGCGGCGGTGGCCGGCGTACCTGTCGAGCAAGCCGCGCAGGATTCGCCCGAACTCGCGGCGGCGCTCGGCGCGTTCGGCGGGTGAGGTTCGATCACCCTCCATTCGTACCGAGCGAATCCGAAGCCCGTACCAGGCTCGCCGCTCCACCGTTTTTGCTGGGCGAAGCCGCCCTTTCTCCGTTCGTCCCGAGCGACGTCGAGGGGCAGGCTCGGAGCGCAGGTGCCTCGACTTCGGCCCAAAGGGCCGAAGTTTATCCTGAGCGGCTGGCTTGCCAGCCAGCCGAAGGGCTCGGCACGAACGGAGTTGGTTTTGCTGGCTTAACGACGCCCGCCCCATGACCCTCCGCTACGCCTTCTACGGCGACGATTTCACCGGCTCGACCGACGTGCTCGAACAACTCGCCGAGGGCGGCGTGCCGGCGGTGCTGTTCCTGCGCACCCCCGACGCGGCGCTGCGCGCGCGCTTTCCCGACGCGCAGGCGATCGGCCTCGCCGGCGACAGCCGCAGCCGTTCGCCCGACTGGATGACCGAACATCTCCCCGCCGCCTATCGCGCGCTGGGGGAAGGCGCCTTGGTCCATTACAAGACCTGCTCGACCTTCGACAGCAGCCCGCACACCGGCTCGATCGGCCGCGCGCTCGAACTCGGCGTCGCTGCATTCGGCGGGCCTGCCGCGATCATCGTGGGGGCGCCGCACCTGCGCCGCTACGTCGCATTCGGCAACCTGTTCGCAGCGGCGGGCGCGGAGGTGTACCGCATCGACCGCCACCCGACGATGGCGCGCCACCCCGTCACGCCGATGCACGAGGCCGATCTGATCCGCCACCTCGCCACGCAGACGCAGGCGCGCATCGCGCTCGTCCCGCTCGACCGGATCGAGGCGGGCGAGGCCGGCGTGGCCTTCGACGCGGCAGACGCCGATGCAGTCCTGTTCGACGGCGTGGCGATGCGCGATCTCGCCGCCACTGGCGCCGTGCTGCTCTCGCGCCGCGTGCGCTTCGCGGTCGGCAGTTCGGGCGTGACGCGCGCGCTGGTGCTCGCGTGGCAAGCGGCGGGGTTGATCGAGGCAGCGCCCCCCGCGCCACGCGCCGCCCCGGTCGATCGCCTGCTCGTCGTCAGCGGCAGTTGCTCGCCCGTCACCGCCCGCCAGATCACGCGCGGCATCGCCGACGGCTACACACCCGCCCGCGCCGATGTCGCCGCCTTGCTGCGCGGCGAACGCGCCGAAGAGGACCGCCTGATTGCCGCCGCCGTCGCCGCGTTGGGGCAGGGTGGCCGCACCGTCATCCACTCGGCGCAAGGCCCGCTCGGCGAGGCCGCGCCCGCCGCCGGCGACACGCTCGGCGCAGCGCTCGGTCGCGTGACCCGCGCGGTGATCGGCCAGACGGGCCTGAAGCGCATCCTGTTCGCCGGCGGCGACACCTCGAGCCACGGCGTCGCGCAACTCGGCATCGACGCGCTCACCTGGGCCGCGCCGATCGAACGCGGCGCCCCGCTGGTACGCGCCCACGCCGCCGATCCGTCGATCGACGGCCTCGAACTCGTTCTCAAGGGCGGCCAGATGGGCGGCGAGGGATTCTTCGAAACGGTACGGTTGGGCGGGTAGGGCGTGTAGCATTCGGTCGCCCCGAGCGCAGAGGAGGGGCAAGCGTGACGCCTGTGCATCGATTTCACTCGGCATGAGCGGGTGATCGGAATGACTACCGTAGCGCGTACACGGCAGTTGAACCAGACGGCAGTCGATCTCCGAAAGCGGCTGCTGGACAGCCGCGAAGGTTACGGTCAATGTACTTCTGATTGCCGTCGGGGGGCAGAGTTGAGCAGTTTAAAGCACAGCAAGTTCTGTATATTAAGGTTCATGTGCCTTGCATTTGGCCTGTGTATGCCCGGTTGCTCGCCTGCTCTGCTGATGACTAAAGAAGATATTTCCGATGTTATTGAACAGGTAATTTTTACTGAAGAAAAAATAAATCCGAATTTTTGTGTCCGAAAAGAATTAAAAGAAAGAAAGGTGGTTTTCTCCGGGCAGCGTGGGTGGGACGGTTGGATAAGATCCGATATAGATAGCGATGTAAAGTTTCGCGAGTTGTCGTCTGAGGAAATGCCGGCTCTATCGGCAAAATTTATCCGACAACACTCTATGCGTAACAAAAATTGCGAGCGGCATACATTGGTATTTTCGAAGCCCGACTTTATTCAAGTACAAAGAGGCGTTAAAATTTTTATTGTGGCGAGCGTTGATTTCCATAATGATTGTGCGGAATGTGGATATGGGCGCTTTGTTAGCTTTAGGAAGACGAAGACAGGTTGGGTGATCGAACCTCCGGGCATACGGACGACTTGGGTAGCCTAGGCAGGCGGCGCTTCGAGATACCGTCCGATCTTCGCGCGCCACGCCTCGGGGTCGCTCGGCACCGCGCGCGCACCCGTCACCGTAATCGTGTTCATTCGCACAAGCCGCGCGCAGATCGCGGTGAACTCCCCCAATCGCGAAATTGCTGACGTGCGAATTGGCGCGCTGCGGCTCGCCAAAATGCGTTTCGATTCCCTACGCTCGTCCATGTTGCGGAGGCTGCACGCGCACTGTCCTACACGCCGGGCACCTGCCACACTTCGGTTTCGCTCTTTGACACCGCCAACGCTTCCCAAAACGCGCTTACGCGCTACCGCACCCGCGCGCCGACATCCAAAAGTGACACATCCCCACGGTGCCCGGTGTGGCTCACCTTAGCCACGTTACACTCCCGCCAGAAGTTCCGGCGGCGCCTTGTGGTCGAGTCCCTTGGTGCAATCGATGAACGCGAAGATGCCTGCCGCGATCAGCACCATCGCCGCCACGCCCTGCAGCGGCAGATTGTAGTTCCCTGTCGCCGCGACGACATAGCCGAACGCCACCGAGCAGATGAACCCGCCGATATTGCCGGCGGTGTTCATCACCCCGCTCGCCGTGCCGCCGAACCGACCGCCGATCGCCATGCACATCGCCCAGGCAGCCGGCAGCATCAGATCCATGACCATGAACGCCAGCCCCGCAAGGACGATGATCGTGAACTTCCCCTCGGCCAAGCTCATCGCCACCAGCAAGGCGGCGGTGATCGTCAGGCACACGCACGCGATCAGGCTATACGCGCGCCGGATGCCAATCCGCTCCGCGAGACGGTCGCACAAAACGCCACCCGCGAGATTGCCGACGATGCCGAGCAGGAACGGGATCGATCCGTACACGCCCATCTCGCCGACCGTGAAGCCAGCGCCTTTGACCATCCACGTCGGGAACCAGCCAAAGAAGAACCAGCTTCCGAACGCGTAGAAACCATAGGCCGCCGCGATCAGCCAGAGCTGCGGCAACGCGAGCAGCCGCCGCCACGGCGTCCCCGAATGCCCCGCGCCGGCATCGCTGCCGATCTCGGCGACTTCCTCGGCGGTGATGCCGGGCTGATCCTCGGGTCGGTCATGGAACCAGCGCCACCATGCGATCGCCCAGACGAACCCCAGCGCGCCGAGGATCGCGAACACCGCCCGCCAGCCAAAGGCGATATTGGCCGGCACCAGCAGTAACGGCGCCAGCCCACCCCCCAGCCGACTCGCCGCCCAGATCACGCCTTGCCCACGCGCCCGTTCCCGCGCCGGCAGCCAGCGGTAGAGCACGCCGGACATGTTGGGATACGCGCCGGCCGCGCCCAGCCCGAACAGAAAGCGCGCGCTGGCAAGCTGCCAGAAGGTGCGGCACAAAGCGGTCGCGGCGGTGAACACCGACCACCAGATCGTGATCCGCGACAGCTCCTTGCGATAGCCATGCCGGTCGCCCAGCGCGCCCGAAGGCACCTCGAACACCGCATAGGCGATCACATAGGCGCTCAGCACCCAGCCCCATTGCGCGGGGCTGATGTTGAGATCCTTCTGCATCGTCGGTCCCGTCACAGCGATCGCCAGCCGGTCGATGAAAGTGATGACCGACAGCGCGGCGAGAAAGCCGAGAACGACGCGCCGTTTCTTCACTGCGGGAGGCCAGCCAGCACATCGCGCGCGCGGATCATACCGAGTTCGGGGCTGGACAGCACGGGCGCCGCCACCGCGCCCTCCGGCAACGCGGCGACGACGCGCGCCATCGAGGCTTGCGCGAGGATGATGACGTCCATGCCCCGCATCGCCTCAGTCAGCGCCTCGCCGACGATGCGGTCGTGAGTCGCGCCATCGCCCGCCATCACCGCCGCGAACGCGCCATCACAGAGATGCTCGACGATCTCGACCGCTTTGCCCTGTTCGTGCGCCACCAGCCGTACCAGATCGGCGGTGGGCGTAAGCGTGGTCGACAGCGTCGCGACAACGCCGATCCGTGTTCCGGTCGCGACTGCCTTTTCCGCCATCGCTCGATCGACTCGCAACACGGGCTGCTCATAGAGTTCGGCCGCCATATCGACCGCCGGTCCGATCGACGAGCAGGTGACGAGCGCCACGTCGCAGCCGGCGTTGAACGCCGATCCGACGAGGCCGATCACCTGCCGCTTGGTCGCCTTCTGGAGATAGCCGGCGGCGATCGTGTTTTTGATCGTGCTTTCATCGACGAAGTGCAGGAGCCGCACATCGGGCATGATCCGCGCCGCGATCTCGTTGAAGATCGGTGCGAGCACCGGTGAATTGTGGATGAGGCCAAGCGTCGGCACGGAAAAATCCTCTCAGACGGGGGTCGTGAAATGGTATGCGCCCGAGCCGATCTCGAAGCGGATCCTTTGGTCGCCGCGCGTTAGCGCGCGAACGTCGGGATGGTTGACGAGCAAGTGGCCGCTCTCGCGCCATTCCCGATCGGGCAGTTCGACCTCGGCGACGGTGTTGGCGGGTATCGTGAGCGCGAAGCGCGTAAGTCCGCTCGCATCGCCGCCGGTCTCGGCAGCGATCAGGCCCATGCACGAATCGTAGCGCGCGGAGACCCGACCGATTTGCGGATACCACAACGGCCGCGCCGCGATCCGCGCGAAACCGGGCGCGGCGGGGGCGATGCCGGCGAGGCGGCGGTAGAAGAAGCCGATCACCGCGCCGAACGCATAATGGTTGTAGCTGTTCATCGACAGGTCGCCGGTGTCGCCGTTCCAGCGCTCCCACATCGTCGTCGCGCCCTTGGACGCCATGTAACCCCAGCTCGGATAGCCAGTCTGGAGCAACAGCCCGGCAACCTCATCGTGCAGCCCGGCGTCGGCGAGTACATCGAGGATGTAAGGCGTGCCGAGAAAGCCGGTGGAGAGTTTCATCCCGCGCGCGCGGATATCCTTCGCCAGCAGCCGCGCGGCGGTAGGACGAAGGTCCGCCGGCACCAGATCCATGTAGAGTGCCAGCACCTGGCTGGTCTGGCTGCCGTTGCCGGCTTTACCATCGGCGGCGATGAACTCCGTGGTGAACGCGTCGCCGATCCTGGCGCGCAGGTCGTGGTAGCGCACGGCATCGTCGGCGCGGCCGGTCGCCTCGGCCATGTCGGCCATCTGCTGCGCCGCCCAAGCCCAGAAGGCGGTCGCGCACAGGATGCGCGGTGTGGTCTCGTCATCAGGCTTGATCGCATCGACCGAGAGCCAGTCGCCGAGATCGAGCCCGCGATCGTTGCGCCAGACGTGATCGGGGTTGGTGCGTGCAACGAACGCCATCCAGCGTTCCATCGCGGCCCAATTCTCCTCGATCACCGCCGTGTCGCCATAGCGCTGCCACAACAGCCACGGCAGCACGATGCCGGCTTCGCTCCACCCTGCCGTCACCACATCGGGGAAGGATTGCGGCTGCGGCACGACGATCGGGTAGGCGCCGTCGGGCCGCTGCGCCGCCCGCGCTTCGAGCAGGAAGCGGCGAATGAACGGATCGACGTCCATGTTGAACGCTGCGGCGTCGAGGAAGACGAGGATGTCGCCCATCCAGCCCATCCGCTCGTCGCGCTGCGGGCAGTCGGTCGGCACCGCGAAGAAGTTCGACCGCTGGCTCCACAGTGCGTTGTTCCAGATCGTCTGGAGCAGCGGCGCGTCGGGGAAGGTCATCGTGCCGGTCTCGCGGCAGGCGCTGTGGACGACGATGCCGAGCACGTCGGCGGCGGTGGGCACGCCGGGGAAGCCTTCGACCTCGACGTAGCGGAAGCCGTGATAGGTGAAGTGCGGCTCGAAGGCCTCGGCTTCGCCGGTTCCGGCCAAGGTGAAGCGGTCGGTTGCCTTGGCGAGACGCAGATTGGAGAGATCGGCGGTGCCGTCTGCGTAGAGCAGTTCGGCGAACTTGGCGGTGATCGTCGTTCCCGCCGGACCGGTCGCGGTGAGCCGCACCCAGCCAGAGACGTTCTGCCCGAAATCGAACACGTAGCGCCCGGGCGCAGGCTCGCCGATGCTGATCGCGGTGCGCGTTCCCATCCGTTCCAGCGCGGGCGACGTCTGCGCGATCAGGCGTATGTCGGGCGCTTGGCCGATCCTCGCGGACTGCCAGCCGGACGCGTCAAAGCCCGGCGCATCCCAACCCGGCACTTCCAGCCGCGCATCATAGGTCTCGCCGTCGTAGATTTCGGAGGTGAGGATCGCCGACGATGCGATCCGCCAGTCGCGGTCCGTCGTCACCCAGTCGCTGCCGCCATCGGTGTAATCGATCCGCAGCGCCGCGCGCAGTCGCCGTGGGGCGGGGCCGAATGCATACCGTTCGATCCGCCAGCCGAAAGCGCTCGCGTACCAGCCATCGCCAACCAGTGCCGCCAGCACGTTTTCGCCCGGCACGATGCGATCCGTTACGTCCTGCACCTGATACAGAAGGTGATCCTGCGCGACGGTGATCTCTGGCGCGAGGATCGCGTTCGAGACCGCTACGCCATTGATCCGCGCATCATAGGCACCGAGCGCGGTGGCATAGAGACGCGCAGCCGCGACTGGCCGATCCACGGTAAAGCTGGTCCGCAAATGCATTGCCGGCTCGGGCGGACGCGGGTCGTTGTGGACGTTGGCGCCACTTGGCTGCGGCACCGCCCAGCCGGCGGTATCGAAGGCGGCGTCGGTCCAGGCCGGCGCCGGCGAAGGCTGCACGCGCCAGCCCGCGCTGCTGACGATGCGCTTTACACTGCCATCCGCGCGATACAATCGGATCAGCGCCGCGAACGCACCGCCATCGACCGGGAAGAACCCGGTCGTATCCGCCTCGACCAAGGCGCAGACGCTGTTGCGGCCCGGCTTCACCTCGCCTTGGTACAGGCCGAGCGTGCCCCAGAAGGGCAGATAGGTATCCCAGTCGAAATGCCAGTCGAGCGGAGATGCCGCACCGGTGATCCAAACGCCGCGCAGATGATCCTTTCCTGCGAGCAGCACCTCCGCGCGGACGAGATCGGCGGGCGCGTCGAAATCGAGCCGGAAGGCGTGCGGCCGGTCGTCGAGCGCGGTTTCGCTCCACACCCATGTCGCGCCCGCCGCGCGGTCGGCGGCGGCGACGTCATCCTCCGCCTCGATCCAGTCGCCGCGCCAGTCGTCGGGAGAGAGCAGGCCGGTCTCGAACCAAATTGGCTCAGACCGCACACCGTCGATCTCGACGTCCCACCAGACGCGCTGCATCGATGTGAGCGCAGGCCCGCCCCACGCGATATCCACGCTCGCCGCCGAACGAACCGTGCCACTGTCCCACAGCAGGTCGCCCCCGGCCAGAGCCTCCGCACTCGCCGCCGCGCGGACGCGGTAACGCGCCTGCGCGACGCTGCGCCCGTCGCCATCGACGCGCCACGACAGGCGCGGCCGTGCCGCTTCGGTGCCGAGCAGATTGGTGGTATATTCGGTGCGGAGATCGACGGCGTGCATCAAACGTCCTGACTCAATATGAGGAGAACAGCGCCTCGCGCGCCAACTTGAGCGCACCGACAGCGTCCTGACGGTCCTGCGCGGCTTGCATCGCCTCGAAGTCGAGTTTGTCGAGCGCGCGCTCGATCGCCTTTAGGAAGCCGATCGCCGACTTCGCCGCCTCGACCGAATCCTCGCGGAACGGGAATTGATCGAGCTGCCACACGCCTTCCCAGTTGTTCTTGCGCAGCGTATAGAAGAATTCGAACAGTTCGATCGGATGGACCGATCCGGCGATCATATCGTCGTCCCAGCCGCGCAAATTGTCGTTCACGTCCATCCCGAACAGCCGGCCGTGATCGATCGCGAGCTGCGCCGCATCGGCCGGGCTCTCGCCGCCGTACAGTGAATGGCCGAAATCGAGCAGGATGCCGACGTTGGGCACGCCCATCTTTTCAATGCCGAGCAAGGTCCGCGCGACGCTGTCGTAGCTCATGTGGTTGCGCGGCTCGCGCGGCTTGTATTCGATTACGAACTTCAAGTCGGGGTTCTGCGTGGCGAGTTCGGCGATGCCTTCCACGCTCATCTGCCACAATTTGCGGTGATCGACCTGGAACGGATAGTCCCAGCCGTCCTGGCCCGGCCACAGCTTGACGTAATCCGCGCCGAAATGCCGCACGATGTTGGCGGCGTCGTTGCACATCTCATTGGCGAGCCGGCGCACGCCCGCATCGGGATTGGTGAACGCACCCTTCGCGAACTGGCGCGTGTAGATTTCGGGCGTGATGCCGATCACCGACAGCTTGTTGCGTTCGAGCGCGGTGCCGATCGCCTCCAGCGAGGTCTCGCCGCCGGGGAAGGGGTAGTTGATATCGACCACCGAGAGATCGCCGACTTCGCCGGCCAGATCGATCATCTCGATCAGGGAACGCGGTGCGCCGTAGCCATCGGTCGCGTAGCGATCCACATAGGTCGCGAAATGCCAGATGCCGGCGCCGTAGCGTTGATTGCTCACTCGTTCGTCCTCTTCCCAATGGTGCCGGAAAGCAGGACGCGCGCAGGCGGCCGCTCCGGCGGTTATGCTATGATGATCTCGACGCCCGCGCGTTCGATCACCGCACGATCGGCATCACGGATGCCCTCATCAGTGATGAGGACGTTCACCAGTTCAATCCCGCCGAGTGCGGAGAAAGATCGCGCGCCGATCTTGCTCGAATCCGCAACGAGGATGGTCTTTTCCGCCGCGTCGATCATCGCGCGCTTCACCGCGATGTCGGACAGCGCCGGATAGGTGAGGCCGGCGTCTAGATCGAAACCGGCGGTCGCGAGGAACAGCTTCTGCACGAACATGCCGCGGAACGACTCGGCAGCGCGCTCGCCGCTCAGGGATAGCGTCGGCGCCTTGAACTGGCCGCCGCTGACGTGCACCTCGAAGCCCGGCTCCGCACCCAGCATCAGCGCGATGTTGAGCGCATTGGTGATGACCGTCATGTCACGGTGGCCGAGGATGTTGGCGGCGACCTCGGTCGTGGTCGATCCCGAATCGAGGATGATCGTCTCGCCATCGCCGATCATCGCGGCGGCGCGTCGGCCGATGCGGCGCTTGGCATCCATGTTCTCAAGATGCTGGAGCGCCATCGCTCGCACCTGCTGGCGCACCGATTTCAAATAGGCGCCACCATGCTCGCGCACGATATGCCCGTCGCTTTCGAGTTTCTCCAGATCCTGGCGGACGGTGACTTCCGAAACCGAAAAAGCCTGTGCCAGCTCGCGGACACGGGCGCTGCCTTGTTCACGAAGCCATTCGAGGATTTTGTGGCGACGGGTTTCGCCAAGCGCGCGTGATTGCGAGGCGGCGCTGGCCGGGCGGGTGCTGTCGAGCGGAGTGCGTTGCATGGCGCGACTATCCGCGTGGTCGCGCTCGTATAGCAAGTCCGGACCGACCAAATTCGACATCACCACTCCGAAAGGCCCGCAGATTTGCGAGGCCGGTGCCTTGCGACCTGTTAGCTTCTAGCTTCACTTTCTGTCAAATGATCTTCGAAAACTCTTCAATCGTAAAAAAACGAAAGTAAAATGATTGCGGTCGTGCAAGGGCTGCGCTATCCAGGATCGCAGGAGAGGGCAACAATGGTATCACCGGAACAGCATCGGCATGTGGAGGGCGTTGGCGTGACAACGCTGGAGGCGCGCACCGCGCACGTCCGCGAACGCGCCAATTGGATGCGGCGGCGGCTGTTGGCGATGATCGTCGATGCGGGGCAGGGCCATCCCGGTGGGGATCTTTCGGCGGCCGATATTGTCGCCAGCCTCTATTTCGATATTCTTCGGATCGACCCGGCCGATCCTTCCGCGCCGAAGCGTGACCGTTTCGTGATGAGCAAGGGCCATTGCACCGGCGCGCTCTATACGGCGCTGGCTGGGGCAGGCTTCTTCCCGGAGGCTGAACTCGACACATATCTGAAGCCGTTGTCGCGGCTCAACGGCCATCCCAACCGCACCTATCTGCCCGGCGTCGAGACCAATACCGGCCCCCTGGGTCACGGCTTTCCGGTCGCGGTCGGCATCGCGGTGGCCGGGCAGATCGACAAAGCGGAGTACCGCGTGTTCGTCCTGACCGGTGATGGCGAACTGCAGGAAGGCAGCATATGGGAGGCGGCGATGTTCGCCGGCCATCGCGGTCTCGGCAATCTCACCGTGATCGTCGACCGCAACCGCTTGCAGCAGGGCGCTAGCACGGAAGATACCAACCAGCTCGAACCGCTCGCCGACAAGTGGCGCGCATTCGGTTGGGAGGTGGTCGAGATCGACGGGCATGATCCGGCAATCTTGCTCGCCGCGTTCGACGATGCCGCCGCGCCGCGTACCAGGCCGCGCTGCATCATCGCCAATACGATCAAGGGCAAAGGCGTGAGCTTCATGGAAAATCAGGCGGGCTGGCACCACGGCGTCCCCAATGCCGAGCAATATGCCACCGCGCTCGCCGAGTTGACGCGATGAGCGCCGCGCTCGCTCCCGCCGGGCTGTTCGACTGCCGCGACGCCTATGTCCGCGCCGTGCAGGAACTCGCCGAGGCTGATCCGCGCATCGTCGCGGTGGTCAACGATTCGGTCGGCTCGTCCAAGCTCGGCGCATTCCGCGACCGCTTCCCCGAGCGGCTCATCAACGTCGGAATCGCCGAGCAGAACATGGTCGGCGTTGGCGCTGGCCTTGCGAATGGCGGCAAGATCCCGTTCGTCAGCGGCGCTGGCTGTTTCCTAACTGCTCGCGCGATGGAGCAGATCAAGGTCGATTGTGCGTACAGCCAGGCCAATGTGAAGCTGTGTGGCATCTCCAGCGGCGTCGCTTACGGCGAACTCGGCGCGACGCATCACAGCATCGAGGATGTCGCCTGGCTGCGCGCGATCGATACATTGACCGTGATCGTGCCTGCCGATCCGTGGCAGACTGCGGAAGCGATCAAGGCCGCCGCCGCGCACGACGGGCCGGTGTACATCAAGGTCAGCCGCATGCCGGTCCCCGAGCTTGTCCGCAGCGATGCGACGTTCGCGATCGGCAAGGCCGAGACGCTGCGCGAGGGCGCCGACATCGCGATCATCGCCAACGGTACGCTCGTCCATCACGCGCTCGCCGCTGCCCAGGTGCTGGCGGGCGAGGGGATCGCGGCGTGCGTCATCAATATGCCGACGGTCTCGCCGATCGATAAGGCTGCGCTTGCCGCTGCCGCTGCGACCGGCGCGATCGTCACCGCCGAGGAGGGGCTGTCCCGTGGCGGTCTTGGTGGTGCGGTCGCCGAATATTGTGCGCAGCATAACCCGGTGCGGATGCGGATGATCGGTTTCCCCGGCTTCGCCCCGACGGGATCGGCCAAGTGGCTGATGGAGCATTTCGGGCTGAGTGCCGCCGGAATCGCCGGCGCGGCGCGCGAACTGCTCGGCATGAAGGCCGGCTGATGATCACCCGCGCCATCCTCGCGATCGACCAGGGCACTACCAACACCAAGGCGCTGCTCGTCGCGCCCGACGGAACGGTGCTGCTCTCGCGGTCGCAGGCGATGCGCGTCACCTATCCCCGCGCGGGCTGGGCCGAACAATCGGCGTCCGAGATTTGGGAAGCGGTCGCCGCACTGATCGGCGAGGTTCATGCGGCCGCGCCCGAGATCGAGGTCGCCGCGCTCGCGATCTCGAACCAGCGCGAGACGGTGGTGTTATGGGAAGCGGCGACTGGCCGCCCGCTCGCTCCGGCGGTGCTCTGGCAGTGCCAGCGCTCGGTCGACCGGCTTGCTGCCTTGCGGGCTGCCGGGGCCGAAGCGGCGATCGTGGAACGCAGTGGACTGGGTCTCGATCCACTGTTCCCGGCCGCGAAGATCGCCTGGCTGCTCGATTCGATCCCCGATGCGCGCGACCGTGCCGCACGCGGCGAAATCCGCTGCGGCACGATTGATAGCTGGCTGCTGTGGAACCTTACCGGCGGCGCAGTGCATGCGACCGACCACAGCAACGCCTCACGCACGCAACTCTTCAACCTCGATACTCTTGGCTGGGACGCCGAACTGGCGCGGCTGTTCGACATCCCGCTAGCGATCCTGCCCGACATTCGTTCGTCGGACAGTCACTTCGGCGATGTCGCGGCTGGCGCGACCGCGCTGCCGGCGGGGACGCCGATCCATGCAATGCTGGGTGACAGCCATGCCGCCTTGTTCGGTCACGGCGTCGATGCTCCGGGGCGTGGCAAGGCGACCATCGGCACCGGCAGCTCGCTGATGGTCGCCACCGACAGGCGCGTCCATTCGTCGCATGGCCTGTCGAGTACGATCGCCTGGAGCCGGGCCGGGGTCGCGCGGCACGCGCTGGAGGGCAACATATCGGTGTCGGGGCACGCCGCCGCCTTTGCGACCGCGCTGCTTGGACTTGCTGACGAAGCTGCGTTGACCGAACTCGCTTTGAGCGTCGAGACCAGCGAGGGCGTAGTGTTCGTGCCTGCGCTTGGCGGTCTCGGTGCGCCGCATTGGTGTACCAGCGCACGCGGCACGATCTCGGGCATGTCGCTGTCGACCCGGCCGGCGCACATCGCGCGCGCGACGGTCGAGGCGATCGCGCTCCAGATCGGCGACGTGCTCGACGCGATCGACGCCGATCTCGGCTCGGACTTGCCGGACCTGTTGGTCGATGGCGGTGCGACCCGCAATCCTCTGCTCGTCCAATTGCTCGCCGATTTGCTCGACCGTCCGATCGTCCGCCCGCACGTCGCCGAGGCAAGTGCGCTTGGCGTCGCGCGGATGGCGGGTGCAGCGATCGGCCTGACGGAAGCCGGCGTGCCGCGCGAAGCCGACACGTACAAACCGGCGATGCCTGCAGATCAGCGCGACGCGATCCGTCGCCACTGGCGGATCGCCGTGGCGCGCGCGGTGCAGCCCATAACCGATCCGCCCGGAGCAGCGCTTCGCTCCCGGCAGCCCGACCAGACGCTGACAGCGCGCGGGGAAGGGCCGGATTCGGAAGCGCAATAACAATCAAAAACAGGGGATGAGGGAAATGAAAGCAATCACCAGACTGGCTGGCCGGGGCGTGCGCAAAGGCGCGTTTCTTACCAGTGCGAGCATAGTGTCTCTGTTCGCCGCCGGCACCGCTTATGGACAGGATACAGCCGCGCCCGCCACCGCGCTGCCAGCCACGCCACAGGCGACGACACCCGCCGAGGGGGCCGCGGCAATCGACACCGAGACCGCCGAGACGATCGTCGTCACCGGGTCGCGCATCAAAAGCCCGACGCTTACCTCGCCGTCGCCGCTTCAGGCGATCACGTCGGAGGACATCCAGCGCACCGGCAAGCTCGACATCCAGGAAGTGCTGCAACAGAACCCGGCCTTCGGTGTGCCCGGCCAATCGCGCAACACGTCGAATTATGGCGCGCTCAGTGCCGGCACTTCGACCATCAACTTGCGCAGCCTCGGCGCAAACCGCACGCTCGTGCTGATCGACGGCCGCCGCGTGGTGGCTGGCGTGCCCGGCACCGCACAAGTCGATCTCTCGATGATTCCGAGTTCGTTCATCGAGCGTGTCGATGTCCTGACCGGCGGCGCCTCGGCGGTGTACGGGTCGGACGCCGTCGCGGGCGTCGTCAACTTCATCTACAAGAAGAAGTTCGAGGGCGTGCTGCTCAACGCGCAGACCGGTGTCTCCGAAAAGGGCGACGACAACCAATATTCGGTCGATCTGACGATCGGCCACAATTTCGATGATAATCGCGGCAACATCCTGCTGTACGGCGGTTGGCAGAAGCAGGGTGGCGTCTCGTCCGCATCGCGTAGCCGCAGCATCACCGATCAGACCAGCGTCGGTGCGGCCACGCGCAGCAACGCGCTGACCGATGCCAACCTCACCGCCGCGCAGAATCTGTTCGTCGCGCGCCTCAACAAGTCGAGTGTCGTACCGGCGAGCACGTTCAACGCGGGCAGCGGCAATTACATCGTCGATTCGACCGGCGTGACGCGTCCGTACAACGCGGCGACCGACGGGTTCGACCGCACGCCTTATGACCAGATCTCGGTGCCGCTGGAGAAACGCCAGTTCGCTGGTCGCGGCAATTATCAGATTTCGGACAGCATCAACGTCTATGTCGAGGGCACTTACGCCAACACTAAGTCGCGCGGACTGCTGGAGCCTTCGCCGCTGGTGCCGACCGGCTCGCTCGGTCTGTTCCGGCAGGGCAATGGCCGCTACAATATCGAGCAACTCGTCGCGAACCCGAACAACCCATTGCAGTCGCAGGTGGTGCGCAATCCGCTGGTGCCGGCCGGGCTGTACAATGTCGCCACCGATACCAACGGCGACGGCTTCCGCGATGTCGCGGTTTCGCGCCGGCTCACCGAGTTCGGCCAGCGTTTCGCGATCTTCGACCGTACCAATCTGCGCTTCGTCGGCGGCCTTAACGGCAATCTCGGCAGCAACTGGGATTGGGACGTATCGTACAATTGGGGCCAGACTCGTGTCTCCAGCCAGTTGACCGGCCTCATCAACCAGGACCGCGCGGTCCAGGCGCTCAACGTCATCCAGGACGTGTACGACGTCAACGGCAACGGCAACACCTCCGAAGCAATCTGCGCCAGCGCCGAAGCGCGTGCGCAAGGCTGCGTGCCGTGGAACGTCTATGGCGCGGGCAAGGCCTCGCCAGGCTCGATCGCCTACCTCAACGCGACATCCACGCATGATGCGGTGCAGACGCTGGAAGTCGCTGCCGCCAACCTGTCGGGGTCGCTGTTCGAACTGCCCGCCGGCAAGGTGCAGATCGCGGTCGGCGCTGAATATCGCAAGGAGTCTAGCGAGGAGACGTTCGATCCGCTCTCGATCGCGGCGCGCAACGCGTACGTTCAGCAAACCAACACGTCGGGCAGCTTTAACGTGAAGGAAGTGTACGGCGAAATCGTCGTGCCGCTGATCCACAATACGCCGTTCTTCGACAATCTTACTCTGCGTGGCGCAGTCCGCATGTCGGATTATTCCACCGTCGGCACGTTCTACGCCTATAACGGCGGCGTCGAATGGTCGCCGGTGCCTGACATCCGCTTCCGCGGAGTCTATGCCAAGGCGGTACGCGCCCCGAATATCGGCGAGTTGTACGCCGCGCCGGCGGTGAGCATCTCGTCGGTCAACGATCCGTGCCAGGGCGTCACGCTCACCAGCACCGGCACGACCAGCTCAGTCTGCCGCGCCAACGCGGGTGTGCTCGCCAACATCAACGCGAACGGCAGCTTCCTGCTCAACCAGTCGGATCTTCAGGGCGTCGGCGGACTCAACGTCAGCAATCCGAACATCCGCGAGGAGAAAGCCACCACCTACACGCTCGGCGCGGTCATCAACCCGATCTCGATCCACGCGCTTCGCAATGTCACGCTGACGTTCGATTATTACAACATCAAACTCGACGGGGCGATCGCGCGCACCAGCCGCGATTACATCCTCCAGCAATGCTATCAGAACAACGATCCGACGTTCTGCTCGCTGGTCTCGCGGCGCGCGATCGGGTCGGGGCCTTATAGCGCGGGGTCGATCCAGCAGGTCGATTCCGCGCTCGTTAACAGCGGCGGCTTGTTGACGCAGGGGCTCGATTCGACCTTCTCGTACCGGCAGGGCATGGCGGACTGGGGCCTGGGCAATGGGGCTGCCACGTTCTCGGTCAGCTATACGCATCTGTTCAAGCAGGGCGGTACGCCGGTGACGGGCGCGGCGTATGACACCACGCTCGGCGAGATCAACACCCCGCAGGATCGCGCGGCCTTCTCGCTTAGCTACGACAGCGACGCGGTCGGCGTGACGTTCAACGGCCAGTATATCGGCGCGTCGTACCTCGACGATCAGTACCGCATGCTGTTCAAGCTTGCCAACGGATCGCTGCCCGACAAGACGTATTTCCGCGTCGGTGCGGCCTTCTATCTGGATTCGCAGGTGCGGTTCCATGTGAAGAAGCAGTTCGAGTTCTACGTGGGCGTCAACAACCTGCTCGACACCCAGCCGCCGCGCGTCATCACTGGCCTGCCCGGCAGCGTGACCGGCACCGAGACGGCGGCGGGCACTTACGACCCGATCGGTCGCCGTTTCTACAGTGGCGTGCGGTTGAAATTCTGAACCCTCACAGACTCAGGCGGTGCGAGCGATCGCGCCGCCTGAGATTGGGGGATCTTTGCAAAACACCATCATCCTGCCGGACGTGTTCCGGTACCCACCGCTCCACAAGCTCGAACCTTTGATTTCGCGGGCCTTCTACCCCGGAACGGTCCGGCGGGACGGACCATTGCCGATTGGGTAAAGTTCGCAAAGGCCACACGCTTTGGATCGGTGAGTGTTGCGATCGCGAAACCCGCCTTCGGTACAATCATCTTTCCCTTAGGTCTCGCCATCGCAGGCGCGCCGGCGTTCGGCTGGCCAAGCCGGTTATCGCACAGCGGCTGCGCAACCCGCGCTGGGAAATGGTGCTGATCGGGCTGCTGGTGATACGTCCCAAGCCAACGTCGCAGAATACTGACGATTCTGACTTCACGCTGGTGACCCCTACGGGAGAACAAAGGTAGTATATGTAACAAGTTGATTTTGCACTAGACGTTGGAAACGCGCGATTTTCTGCCATGGTCTGTGAGATTCCGGTGTGAGATTCTTACCGGCCATGAGGAGGAAAATGACGAGTACGATACCGCACGTCCGCAAGCGCGATGGCGTGTTCCAATTTGAAAGACGGGTGCCGCTGCATATCCAGCGCGATGCCCCGCGCTATGCGGAGTTGTTTAACTCCAAGCCGCTCTACCGTGTGTCGCTTCGTACCAAAGACGAAGGCCAAGCCCTGATCGCGCGCACCGCTGCCAAGGCACACTTTGAGGCTCTGTTGGCGAAAGCAGCGGGACGTGAAGCGCGTGCGTTGCCAGCGCTTGTCCTGCCGGCACCACCCGAGCGGATAGTTACGCAAGCTGATCTTGATATGGTCGCAGACCGTTACGCGCATTTAACCGCTGATCCGTTCGAACGGCTTCACCGCCGCGCCAACGTTGATCCCGCCGCCGCCGAGGAGTTGGCGCGGAGGGAGTACGAAATCGAGTTGTTCGCAGAAGACATTCAGCGCGCGTTGACAATGCCTCACGATCAAAGTGACGGACCGATACTGCGTCCGACGGATGAGGCTCGACTGATCGTTACGGAGCGCGGTTACAAGGCTCCTGCGGGAAGCGAGGAGCTTGGTGCGATTGTTGGTGCGGTGCGTACCGGGATGACACGCGGGTACGCACGTATATCCGCCTTAGCAACAGGGGAGGCGGTGCCGATGCTGCCTCCGTCGAACAAACCAAAACCGGATTCCGACGGCATGACGTTCGCCGAGGCGGTAAAGCGCTATCTAGAGGTCTGTAAGCCGTCCTCCCGCGCGTTTTCAGAGACAAGCCTTGCGCTTAAGCAGTTTGAAGCCTGCGTGGGCCGTAAAGCGCTTGTAGCAGTCTCCCGCGAGGATATGCACCTTTTCGCCGAACACCTTTCCAACCACATCGTAGGCGGGAAAAGCGCGGGCAGTGTCGTCCGGCATCTTTCTGAACAGACCATCGCTAAACGCATAAGGATGCTCGGTGCGGTACTGAACCACGCAATCGATCGGGGTTGGATGAAAGGTGCTAATCCAGCGCATGGGATCAAAGTTTCTAAATACGTTAAGGAAACAAGCCAAGCCTTGATGCCGAGCAAGCGTAGGCTACAAATTGATGAGCTTAATCGCATCTTTGCACATCCGTGGTTCACGGGTTGCCGGTCTGCCGTAGAGGTTCACGCGCCCGGTAACTTTCGCTTAGATGACTCTAGATTTTGGGCTCCCATTGTGGCGCTGTTTACCGGTTGCCGCGCGGCGGAGATTGGAGGTCTTAAGATCAGTGATGTGCGATTGAACGACCGTTTTCCACATTTTCTGATCCGGGACAATGAATACCGTAAGGTGAAGAACCGGCGCGCGCGCAGTGTCCCAATTCTAACGGCGTTGCTTGACCTTGGTTTTGCTCGGTATTTCGATAGGATATCTGCAAGTGGCGCGTTGCGCCTCTTTCCCGATTGGGCCGCTAGAAAGCGCATCGGGGGTGGACCTGATGAATACCCTGCATGGTCAAATGCGAACATCATTCGTTCGTTCAATCGTACCGTCCTGCCCACCGCGTTACATGAAACGCTGTCAGCAGATATGCGACGAGAGGTAACGTTTCACTCGTTGCGCGGCGCATTCAAGGCTATGCTGACCGTCACGAACGGTATTCGACCTCACATCGCGAATGAGGTGGTTGGGCATGCTAACTCGGAACTGGACGAACGCTACATCGGCGGCCTTACCATCGAAGAAACTTACCCAACTGTGCATAGCTGCACATATCGCGGGTTGATTTTGCCGCCGCCGCCAGTCTGATATCGCGTGATCGGCGAGAGTTCAAAGCGCGGGCTTGATTGTCCAATTTGTTAACGCGTGAGCTTTGTATTCTAGAGGAGCAAATGTAAGCAATCAGCCCACCAAACTATCACATTATGCCTATCTCCCCCCCCCCCCGCAGTGATATGCGATGCGCCATGCCGAAGTTAATTCGAACTATTTTTAAACGTAATTCTCGCATGCGAGCATTGATATTCAACGTATTTTATAAATATATATGTAATTTACCTTAACATATTGATGATGCAAAAGAAGCATAGCAGATCGTAAACTAAGAGCTGTTGCACGCTTTTCGCATTGCGCTAACTGGATGCCTCGGCCTGATTGATTATGTGGCCGAGGAAGGTAAAACCAATTGAATCTAGACTTGTTTTCCGGCGCGGGCAACGTAACGCCCGAGCGGACGGGTAAGCCGAACCTGTATCGAACCGGCGAAATTAAATCCGCCTCTATGTCCCTGTCCTTCATCGCTACCGGTGAAATCGGAACTGCCGCCGTACAGGCGTTGGCGGCACGACTGAACTATGATGCTGGTGTTCGGGGTGCGCCGAGCAAAAAATACGTTGCCGCCGTCGGCGCTACGATCAACGATCTGCTTCGAGCCGCGTCCTACGATCCAGTACGGGCATGTTCGCGCCCCCTTAGCTCCGGCAGCTTTTCGGATCGCGTGGTTGGTTATCGTCCCTTCGTGCGGGTTCTGGATGATCTGGTAGCACAGCGCTATATTGGCATCGATAAAGGCTATCATGACTCATCGGACCCGTACGCCAGCTATGTGACGCGAGTATGGGCAACATCGAAGTTGTTTAACTACCTTGCAGGGCTTCACGTCACCCCCTCCAACCGCGCTGAACACTTCGCGCGGGTACAGCAGTCCATCGACCCGACCAGCATCATCCGGCTCAAGGGCACCAAGCCGACTAGGGAAGGAAAGTATGAGTTCGAAGCTCCGGCGGTACCGGTTAACATCAACGATGCCGCTGTTGCTGCGCTTGCTGAACCAGTGCGAACCCTAAACGCTTTTCTGTTCGCGCAGGTTATCGACGGTGGCGAGTTCGACGGCCTTTATCGCAGCTTCAACCTTGGCGATCATCCCGCGTTTGCATGGAACATGGGTGGTCGGCTGTACAACGCGAATGGTGGTTATCAGCAGGACGCCAAGGATGTGCGTTCCGGCATCACCTTCAACCGTATGCCAACGGTAGAGATCGATATCACTGCCAGTCACTTGACCATCTTGCACGGGCTTATGGGTGTGCAGCTTCCAGCCGGTGATGATCCCTATGCGGCCACCGGATTGCCTAGAGAGATCGCGAAGGCTTGGGTCGCGATGACCCTCGGCCATGATGACTATCACGCAAATTGGACGCCCAAGGTAAGCGGAAGGTTGAAAGGCAACGAACTTCTTAACGGTAAATCATTGCAGAAGGCGTTTCCGATCGCGAAAGTACAGGAACTTGTCTTGCGTAAGCTACCTGTTCTGCAAGGCTGGGACGGCAACCCTATCAAGTGGGCTGATCTTCAATTCATCGAAAGCGAGATCATCTTAGCTACAATGTTGAAGTTGATGAAATTCTGCAACGCCCCTTCTCTACCAGTGCATGATTCCCTTATCATTCCGAAGGATAATACAGAAATGGGTACAGCCTTCCTTAAATACTGTTTTAAAAAGAAGGTTGGAGTTGATCCCTATGTCAAGATTAAATAGTATATAAGGGAGAGAGGGAGAGGGGAAGCATACCAGTAACGTTTAGCAGCGGGTTATCTGTAGACGCATATTCATGCTGGTATGATCCTATTTCAGATGGGCCTATTTAAGCCGCTGCAAGCGCTGTTATTGATTTTTGGCTACCTGACCAGCTACAAGCCAGTAATGACGCTGTAGAGTGCCTCTACGGGCAAAATAGAGGCATTACGTACAACGCTGTGACCTTTCCCGAAAATTTCAGGCGAAAATTCCACAAGCAATCCCAAGAGTTCGCCGTCGAAAACCTAAGACATGCCCGTAAACATTCGAATCAAAACCGTTGCACCGGATGACGGCATGCAAAATCGTAGGCCTTGGCGAACGTCTTGGCGTCGATCTTCATTCCCATCATTTCCTCTCCCTCGATCATGTTCGGTGCCTCGGGATTGGGTGAGGCGATGAACCGCTTAAAGCCGGTGTAAGCGCCAAAGGCATTCTTCGAGTTGACTTCTCCGCACAGCATCTGCGCGCCAGTATCCAGCGCGTTGACAAATTCGTTGCGGAACTTGGCAGAGTCCGCATCCTTCAACCCACCCTTGAGGTTCATTTCCGCCGATACCTTCGTGTCGATCGTCTTGTTCATACCATCGGATGCAGGGGGCGAGTCCGAAGTTGCGCTAGCATCGTCCGGCTTCGTTCCGCACGCGCTGATGAGTAGCAGGACACCGACGATCGAACCGAGCTTTGCGGCTCTTGTTTGCCTTTCCAGAAGCATCCTAGTTGCCTGTCTTAGCTGCAACAGGGCTGGTCACATTCGACAAGGTGCAATCTAGCATTCCCGCCAGCGCAAGTTCATGCCGTGCACCATCACGCATTTCACAACCCGTTGCGATCTTAACAGCGCGTCGCCGCCGATCGAAATCAGTAGGGGAGAAGTCGGTTCGAAGTGCTTTGTTGAAGACGAAAACCTCGGCACCATTTTTTATCATGACTCGGTATTTTTTGCCGTCTACCTCAACAATCGGTTGGGACTTCTTGGTTGAAGCCGAGGCTACGCTTGGCAGTGTCAATGCTAGCGCCGCAACAGGTAAAATGACGGGTGTGAACCTCTTCATAACGCCCCTCTAACGAGTCAATCTTCGACCATACGGCCTTCGTGGCGGTATGTCCCCATCATGGGGACAATGGCAAGGGTGTATAACGGTTCGGCCTCAACGAGTTGGGGCGGGTACAATGCAGCGGGGATGGGTCATATCGCCCGACTATCGGACGCTGATCGACACGCTTTCATTGCTTCGCAAAGAGCTTGGAGTTAGCCAGCGCGAATTAGCGCGCCGTATCGCAAAGCCGCCTTCGTTTATAAACAAGATCGAGCTTCTAGAGCGCAGGCTTGATATTGTGGAGTTTATCGTCATTGCCGAGGCATTGGGACGGAAGCCTCATGACCTTCTTCGCGCCCTCCGCACAAATCTTCCCGATAAGATCGCTATTTAGCCTATTCGGCCTCGCCTAGCGCGCGATAGACGCTCGCCCGGGCAATGCCGAGCTTGGCTGCTATATCGACCGGACGAACGCCATCAGTCCTCATTTGGCGCACGATGGCAACATCTACGGTCGCTTTGCGGCCCTTGTATCGACCATCGGCCTTGGCTCTCGCAATGCCCTCCATCTGACGCTCTTTACGGATAGCCGTTTCGAATTGCGCGAATACGGCAAGCATCTGCAAAAATGCTGTGCCTGCGGGTGTGGAGGTGTCGATAGGTTGCTCGACGGCTTTTAGGTATGCGCCCTTCGCTTTGATCTTTGAAACGATAGCCTCAAGGTCCGCTACCGATCTAGCAAGGCGATCGATGCGCGTCACCAAGAAGGTGTCGCCTGCTCGTACAAACTCAAGCGCGTCGGCAAGGGCTTTGCGATTTTCCGTGCTGGTGCCGCTCTCCTTTTCATCGAAGAGCTTTTCGCATCCAGCGGCAAGGAGCGCATCTCGTTGGATTTCGACCGACTGCCCCGAACTAGAAACGCGCGCATAACCGATCAACATAACGACTCGTGTCCCAATAGGTTCTAGATATACGGAGTCATACGTCTCATAATGCTGTGGTCAACCCTATTGAGACGCGAAATTCGTCTCACGCTTATGTCTCGCTTGGGTATACCTAAAAGACGCATCCTTTCAGGGGCGTGGAGGAACGTCGCTCGCGATTATGTCAGTGTTGCCAGCCCGGCTGGCCGACATGGAACGCAATCGTATCAAGGAGCGCTGTGATGCCGGTAGGGTTGCCGCTAGGACCTCTTTAGTCGCCACCGGCAAGACGCACAAAGGAAAGTTAGCTTAGGTCGCCCTTTCGCCAACGACAGCGTAGCGGTGGCGTACAGAAAATAAAGCGAGTATTTCTATCACCGCGAAGAATTTCAACGTATTATGCGCTACTATGCAAATATACTGTGCCGGACGTAGTGCATGACGGCAATAGACTGCAATATTATAATTTGGTACAGTTTCACTGTATTGCGAAACTAATGAGCGAACCAACTTTCTTCTTCCGCGACCGTCGCGATTGATGATTTACTAATTGCCGGAGCCCGGTAAAGCGACGCACTGGCAGCTTCAACTACTGAAAAAGGAAACTTATCGCTTGCAGCCATTATGCGGTTCGCAATCTCTTGTGACATACCAGACCGCCCACCATAATATAGCATAGATGATATATCGGCGTCATAGTGTGAGGAGATTGTATCCGCACCGCCTTTATCCTCGATGTACTTGATCGCCCTCCCCCAAGCGTTGATGTCACGGTAGGAAGTGATGATTAGGAAATCAGAAACAATACTGATTACGCCAAAGTCGATGACCGAGGAATCATCACTAATGGACTCGATTATGCGACGTTGCTGCGCATGGCTCAGACGATTAGAGATAGTCACCGAAAATCTCGGACTTTGACTCGCCAAGATATCTAAGTGTCCATAACCGTTAAGCTTGGGCTTCCCCCCAGGACTGAGGGAAAGGACCCATCCAACTGAACGTTCCATTTCTCGGAATTCACTGGCGCTCAAATTATCAATGAACTCCACGAGAATGGACTGGATTACAAACAGAGCTGACGCGGGTGCCCAGCAGATTGAAACTAAGAGAACCCATTTTCGCTCGCTCGCTGATTTCGCTCGGCTCACTTGATCCATCCACCAAGGCGAGCTGTTGCGAAGACGCGCATACCTAGCGCGTTCGACTAGCGGAAAATCGTGATTCAAAAGATCGCCGTATTCAGCCGCGCGAATATGTTTAGATTTTATGCCGGCGGCGATGCAAGCTATAGCAAATAACGGCATGCTTTCTCCCCAGGTTCGTCGCGCTGCTTCAACGAAGTCCGACCACGGGTTTAGCGTGGTATTCCAAATCTCAACATTAACCTCAGCGGCACGTAGCGACGCACTTGAGAAATCAGTAAGTCCGAGGAGAGCTATCGAAGTGTCGTCGTTATCTTTTATTTTCGAAAACGGCTGCCAGTAACGTCCCATGAGATCAAGCATGCTCATTTCATTACGAGCATTGTACTTTAAAATACCATAAGTCTGAGGATTCAACATCCAAAATCCGCGATATATCGATAACTCTTTTTCGACTGGTTCATCTCTTCTAGTGAAAATGCTATCAGGAACACTGTGTGACGCGGCCGATTCCAAAGCGATACCCATTTCAAATGGCGTGAGTTGGTCCCAGCGGCCTGCGCCTATCGCCTGTACGATTGCCTTATCTTTATATTCGCCAATCAGTTTCTCGAACGCGGACCTAGGACTCTCCGCAAAGAGACCGAGTGCCACCGCTTTCTGGAACCTAGTGGATTGATTCCAACGTTTGATGCCCGCGCCTGACGGCTGCGATAATCTGATCGGGATTGGCCTTCCAGACGAACGGCTTCGGTTCCTGATTATGCTCTTTTATGAAGCGGTTGATGGCGGCC
>NZ_SGIS01000022.1 GCF_004208535.1 Sphingomonas populi
ATTATATCGAGCGCTTCTACAACCCGACGCGCCGGCACTCGACGCTGGGCTATCTCAGCCCCATGGACTTCGAGCGGCAAGCGCATGTAGCCTAACTTGGTGTCCATGGGACCGGCAGCAGCTCAGTGCTTGTTGCGGACGACGATGCCGGTGCTCGGCCTGGCGAGGATGCGCCGGTCGCGATCGAGAACCAGTTCGTAGGTCGTCTTATCGCCACGGCCTCCATAACCGCTGCGCAAATCGACCACGCCGCCGCTCGGGAACTCGACATCGTCGGACGGGATGTCCGCGGTGTCGAGCTGCACGACATGGCCACCGATCCCGCTCACTCGGTCGTTGGCGGCCTTCGCGAACCGGGTGAGTCTGGCGCCGATCGGCATATGCGAGAGCTCAGTTCCGAGGCGAACCGCGTCGCGCGCGGCGAACCGTAGCGTGTCGGCGTCGGCGAGGAATTCGACCTCGTCAGGCAGCCAGGGCAGGGCGAGAACCTGCAGGATCGAGGCACGCGTCGGGGCGACGACAACGGCGCGCTTGTATTGGCGCCTCGCAGGATATGGAAGCTGGCCGATGTCTGTCAGTCCGTGAAGTGTGCTGAAGCGGATCATGTTGTCGTCCAGCCGCTCGAGCAGTTTCGGATGTTCCACACCGAACCGGGCGACGGCGAAGTCGGACAATGACTCGTTGCGGAAGGCGAAGAGCGTCCTAGAGCTCGATCGCAGGGCCGGAGCGAGGGCTTCGTTCAGTAGACTTACCATGGGCGTGGTGCGCTCGGCGGCCGTGATGACGGCCGCTGCCCGGCGCTTGGCGTCGCCGATCTCCGGCGAGATGTCGAGCGCCGCGCTATCCCGTCCGGTGAGTTCGTGCATCTCGGCCGCGATCGCGTATCCCGTCATGGTGTCGGCGGCGACGACGTCGTTGGCGGTCGTCTCGAGGAATTCGCTGAATTCCGCAAGGGAACCGGGGAGACAGGCGGCCCGCTTCAGTTTCATCATCACCGTGCGGACCGCCTCCGATGAGGCTTCATCGCCGGCGTTGCGGAGCTTGGCGTTGATGGATCGTAGTTCGTCGATGACCGACGCGAGCGTGCCGAGAAAGCCACCCGCCTTGATACGGAGCGCCCCTTCCCATTGGACGGCCGGCGACGCCGTCGCAGGGGTGAGGATCGCATCTTCGGTCTCGAAGATGATCCGACTCTTCGCGGGTGTAAGCCGGGCCTTCTTCACTGCGGGCTTCGTAGCGAGCAGGTCGAAGCGCTCGAAGTCGTATGTCCAGGGATCCTCGGTGACCGCCATGATGCCGACCGTGGGCATCGCTGTCCTGATCTCCTCGAGGGCCTTAACCGCGCGGTCGCGCCAGTCTCGCCCGAGCCTGTTACAGGCTTTCCTGGTCAGATCGAGGATCAGAAGGTCCGGCGGTTGGGTGAGCGCAGCCAGCTCCCGACGCAATGCGTCTGTGTGGTGGATGGTGTAGAGGAAGAAACGCGCTCGACCTGGATCGTCGGCAAGTTCGTTTCTGCTTTGGGATCCCAGATCGGTCTTGCTCTTCGTCCTCCAGAGCAGGCGCCCAGTCTGCGGGCATCCGCTCCGAGCCGATCCGTGCGGCACGATCTCGTCGAGCACGGGATGCTCGAATTCGGCGTAAGTCGAGCCATCCAGAGCCTTGCCGGTCATCTTGCGGACGCGCGCTAGGACCTGATGATAGTCTTTGAAACCACCGTCATCGTCGCCTGCGAGATGGCGGGTGCTGTGCATGATGCTTATCGATCCCAGCCGATCCCGATCGATCTGGACCTCGCGCGACGCTGTGTGTGTGGTCCTAGCGTGGGGGTAGAGTGCGACCCGAATGCCGGTCGGTCGCTCGCAGCCGATGAGTTTGCTACCCCCCTTGTCGAATTTTTTCTTGGGCGCAGCCGCGACATCGGCAAGTGCGAGGAGTCCAACGAGACCGGATAGGCAGGTCTGGCCCGCAGGCCAACAGAGGACCGCAATGCTCTCGCCGGTGTTCATGACAGTGACGGCGGTCTCCACCAGCGCGTTGTAGGCTGGCGAAACGGTCATCGGCTCGGCATCACCTATGCGGTAGAAGGGGACGTTGGCGAGTGCGCCGATCAGTCCGGCGGAATCCCGCTGAAGTCGGGGCGGCGGGGCCGGCTCGGCTTCCGGCGTCACGCTTTCGCGCTTGGTCACGTCACGCGCCTTGAACTGGCTGAACTTCCGCTCGGCGGCTTCCTTCCGCTGACGCGCCTGATCCTCGCGGCTGGCGCCTGGCGCATTCCTGAACGGTCGCCGTCGCCCCGACATCACGCGTGCTCGGTAGTTCTGGTCTTGGCGCCCGATCCATACGCGGCGACGGCCGCAATCTCGGCGTCATCACCGTGCGACGCCATCGCCTCTGCGAAAGCGTTGGGGAGCGGCAGGTCCAGTTCGCGAAGAAGAGTAACCGAGATCGAAGCCGTGCCGGAGACACGCCGATATCGGGCGTCCACGGCCGCCGTGTTGAGCAGGGCTTCCACGAGCTTCAGTCGCGCCGGATCGGCACCGGTGAGGATGATCGTGTGGTTCTCGGTGATGAAGCCGTTCCACTTCTTCGAGACCGCTGGCGCCACACGGGAGCATATCAGCCGACGCGGCTGCTTGGTGTTGGTCGTGCGCTGCATGACGATCGCCGGGCCACGCACGATCGCGGAGCTGGTCGGATCGACGGTAACGAAGTCGATGCCCGTCCCTTTTTTTGCAGCGGGCCGGCAAAGCTTGCCTGCCTTCACGTTCTTTGCCCACATCAGCGGGTAGGCGTTTGGGTCGCCTTCCTCGGCCATCCGGTGCTGTTCGCGGTTCCAGACAAAGTATCCGGCCCTCACGGTTATGCCGTAGTCCGCTAGCGTGGCTCCGCCAAGAACTTCCCCATCGGGAGCCGGCGTTGGCCAGGGGCGTGTCGCGTCCGCAGGAAGGCGTCGCCGCTGAGGCTCTTCGATCTCCCCCAGGCCGAGCACCGGAAAGCTGACAGGGACACTCGTCTTGTGACTGGCACCCTTCCGCACGAGCAGGACGCTCACATCCTGGGCGACGTCGACGAAGACGTCCTTGCGACCATCCACCGAGCCGAGCGCGACAACCTGGCCATTTGACCGGATGTAGGAGCGCATTCGGTCGTAGAGCGGACCCGCCCTGAAGCTCGAGGGTATCACCAAGGCGAGAAGGGCGTTCGGCTTTGCCATCCGGAAGCAATATTCGGTGAAGACGGCATATTTGTTGATGTGGCCGGAGTGGGCGATCGCTTTCCAGTTATCGTCGGGCAGTTCGTCGACGTGCAGTCGTCCATATGGCGGATTCGCGACGACGAGGTTGTACGCGGCGAGCGGCTTCACCCGGAGCGCGTCCGCGGTGACGATCATCTCGCGCGCCACGGTCTCCCCGAGCCGGCGCTGGATCAGCGAGCGTGAGATCGCGGCGAGGCCGGGATCAATCTCGATACCGTTCAGCCGGTAGACGATGTCGTCCGCCTCAAGACCGGCCTGCTGCATGCGCGCCGCGATCGTCGATAGGAAGGCGGCGCCGCCTGCGGCAGGATCGAGCACGTCGTGCTGAGCGAGGTTGAAGCCCGCGCCGATCGCCAGGTCCAGTACGGCGTTCGCAAGATAGGGAGGGGTGAAATACGTAGCCTGCGTCCGCCTGGTCTCCGCACTCAGCAAAAGGGTGTAGAAGACGCCGGTCCAGTAATGGCGCTCTTCGACGGCGAGGGGTTCGATCGAGGAGGTGAACAGGCCGATCCGGCCGGTATGAGGGACACCGTCCAGCAGGGACAAGCAGAATGCCGCCCGCGCGTCGACCGACAAGTTGTTGTCGACCTCGCCGGATGCCGCCCGTGCAAGGGCAAGGATCTGCCTGCCGCGCTGTTGTTCTTCCCCAAGCATTAGAACAGGATCCCCTCTTCTGCAGGGTTATAGGATCGAGGCGTCGCTTTGGACAGGGAATGTGAAAGCAAGCCCAGAATGGTTGATTTGGTTCGCAGCGAGACCCCGACTAGTGTGTGGTCATGACGACGATTTTCTTCTCCTGGCAGAGCGACGTGGCACCGAACGCGAATACGCGAGCCATCCGTGGCGCCGTCGCAGCTGCGGCGGCGGCCATGACGGCAAAGTTCGGCGAGCAGGTGACGCCCGATGAGGCGACGAGGAATGTTCCGGGTTCGCCCTACATTCCTGGAAAGCTCGCCGAGAAGATCCAGAAGAGCGACATCTTCGTCGGCGATGTCACCTCGATTGCCGTGTTGACGGACGGCAAGAGCCTTCCGAATCCCAATGTCACGTTCGAACTCGGGCTAGCTGCCGCACATCTCGGGTGGGACCGAATCATCCTGCTGTTCAACGAGGAGTTGGCCACGTTCGACAATCTGCCGTTCGACTTCGACCGGCACCGGATATCAAAATACAAGATTGCGGAGGCGAAAAAGCTCGCCGCTGCGGATCAGAAAAAGCTGACTGACCTCGTCACGATTGCGGTCGAGACCATCCTCGATCAGCAACCTCTCCGACCGCGCGACCTGGAAGGGAAATCGGAAGCGGAGATCAAGCGCCAGCGCGATCTGGTGAACCTTCGCTGGTTCCTTCGTCACATCAGCATCGACATGTTGGGAACGCACATTCAGGAGATGCCCGACAGGCTTCACTATTTTGCGATCGTGATGAGCGACAACCTCGAGCCCTTGATCAACAGTCCGAGTTTTCGACTCTACGACGAAAATCTCGAACAGCAGTTGCGATCGTTATACCATGACCTGAAGTCATCGCTCAGCTTCGATCATGTCTACCGCGATACGAATACGCCGTGGGTGCATGCCCTCGGTGTGCGGGGACCGAATCGCGACTATAGGCAAGAGACGAGGGCGGCCGAGGAGATCCGGACCATCGTTGCATCGCTGTCACTCACGCTGGGTCGCGTGATTGCCGAGGTCCGAAGCAAATATCTCGAGATAGACCTTGATGAGACGAGCGCCGAATTCGCTCGGAATTACCAGAAGTTGAAGGAGGACGTCGAGGCGGCGTAGTCGCTTGCAATAAGCTGCCGGTTCCAATTGGGTCGTAATACGCTTTAGGTATCGGCCGCCCTTCGACGCTGCGCGGCTGCCCATCCAGCGGTCCGAAGTGGCCTTGCGCAGCATTGCGCCGCCGTGATGCACCAAGCCGCAGGCCGTTCGCCGTCGACAACGTCTGCTATTCCGCGTCGGCAGGTTGAAGGTCGCCCGTCAGCTAACGGCCGGACCTTCCCGTTCCCAGACGCGATTCACGCACTTCGCAAATGTCCGGGGCTCGGCTGGAAGCCGTCATCCGTGGCATCGCCGAGCAACGGCGCAAATGTCCCCGCCCCCGACATTCCGCGAAACAACGGCGTGTCCTTTGGGCGCGCGGTTTGTGGGTTAATGGGTGGTGCCCTGGAGCGACCGGCACGCGGGGCTAAGTCGCCATGCCTGATGTCGCGGATAACAACGGTTCCGTCCCTTCGCTGAGGATAGCGAGATATCTGCGATAGCCGAAAACCCGCCCTCGCTTCTTGCCCGTGACTTCATCGACCACGCCGAAGCGCTCAAGGTCCGCCAGTACAGCGTTGACCGTTGGCGCCGAGAGTCCTGTTCGCCCTACAAGCTGGTTGGCGGTGAGAAACGGGTTTTGCTGAAAAAGGTCATGAACCCGGAGCGCTGAGCCCGCACGATCACTTTCCGTCGTAATGCGTTCGCGATCCTCCTTGAACAGATCGACAATGCGGGTGGCAGCGTCGAACGCTTGGTTGGCGGTGTCGGCTACGCCGGCGAGGAAGAAGTCGAGCCAGGCCTCCCATGCGCCATGCTCGCGCACCTCCTGAAGCAGCCGGTAATAGTCGGTCCGGTGGGTTTTCAGATATAGACTGAGGTAGAGCAGCGGCTTGCGCAGTACACCGTTGACGCAAAGATACAGCGTCACCAGCAGGCGCCCGATGCGGCCGTTGCCATCAAGGAACGGGTGGATCGTCTCGAATTGAACGTGGAGGAGGCCCGCCTTGATCAGCGCGGGCAGGCGAGATTCACTCTCGTGCATGAAGCGTTCGAGAGCATCCAGGCAGCCATCGAGTTCCGTAATCGGCGGTGGCACAAACAGCGCGTTGCCGGGGCGCGTGCCGCCGATCCAATTTTGTGATCGCCTGAATTCGCCGGGGTTTTTGGTGCCGCCGCGGCCGCTTTGCAGTAGGCGTTCGTGCATCTCGCGGATGAGACGAAGCGACAGCGGCAGTTCTTCCAGCCGATCGAGCCCGTACATCATAGCGTCGACGTAGTTCGAGACCTCGCGGATATCGTCGATCGGCTGGCCGGCCCGCGCCTCGGTTTCGAAGCGGAGCAGGTCCGACAAGGTCGATTGCGTGCCCTCGATCTGTGAGGACAGCACCGCTTCCTTTCGCACGTACATGTAGAGGAAGAGTTCCTGGCGCGGCAGGAGCATGGTGATGCCGTCGAGGCGACCCAATGCGCGTTCGGCCAGGCTGAGGCGATCGAGCAGGCCCAGCACATCGACGGGTGGCGCTGGTGGAAGCGGCGGCGGTACGAAGGCCCGCACAACTTCGCCCGCAACGGGGGTCTCAACGAAGCGGCCCAGCCGCAGATTGGATTCGGGATCAACCATGCGGACCCAATATGCGGAGAGTCTCTTATTTAAGCAACTGGCTCTTGGCTTAATTAGCAAACAGGCTAAGGTAAGCGGGCTTAAATAAGGGAGACAACCGGGTGATGCGCAGGCGTCTTCGATATCTACGAGGCTGCGCTCGTGCGTGAGGCGGTACCATCGACGTGCCCATGCGCGTGGTCAAGGCTTGCCAAGCGCTTGGTCTCTCGCGAGAACCGCCGCCGTGCGCTCTGATGTCGATCATCTGCCCTCGATCCAGCAAGGCGAACTGGATCGGGTGAAGCAATTGCTGATGGGCGAGTTCGCCGAAGCGACCGCGCGCGCGAACCAGCCGTGGAAGAAGAATGGCCGCATCCTCAAGGTCATCCTGTTTGGCAGCTACGCGCGGGATGATTGGGTCGATGAACCCGAGAATGGCTACCAGTCCGACTACGACCTGCTAGTCATCGTCAGCCATCCCGACCTTACCGACATTGCCGACTACTGGTATGTCGCCGAGGATAAAATCCTGCGCGATACCGCGATTGCGCGGCCGGTGAACATCATCGTCCACACGCTGCAGGAGGTGAACCAGGCGCTGAGCCGGGGTGAATATTTCTGGGTCGATATCGCCCGCGACGGGATCGTTCTCTACGAATTGCCCGGGAGCGCACTTGCCACGCCGCAGCCGCTGACGGCCGCCGATGCCTATGAGATGGCACATGCCTATTTCTCGGATTGGCTTGCGAAAGTGAATGACGCGATAGAGATCGCTGAATTCTGCATCGAAAAGGGCAAGCGGAAGGACGCGGCATTCACGCTGCATCAGGCGACGGAACGGGCCTACATCTGCTTTCTGCTCGTTCGCACGCTCTATTTTCCGCGCTCGCACAACATCAAATTCCTACGGTCGCTGGCCGAGGACAGCGAGCCGCGGCTGATTCAGGCGTGGACGCGCGCGACCCGAATCGACCGCCGTCGCTTCGAACTTCTGAAGCGCGCGTATGTGGAGGCGCGCTATTCGGCCAGCTACGAGATCGGTAATGACGATCTGGACGCCCTATCGCAGTCGGTCCGTTCGCTACGCGACATCGTCGAGGTAATATCTCGCGAGCGCATCGAAACGCTCAGGAGCGACGCGGGCCTCTAGGCGCCGCCATTTGCCGAGGGCTGTCTCGGAATAGCTTTGACAGCATCGATGCGGAACGGCGGGAGGGCGAAGCGTCACCAGCGTCCCGATCGATTTGTATACAGCGTTGGCGGTGTCATGCGCGACTCTCAATGGAAATTGATTTCTTGATTGACCGACGTGGCAGCGGGATCAAACTGGCATCATTCGCGCTTCAGGAGGGTCGGACGGCGCCTGCCGGATAGCTTCCGGTTCCCCCACTCGGCCAAAGCTGGCCGACGCGAGCCCTTCTGCTCCCATCAGCCCCGTTCCGTTTTTCAAGCCTGTCCCCGAGTCTGAATCCGCCCGAGCCGGTCCTGTCCGGAGGGCGGGAGCCTCGACGTGACACCCACCAAATTGCTTATCGGCCAGATCCTTGTCGTCTTCGCGATCGTCATCGCGGGGGTCTGGGCCGCGACGCAATGGGCTGCGGCGATGCTGGCCTATCAGCCCGAACTGGGGTTGCCCTGGTTCCGGCTCGGCACTGTTCCGATCTACCATCCTTGGGCGCTGTTCGGCTGGTGGTATCACTATGATACCTACGCCCCGGTCGTCTTCGACAAAGCGGGCATGCTCGCCGGCGCCAGCGGCTTCATCGGCTGCGCGGCAGCGATCTTCGGCTCGCTTTGGCGCGCGCGTCAGTCGAGCAACGTCACCACCTATGGTTCGGCCCGCTGGGCAAGCTCCCGCGAGATCGAGCGCGCCGGGCTGCATCGGCACGCCGGCGTTATGCTCGGCACGCTCGGGGGCCGCTATCTGCGCCATGACGGCCCCGAGCACATCATGGCGTTCGCGCCGACACGGAGCGGCAAGGGCGTGGGCCTTGTCGTCCCGACCTTGTTGTCCTGGACAGGTTCGACCGTCGTTCACGACATCAAGGGTGAAAACTGGACGCTGACCGCCGGATGGCGCGCGCGCTTCTCGCATTGCCTGCTGTTTAATCCCACCGACGCGGCGTCGGCGCATTACAATCCGCTGCTCGAAGTCCGGCGCGGCGTCAACGAGGTGCGCGACGTCCAGAATATCGCCGATATCCTGGTCGATCCCGAAGGCGCGCTCGAACGTCGCAACCATTGGGAAAAGACCAGCCATTCGCTGCTGGTCGGCGCGATCCTCCATATCCTCTACGCCGAGGAGGAGAAGACGCTCGCGCGGGTCGCGACCTTTCTGTCCGATCCGCAGCGCAGCTTCGTCGCCACGCTCCGGCGGATGATGACCACAAATCATCTCGGCAACGACAGGAATCCCAGGGTCCATCCCGTCGTCGCGTCCGCCGCGCGCGAACTGCTCAACAAGAGCGAGAACGAGCGTTCAGGCGTGCTGTCGACGGCCATGTCCTTCCTCGGCCTCTATCGCGATCCGACCGTGGCCGAGGTTACCTCGCGCTGCGACTGGCGAATTGCCGACCTGATCGAGGCCGAGCGCCCCTTGTCGCTCTATCTCGTCATCCCGCCATCGGACATCAGCCGCACCAAGCCGCTGATCCGGCTCGTGCTCAACCAGATCGGCCGCCGCCTCACCGAGCGGCTCGACCAGCCCGGAACCTCCGCGCGCCGGCACCAACTTCTGATGATGCTCGACGAGTTTCCGGCACTGGGTCGCCTCGATTTCTTCGAGACCAGCCTGGCCTTCATGGCCGGATACGGCATCCGGGCCTTCCTGATTGCGCAAAGCCTCAACCAGATCGAGAAGGCGTACGGCGATCACAACGCCATCCTCGACAATTGCCACGTCCGTGTCGCCTTCGCCACCAATGACGAACGCACCGCCAAGCGCATTTCCGACGCGCTCGGCACCGCGACCGAACAGCGCGCTATGCGCAACTATGCCGGCCACCGGCTTGCCCCGTGGCTCGCGCACGTCATGGTCAGCCGTCAGGAGACTGCCCGCCAGCTTCTGACCCCGGGCGAGGTCATGCAACTTTCGGCCGACGAGGAGCTTGTGCTTATCTCCGGGCTCGCGCCGATCCGGGCGCGCAAGCTGCGCTACTTCCAAGACCGCAACTTCGCCGCCCGGGTGGCACCCGCGCCAGCGGTGGTGGCTGGTCAATATGCCGACCGTCCAAAGTCGCGCGGCGACGACTGGTCCAATCAGGTGCGCGGCACCGACGACCGCCTGAAACAGGCGAAGGACGCCGCAGGTGGCGAGGACGACGGCGGCATGCAGCAACAGCGCCATCCCGCCCTTCCCGAACAGGTTTCCAAGACGACCGACGCCGCCGAAACGCGCGATCCCCAGATCGTGTCGGACGACGACGATGTCGCCGCCGACAAGCGCGCCATGGACCAGGCGCAAGCGCCGAACGCCGTCGTCCGTAGCCATGCCATCAACGAGGGCGCGAAGCGCGACCTCGTACCGGATTTCTGAGGCCGTGATGAAGATCCGCCAGAACCTCTATATCGACCGCGAACTGAGCGATGCGCTCGAGGCGCTCGCCGCTGGTCCGCGCGGCAATAAAAGCCACATCGTCAACGATGCGCTCCGTGACTGGCTGGCGCGCCGTGGAACCAAAGAGGTCGATGACCTGCTCAAGGTCCGCCTCGACCGCCTGACACGCGAACTCGCCGGCGCGCGGCGCGATATCGACGTGCTGCTGGAGAGCCAGGCGCTGTTCGTCCGCTACCAGTTGATGGTGACAGCGCCGTTGCCCGAAGCCGATGCCGCAGCGCGCGCGATCGGTCGCGATCGGTTCGAGGCCTTCGTCTCGCAGGTCGGGCGCCAGCTCGCGAGTGGCAAGCGTACGCTGACGCCGATCGACACCGATGGAGGTGCGTCATGACCTCCGCCCCAACCGACAGCGTTTCCGCCGAACGCCGCCGTACCATGCTGCGGACCGCGATGGGGCCGGCGATTGCCGCCGCGCTCACCGATCCGCGCGTCATCGAGATCATGGTCAATCCCGATGGTGCGCTGCGCGTCGATATCCTCGGCGAAGGCCGTGTCGACACCGACGTAAAGCTCGATGCGCCCCAGGTCGAGCGGATCATCCGGCTGGTGGCGTCGCATGTCCGGTCCGAAGTCCATGGCGACAAGCCCATCGTGTCGGCCGAACTGCCGCCGCTTGGGTCTGGCGCCGGTGAGCGGTTCGAGGGCATCCTGCCGCCGGTTTCGACGGCCCCGTGCTTTTCGATCCGCAAACCCGCTGCCCGCATCTACACGCTGATGGACTATGTGACCGACGGCATCATGTCGGCCGAGACCGCGCGCATGCTCTCGCTCGCAGTCGTCGATCGCCGCAACATCCTCGTCGCCGGCGGGACCAGTTCGGGTAAGACCACACTCGCCAACGCGCTGCTCGCCGAAATGGCGCATCTCGACGAACGCGTGATCCTGATCGAGGACACCCGCGAACTCCAATCGCCGGCGCGCGACACCGTCGCGCTCAGGACCCGGCCAAGCGCATCCGACAAGAACACCGCCGTCACCATGGGCGATCTCGTGCGCTCGACGCTGCGCCTTCGGCCCGACCGCATCATCGTCGGCGAGGTTCGGGGCGGCGAGGCACTCGACATGCTCAAGGCCTGGAACACCGGTCATCCCGGCGGGATCGCGACCGTCCATGCCAACAGCGCGGCGTCCGCGCTCTACCGGATCGAGCAGCTCATCCAGGAGGCCGTGGTCACCGTGCCGCGCCGCCTGGTCGCCGAGGCCATCGACATGATCGTGTTCATTGCCGGGCGCGGCACCGCGCGGCGCATCGAGACGATCGCCCGCGTCGCCGGGCTCGATCCAGACGGCGGCTACGCTGTCGTCGAACTCACCCCGACCCTGATCCCTGACTTGCAAGGAGACTGACATGACGACCGTTCGTATTCCCAACCGCAACCGCTTCTTCGTCACCGGGCTGATGCTCGGCCTGTCGATCACGATGACCAGCCACGCCTATGCCAGCGGCGCGGGCATGCCCTGGGAGCAGCCGCTCCAGCAGGTACTGGAGTCGGTTCAGGGACCGGTCGCCAAGATCGTCGCGGTGCTGATCATCATTTCCACGGGGCTGGCGCTTGCATTCGGTGAGACGGCCGGCGGCTTTCGCAAGCTCATCCAAATCGTCTTCGGGCTGTCGATCGCATTTGCCGCGTCGAGCTTCTTCCTGTCCTTCTTCAGCTTTGGCGGCGGAGCGCTCGTCGCATGAGTCCTACCGACAACGGACATGTTGCTGGCTTCGAAGCGCCGATCCACGCCAGCTTGGGGCAAGCCATCCTGCTCGGCGGCGCACCGCGCGGCATCGCGATCGTCAACGGTACGATCGCCGCCGCGATGGGTTTGGGCCTCCAGCAATGGCTGGTCGGGATCGCGATCTGGGCGATCGGCCACAGCATTGCCGTTTTCGCCGCCCGCCGCGACCCGGACTTCGTGCCCGTCCTGCTGCGCCATCTGCGCCAGAAGGGATATCTGGCATGCTGAACCTCGCCGAATACCGATCCCGTGCCGATCGGCTCGCCGACCATCTGCCTTGGGCCGCGCTGGTCGCACCTGGCGTCATCCTCAACAAGGATGGCAGCTTCCAGCGCAGCTTCGCCTTCCGCGGTCCCGACCTCGAAAGCGCGACCGAGGCGGAACTGGTGTCGGCGTGCGCACGGGCGAACAATGTCCTCAAGCGGCTCGGCTCGGGCTGGGCGCTGTTCTTCGAGGCCGAGCGGCGCGAGGCGCTCGGCTATCCCGAGAGCGCCTTTCCCGACGCAGCGTCGTGGCTGGTCGAGCAGGAGCGACGCGGCGGCTTCGAAGCCGAGGGGCAGCATTTCGAGAGCGTCTATCATGGCACGTTGGTCTGGTTGCCACCTGCCGACAGCAGCGATGCGGCTGGACGGACGCTGGTCGAGCGGCCCGACGACGCGAAAGGGCGGGACTGGCACGCCAGCCTCGCCGGCTTCATCGCCGAGACCGATCGCGTGCTCGACCTCCTGTCGGGCTTCATGCCCGAGGTGCGGGCGCTGGGTGACGCCGAGACGCTGACCTATCTCCACGGCACCGTTTCCAGCCGCCGTCATCCGGTCGCCGTGCCGGAAACACCAATCTATTTCGATGCGCTGCTCGCCGACACACCGCTGGTCGGCGGGCTGGAGCCCATGCTCGGGGATCGGCATCTGCGTACGCTGACGGTACTGGGATTCCCGAACCTGAGCCGGCCCGGCATCCTCGACGCGCTCAACCATCAGGATTTCGACTATCGCTGGGTCACGCGCTTTATCGCGCTCGACAAGACCGATGCTACAAGCGCGCTGACGAAGATCCGCCGGCAATGGTTCAACAAGCGCAAGTCGATCACCGCGCTGCTGCGCGAGGTGATGTACAACCAGCCGGTCCAGCTGCTCGACAGCGACGCCGACAACAAGGTGGTGGATGCCGACCTCGCGCTCCAGGCGCTCGGCGGCGACCATGTCGCCTTCGGCTACCTGACCACGACGATCACGGTGTCGGCTGCCGACCGCACCCGTGCCGAGGACAAGGTCCGCGCGGTCGAGCGTATCGTCAACGGCCTCGGCTTCACCGCCAAGCGCGAAGGCGTCAACGCGGTCGAGGCGTGGCTGTCGTCGCTGCCCGGTCAGGTCTACGCCAATGTGCGCCAGCCGCTGGTCCACACTCTCAACCTCGCCCATCTCATGCCGCTGTCGTCGGTCTGGGCAGGCCCAACCGAAAACCGGCACCTCGGCGGGCCGCCGCTGCTCTATGCGCAGACCAGCGGGTCGACGCCGTTCCGCCTCTCCACCCATGTCGGCGACGTCGGCCACATGCTCGTCGTCGGACCGACTGGCGCGGGCAAGTCGGTGCTGCTGGCGCTGATCGCGCTCCAGTTCCGGCGTTATACCGGTTCCCAAGTCTATATCTTCGACAAAGGCTATTCGGCACGCGCGGCGGTGCTGGCGATGGGCGGCGCGCATCATGCCCTCGGTCTCGGCGCGGATAGCGGCGAGGCCCTGGCATTCCAGCCGCTCCGCCGCATCGACGATGCCGCCGAGCGGAGTTGGGCGGCGGAATGGATCGCAGCGCTGCTCGCCCACGAGAAGGTCATGGTCGATCCGCACGTGAAGGACGCCGTCTGGTCGGCGTTGGGCAGTCTCGCATCGGCGCCCCCGGAGGAGCGGACGCTGACCGGGCTCGCCATGCTGCTACAGTCCAATGCGCTGCGAACCGCACTCACGTCCTATACGCTCGACGGCCCCTATGGCCGGCTCCTCGACGCGGCCGAGCAGAAACTCGCTCTCGCCGACGTCCAGTGCTTCGAGACCGAGTCGCTGATGGGACAGGCCGGCGTCGTCGCGCCGGTACTGACCTATCTGTTCCACCGCCTCGAGGAGCGGTTCGACGGCCGCCCGACGCTGCTGGTGCTCGACGAGGCATGGATCTTCCTCGACCATCCGCTCTTCGCCGCGCGCATCCGCGAATGGCTTAAAGTCCTGCGCAAGAAGAATGTCGCGGTGCTGTTCGCGACCCAGAGCCTCGCCGACATCGCCGACAGCAGTATCGCGCCCGCCATCATCGAAAGCTGCCCGCAGCGCATATTGCTGCCCAACGACCGCGCGATCGAGCCGCAGTCGCGCGCCGCCTATGAGCGGTTCGGCCTCAACGCCGCCCAAATCGAGCTGATAAGCCGCGCCACGCCCAAGCGGCATTATTACCTGCAATCCGCACGCGGCAATCGCCTGTTCGAACTCAGCCTCGGCCCGATTGCGCTGGCGCTGTGCGGCGCCTCCGATCCCGCGACCCAGGCGCGGATCGACGCCCTTCTCACAGAATTCGGGCCGACCGATTTCGCTGCCCGCTTCCTCGCCGACGCAGGCCTCGATTGGGCCGTGCCGCTCATCGCCGGATTCACCAGCCTCAGCATCAAGGAGTAACCACCATGTCCGCATCCGCACCACGAAATACATGACCGCCAGCGCGCTCTGCATCGCCGCCGCTGGTGCCGGCCTGACCGGCATCGCGCTGCCGAGCGCGCCAGCGCACGCGATCGTCGTGTTCGATCCCAGCAACTACAGCCAGAATATCCTGACCGCCGCGCGAACGCTTCAGCAGATCAACAACCAAATCCGCAGCTTGCAGAACCAGGCACAGAGCCTGATCAACCAGGCGAAGAACCTTACCACCATCAGCTTTCCTGAAATCCAGGCGATCACCCAGACGCTTCGGCAGATCGACCAGTTGATGGGCCAAGCGCAGGGCATCCAGTTCCGCATTGGCGGTCTCGACCAGCAGTTCCGCCAGCTCTTTCCCCAGAGCTTCAACCAGGCGCTGACCATGAACGGCCAGGTTGTCGCCGCGCGGACGCGGCTCGACACCGAGATGTCGGCCTACAAACAGACGATGGGTGTGCAGGCGCAGGTCGTCGAAAATGTCCAGGCTGATGCCCAGACCCTCAACGGCATCGTATCGCGGAGCCAGGGCGCCGAAGGCGCGCTGCAGGTCAGCCAAGCCACCAACCAGTTGCTCGCGCTGACCGCCAAGCAGCAGTTCCAGATTCAGAACCTGATGGCGGCACAATACCGGGCACAGGCGATCGAACAGGCGCGGCGCGCGCAGGCCGAGATCGACGCACGCGCCGCCACCACCAGGTTCCTCGGTTCCGGCTCGGCTTACACTCCCCAGTAAGCCGGGGCCGGCGCAGGCGGCGGCGAATCGCCTCCTCGTCGCTGCCGCCGCGCAGGTTCGGTCATGAGGCCGCGCCCCAAGCGCCCTCATCCCAGATCGGACCTGCGCGGCTTCATTCCCAGGATTTCCCTATGAACGACCTGAACGTCATCGATCGGTTCCTGCAGACCTTCATCCGCTACATCGACAGCGGGTTCGGGCTGCTGGGGGGCGATGTCGCCTTCCTGACCACGACCCTGATCGGCATCGACATCACGCTCGCCGGCCTGTTCTGGGCGATGGGCGGCGAGCAGGGCGTGATCGGTCGCTTCATCAAGAAGATTCTGTATGTCGGGGCGTTCGCTTTCATCCTGAACCGCTTCTCGACCCTCGCCGACATCATCTTCCGTTCCTTCACGGCGGCCGGCCTGACGGCGGGCGGCGGAACGCTTACCGCAGATAATCTCCTCAAACCCGGCCGCCTTGCCAGCACCGGCTTCTCGGCGGCCTGGCCGCTGCTCGAGCAGGTCTCGAAGCTGATCGGCTTCACCAGCTTCTTCGACAATTTCCTGACCATCATCGTGCTGCTGTTTGCCTGGGCGATCGTCATCATCGCCTTCTTCATCCTGGCCGTGCAGATGTTCGTGTGCATCGTCGAGTTCAAGCTGACGACGCTCGCCGGCTTCGTGCTGGTGCCGTTCGCGCTCTGGAACCGCACCAGCTTCCTCGCCGAGCGCGTGCTCGGCAATGTCGTCAGCTCCGGCATCAAGGTGATGGTGCTCGCCGTCATCGTCGGCATCGGCTCGAATTTCTTCAGCGAGTTTACCACCGCCCTTCAGGGCCAGGAACCCGACATCGGCCAGGCCATGAGCCTCGTGCTGGCGTCGCTCACGCTATTCGGGCTCGGTATCTTCGGTCCCGGCATCGCCTCGGGTCTCGTCGCCGGCGCGCCGCAACTGGGCGCGGGCGCGGCGCTCGGCACGACTATTGGCGCGGCCAGCGTGGTTGCGCTGGGCGGCGGCGCCGCGATGGGCGCGGCCGGTGCCGTCGGCGGGGCTGCGCTCAGTGCGATCCGGGCAGGCACGGCCATGGGGTCAGCAGCGTCGGCCTCCTACCAGCTCGGCCAGACCGCGACCGGATCCTCAAGCGTCGGCGCCGGCATCGGCGGCATGGCGCAGGCGGCCGGCAACGCAATCCGCCAAAAGGCTTCGGCAGCGCTGGGCTTGTCGGAGGCCGCTGAGCGCGGCCGCGACGCGGCCTGGTCGGCTCTGAATGGCGCCGGCGGTTCTACTGGACCGACTCCCCACGCATCCGCCGATGGCGCTCCGTCCTGGGCACGATCGCTGCGCCGCCAGCAGGATGCCCGTCACCACCGCCACGTCGCGCTTCAAACCCTCAAGGAAGGCGATCGTGGCGGCGCATCCGCCACCCCCGACATCAAGGAAAGGGAAGACTGAGTCATGATCTTCAAACCCCATGATCTTTAAGCGCGCGATCCAGCGCTACGCGCAGATGCCCGAGCCCGAGACGCCCTATCAACGCGCCGGCCAGGTCTGGGACGACCGCATCGGCTCGGCTCGCGTTCAAGCCCACAACTGGCGATTGATGGCGTTCGGCACGCTGTCGCTATCGACCGTCATGTCGGGGGCGCTCATCTGGCAGTCGCTACAGAGCCGGGTCACGCCCTATGTCGTCGAGGTTGATCGCCTCGGTGAGGCCCGGGCGGTGACCAAGGCCGAAGCGGGCTATCATCCGACCGATCCCCAGATCGCCTGGCATCTGGCGAAGTTCATCGAGAATGTCCGCGGGGTCTCGCTCGACCCGGTGTTGATGCGTCGCGACTGGCTGTCCGCCTATGACTTCACGACTACGCGGGGGAGCCAGTTCCTTGGCGACTATGCGCGGGCTGCGGACCCGTTCGCCAGGATCGGCGAGCGCACCGTGTCGGTCCAGGTGACCAGCGTCGTCCGGGCATCCGATCGCTCGTTCCAGGTCAAATGGACCGAGACGGCCTATGAGCGTGGCAGCGCGGCAGGTTCCTCTCACTGGACCGGCATCCTGACGATCCTGACGAAGCAGCCGGTGTCGGCCGACACGCTCCGCAGGAACCCGCTCGGCATCTACATCGATGCGATCGACTGGAGCCGCGAGATCGAGCCTGCGGCGTCGACCGCTCCCACGCGCACCACGCAGTCGCCCAGCAAGCTGCCGCTCGGCTCGCCGCTCGACCCGAACCTTGCCGCTCAACCGACCGTCAATCCGGAGACGCAGCCATGACCAGAACTCTCGCAACCGCCGCGCTGCTGACGCCTTGCCTGATCCTTGCTGCCCAACCCGCAGAGGCGACCACACACGAAACCACGCCGGTCGCCGCCAACCGCGCGGCGACGATCGAGCCCGTCGCGCAGGGCTTCATCAACGCCGTACAGGTCTATCCGTTCGCCGACGGCGCCATCTATCATGTCATCACCGCGATCGAGCGGGTGACCGACATCGCGCTGCAACCCGGCGAGACGCTGGTCGCCGTGGCCAGTGGCGACACGGTGCGCTGGGTGATCGGCGATACCACCAGCGGTTCCGGCGCGGATAAGCGGACGCATGTGCTGATCAAGCCGTTCAGCGCCGGTCTGTCCACCAATCTCGTTATCACCACCGATCGGCGCAGCTATCACGTCGCGCTTACAGCCACGGCGAAGACGGCGATGGCCGCGCTTTCCTGGACCTATCCCCAGGATGCGCTGATCGCCTTGAAGCGCGCCGCTGCGGCGACCGAGGCGGTGGCTCCGGTGGCGGCCGGGATTGAGGTCGAGCAGCTTCATTTCAACTATGCCGTATCGGGCGATCGACCGGTCTGGCGGCCGTTCCGCGCTTTCGACGATGGGCGCCAGACCTTCATCGAATTCCCGGCAACTCTGGCAGTTGGCGAGGCGCCGCCAATCTTCCTGGTGGACGGGAAGGGTGATACCCAACTCGTCAACTATCGCGTGAAGGGCCGCTTCTATGTCGTCGATCGCATCTTCGACGTCGCCGAACTTCGCCTCGGCACGAAGCACCAGCAGATCGTCCGCATCAACCGGGTGGCGGGCGGCGCGCCTACGCGGAGGGGATCATGACCGTCGAAGCGGCAGCCCCACCGCCACCCGAGCCCCCCGCCACACCCGCCAAGGTGGACCCGGAGACGCTCGCGCTTCGCGCCCAGCCGGCACGGGCGATCCGCTTCAAGCGCGGCGCCGTGGTGGCGATCGCGACGCTGGGCTCCGTTAGCCTGGTTGCGACGGCGTGGGTCGCGCTGCGGCCGTCCGCGCTGCACCTTGCTGGACAAGCCGACGATCAGACGGTCGCGGCGAAGGCACCGGCTGATACCTTGAGCAAGCTCCCGGGCAGCTATGGCGACGTACCCAAGCTCGGACCGCCGCTGCCGGGAGATCTCGGCCGGCCGATCCTCGATCATCAGCGAGCGATGGGCATTGCGCCGGCGGCCGGCGAAACAGCGCGCGCGGACCAGGCTGCCGCGACCGAACGCGATCGGCGGGCGGCGGAGCTGAAGGCAGCGCGTGAATCGGGCCTGTTGGTACAAAACGGCAGTCGCACCGATCCGACTCGCGCCGCAGATTCGACGCCATCCTCGCCACCGGTTGCAGCCATCGATGCGTCACGGATCGCGATCAATCCCGATCGTGATCCCAATGCCCAGCAGCGCAAGGCCGACTTCGTCGCAGCGCGCGACACCGGCGGCGATGTCAACGAGCATCGGCTAAGCCCGCCGGCGTCGCCGAACATGCTGTCCGCCGGAAGCGTCATCGCCGCCAGCCTGATCACCGGGCTCAGGTCGGACCTGCCTGGGCTCGTCACCGCCCAGGTGACCGAGCGCGTGTTCGACAGCGCGACGGGCAGCATTCTTCTCATTCCCCAAGGTGCGCGCCTGATCGGCAGCTACGACAGTGTCGTCGCCTTCGGGCAGAAGCGCGCACTGGTCGTGTGGCAGCGGATCATCTTGCCGGACGGAAGCTCGATCCGGCTCGACAATGTGCCGGCAACCGACTCGTCGGGCTATGCCGGGCTTGCCGATAAGGTGGATTTCCACACCTGGGCGCTGCTCAAGGGCGTCGCGATCTCGACTCTGCTTGGCGTGGGCGCGAACGTGACCTTCTCCGGCGAGAGCGATCTCGTCCAGGCGATCCGCGAATCCACGCAGCAGAATGTCTCGCGCGCTGGCGACCAGATCACGTCGCGCAATTTGCAAATACAGCCGACGATTACGATCCGGCCGGGCGCGCCGGTCCGCCTGATTGTGCATCGCGATCTCGTTCTGGCATCCTGGAAGGAATAGGAACTGAATATGCCCGATCTCAAGCTTGCCCGCCTCCCGGACAGAACGCCCATAAAATTGACCATCAGCATAGCGCCGGATCTGCAACGGGAGCTAACCGACTATGCCGCGATCTACCGGGAAACATATGGCGACGAACAGGCCGTCGCCGATCTGATCCCACACATGCTGGCCGCCTTCCTTGCGAGCGATCGCGGCTTCGCTAAGGCGCGAAGCGAAAAAGTGGCAGGCGGGCGAGCATCATGAAAAAGGATGACGCGCTCACGGAGTCGCACCGGCTAACGGTACGTATTCCAACGGCGATGGCCATGCTCGGTCTCGGAAGATCAAAGATCTACGACCTCATGGACAGTCGCGAAATTGAAACGGTGAAGGCGGGCAAGGCAAGGCTCATCGTCGTGCAGAGCCTGCACGATTTCATTGCCCGTCATCGGGAACGCTGACCGCGTTCCTTCCGGTCGAGATAGTGCGCGCTGCCGCGCGCCGCCGCCGCTGTGCTGGCCGCTTTGCAGTCAACTCAGCTCGGACCTCTCTGCTGGTGTTGTTTCCCGCGCTGTCACAATAATCGGCCCAGTCGTTCATCAGCTTCCGGCGTTTCAGGAAAAAGTCAGTCCGGCGATATGCGGCCTCGACCTTGTTTTCTAGCGTATGTGCCAACGCAGCCTCCGCTACTTCCCGCGGATAATCGGTTTCGTCGGCGACCCAATCGCGGAAAGTCGATCGGAAGCCGTGGACCGTCACTGGCAGTTCCATGCCACGCAGTATTTCGAGCAGCGTCATGTCAGACAGCGGCGCCCCGGAGATTTGTCCGGGGAAAACGAGATCGCACTCTTTGATCCGAATGCGCGCTGCCTGACGGAAAACGTCGGCAGCTTGCGGAGATAGGGGGATGCTATGTGCAACACCGGCCTTCATCCGCTCGGCGGGCACCGTCCAGACCGTGAAATCTTCGTTCAATTCGGGCCAGCGCGCACCGCGCACCTCGCCGGAGCGCGTCGCCGTCAGGATGGTCGCCTCAAGTGCAAGCCGACCAACGTTAAAGGGCTTTGATCGGAGTTGGGCAAGGAACTTGGGCAGGTCGGCGTGCGCCATCGCCGCGTGGTGTCCCGACTTGCGGGGTTGTCGAGGCAGACCCTTGGAGATCGAGCGCATGGGGGCTTCTGTCGATCGGAACCCCTTGGAGTATGACCAGTCCAACACCGTCCCGATCCGTTGCTTCAACCTTCGGGCGGTCTCGGGAATGTCGAGCCAGATTTCCGCGAGCACGTCACGGATGAGCGGTCCCTCGATTTGATCGACGCGCAGTTTGCCGAGCTTTGGGTAGGCATAATTCTTGAGAGTGGTCAGCCACTGATCGGTATGTTTGCCGTTCTTCCAGCCCTTGAGCAACTCGGCATGGACCAGCGCTGCGGCTTCCTCGAATGTCGGGACGACGACGACCTGCTTTTTGCGCTCCTCCAAGGGATCGATTCCTGCGCGGGCGAGCTTACGAAGATCGGCCGCTGCCGCGCGTGCAGCGCGCAGCGAAAAATCCTGGCAATCCCCAAGTCCGATGTCCCGACGACGTCCGTTGACCTGAACGCGCAATATCCAGCTTTTGCCGCCGCTCGGTCCGATCTTCAGAATCAGGCCGTCGCCATCCGAGTAGCGACCCGGCGTAGAAAGGTCTCGAACCTGGTCCTTGGTCAAATTTCCCATGACCAAGACATAGCATTTTCGGAGCCAGAACTGAAGCCGGTCGAGCTTTCCAGCCCCACACTCAGTCCCACACTCGGAATCAAATGACTGCGGATGGAGGAAAACAAGAACGGATAAATCTCTAGCATAATCAGAGGATTATGCGTCCTAAGCGGACGTTGGCACATGGTGGGAAACGGTAAAATGGCGGAGCGGGAGGGATTCGAACCCTCGATACGCTTTTGACGTATACTCACTTTCCAGGCGAGCGCCTTCGACCACTCGGCCACCGCTCCGCATTCCCTGGGATTGGTGGCCCCTATCGGGTCGGTGCGGGCAGCGCAAGCCATGCGTGAGGATTGCGTGGTGGTCGTGCCTCATGGCAGGATCGCGGCTATGCCGATGATCCTGCCCATGCTCCTCGCCCTCGCCGCCGCACCGCAGGGTGTCGAGCCGCCGCCGAAACCGACGGCCGCGAAGATCGCCGCGGCCGCACCCGCGTCGTCCTGGGCTACCATCGCGCCCGAGGATCTGCTGGTGATCGACTTCGCCGACGGGCAGCGCGGGGTGATCTGGCTCGCGTCCGCGCTCGCCCCGGTGCATGTCGCCAACATCCGCACGATCGCGCGCAGCGGCTGGTGGCGCGACGGCGCGATCTACCGCGTGCAGGACAATTACGTCACGCAATGGGGCGATCCGACCAACAAGAAGCCGCCTGCCGCCGGCATCGCGGTTCACCCGCCCGCCGAATATGAATGGCCGGCGTCGGCGCATCCGATCGTCGCCAATCCATATAAGGACGCTTATGCCGCCGTCACCGGCTTTACCGCCGATGGCTGGGCGGTGGCGGGTGACGGGCGCTCGCAATGGCTGCCGCATTGCTATGGCATGGTCGGGGTCGCGCGGGATCTCGCGCCCGATGTCGGGACCGGCGGCGATCTCTATACCGTGATCGGCCATGCGCCGCGCCATCTCGACCGCAACATCGCCGTGGTCGGGCGTGTGATCGACGGCATGGCGACGTTCTCGGCGCGCAAGCGGGGGACGGGCGGGGGGCTTGGGCTGTACGAAAACGCCCGCGACAATGTGCCGATCCGCCGGGTCGCGATTGCGAGCGACCTGCCTGCGGGCGAGCGGCTGTCCTACCAGTATCTCAAGCCCTCCGCGCCCGAGTTCGCGCGGACGCTGGAGGCGCGCGCCAATCGCGGATTGCCGTTCTTCACCGTGCCGGCCGGCAATGCCGACCTGTGCAATCTCGACGTGCCGGTGCGCAAGACGCCGGCCGGCTGACGCGAAACCGTAACCGTCGCGTCACGCGCAGGTCGTGAACTTTGCCTAGCGCCTCCCCGGAAGCACACCGGGGGGACTATCGATGAAGCCGATCCAGAGCGCGCTGCTGGCGCGTGTCGCCGCCTGCGCGATCGTCGCGGGCGCATTCGCGGCGCCAATGCTCGCGCACGCCGAAACCGCGCCGCCCGCGCCCGAGGCCGCCGCGACCGAGGACACCGCGCCGGACATCGTCGTCACCGGCGCACGCGAAGGCCAGCGCAAGGCGGTCGCCGAGAAGCGTAACGCCGACAATACCGTCGAGGCGCTCTATGCCAACGATGTCGGCAAGCTGCCCGACCAGAACGTCGCCGAGGCGCTGCGCCGCCTGCCGGGGCTCTCGGTCGCCAACGATCAGGGCGAGGGCCGCTATGTCATCATCCGCGGCATCGACCCCAATCTCGTCAACGTCTCGCTCAACGGCCAGACGTTGCCCGCGCCAGAGCCGGCCGGTCGCCAGGTCAAGCTCGACGATCTGCCCTCGGCGATGATCCAATCGGTCGTCGTCTCCAAGTCGCTGCTGCCGAGCCAGGACGCCAATGCGATCGGCGGCGAAGTCGCGATCCGCACGCTGACCGCTTATGATCGCAGCGAGCGCTTCTTCCTTGGCGCGCGCGGCTCGGCGGGCTGGAGCAAGCTCAACGGCAAGACGCCGTGGGAAGTCGACGGGCAGGTCGGCGGCCGCTTCGGCACCAACGAGGAATTCGGCGCGGTCGTCTCCGCCAATTACTCGCGCCGGCCGATCGAATCGGAGAATTTTCAGGGGTCCGAAGCGTGGAGCACCGGCATCCCCGACCAGAATGGCCTGCGCGATTACAACCTTGTCCGCACCCGGCTTGGTGTGGTCGGCAATTTCGATTACCGCCCGTCCGACGACGTGAAGCTGTACATCCGGTCGAGTTACTCGAAATTCACCGACCATGAGACGCGCGACCAGAACCGCATCGGCAGCGAAACCGGCATCACTCCGGCCAGTGCCACCAGTGGCGTGTTCAAGGCGACCGGCACGATTCTGGTGCGGCGCCGCGAGGAGGACGACAACACCAAGTCGGTGACGCTGGGCGGCGAGTTCAACGTCGGTGGCGGCAAGCTGGAGGCGTCGGGCGGCTATACCAAGGCGGTCAAGGATGATCCGATCCGCAGCGAATTCACCTTCGCGACCGCGAAGAGCGGGCTGACGGTCGATTACGACCTGTCGACCGATCCCTACAGCTTCACCCCGCGCACGCCCGGCTTTACCGATCCGAGCAAGTTCACGCTCACCAAATTCAATCTCGATCGGCGCCAGGCCTATGAGGAAATCTGGCAAGCGCGAGTCGACTACACCCTGCCGATCACGCTCGGCGATGACAGCAGTATCAAGATCGGCGGCAAGTATCTCGATCGCCGCAAGTTCAACAATCAGGATAAAACCAATTACAAGGCCGGTGGCACCGCGCTGGCGCTCGCCAATTTGGGGTATGTCGGCGATACCGGCTTTTACAACGGCATGTACAGCTTCGGTCAGCGTATCGACTATTTCAAGGCGCGTGCTTATGTCGAGGCGAACCCGGCCACCCTCAAGCTTGATCCCACCGCCACGCTCGCCGATTCGCTGTCGAGCGACTATGACGTGAGCGAAAGCATCGTCGCGGGCTATGCGATGGCGACGCTCAAATTCGGGCCGCTCACGCTGATCCCCGGCGTGCGTGTCGAGCATACCGAGGACAAGACCAAGGCAACGGTGGTCAATGGCGCTTCGAAGCTGACCGACGGCTACAACAGCTTCGGCAAGAAGAGCTATACCGACGTGTTTCCCGGCCTGAATGCGAAATGGGATATCGCGCAGGATGTGCTGATGCGCGCTGCGGTGACGACCGCGATTGGACGGCCGAACTATCCCAATCTCGCGCCGTCCATCGTCGTCACCGATGATGCCGTGACGGGCGTCTCGCTCGGCAATCCTGATCTCAAACCGTACAAATCGGTCAATCTCGATAGCTCGCTCGAATATTACCCGGCCAAGGACAGCGTGTTCGCGATCGGCCTGTTCTACAAGCGTATCGACAACCCGATCTACACGAGCAGCGCGCGGCTCACCAACGTCACCTATGCGGGCGTGACCTACCCCGTCGCGCAGGTATCGCAGCCGATCAACGCCGATAACGAAGTCGTGTACGGTATCGAACTGAACGCGCAGACGCAGTTCACCTGGCTGCCGGGGGTCTGGGGTGGTTTCGGCGTGTCGGCCAACTACACGCATGTCGAGGGCCACGCGACCGCGCCGGGCATTCGCGCGGGCGACATTCCGCTTGGCTTTCAGTCGCACGACATCGGCACCGCGCAGCTCTTCTATGAGAACTACGGCTTCGCGGCGCGGGTGGCCTACAGCTACCGCTCGAAATATCTCGACCTGCTTGGTGCCAGCGCGGCGACCGACGAATATACCGACAACAACGGCCAGCTCGACGTGCATGCCAGCTACCAGATCACGCCGATGGTGACGATCTTCGCCGACGGCACCAACCTGACCGACGCGCCGTGGCGGCGCTTCATCGGCACCAAGGCCAATCTGGTCGAACGCGAGCGCTATGATTATTCGCTGCGGGGTGGCGTGCAACTGCACTTTTAGCGGATGCACCCAACCCTACGGGCGAACGAGGAATATGGAAGAGGTACGTCGATGCGCCGTTCAACCCTGACTCTTGCTCTCGCGCTGGCCGGGTTGGGCAGCAGTGCCGCACCCGCCAAAACCCCTGCGTTCAAGCTCGATCGCGTCGTGCTGATGATGCGCCACGGCGTCCGCCCGCCGACCAAGGCGCCGGCGCTGCCGGCCAGCGTCACGCCCGAACGGTGGCCGGACTGGGCGGTGCCGCCGGGGTGGCTGACCGCGCATGGCACGGTCGCGGTGACGGCGCTCGGCACCGCTGATCGGGCCGGGTTCGTGAGGGCAGGGCTGTTGCCGGCGAGCGGCTGCCCGGCGGCGGGATCGGTAGCGATCATCGCGGATAGCGACCAGCGCACTATCGCCACCGCCGGCGCGTGGGCGGCAGGGTTCGCGCCCGGCTGCTCGCTGCCGAGCATGCACAAGCCGCAGGATGTCGATGATCCGATGTTCTCTCCGCTCGGCAATGGTGTGATGCTCGATCCGGCGGCGGTGAACGCGGCGGTGAAGGCTGCGGTCGGGCCGGGCGGGGTGGGGGCGCTCGACGCGCGCTACGTGCCGTTGCTGCGCAAGCTCGACACGATCCTCTGCGCGGGAAAGGCCGCGTGCGGGGTGATGCAAGCGCCGACCGGCCTCACCGATGCGACCGCGACCAGTCGCCCCAAGCTGCGCGGCGCGCTCGACCTCGCCTCGACCGCCGCGCAAGTGCTGTTGCTCGAATATGCCGATGGCAAGCCGATGGCCGATGTCGGCTTCGGCCGCGCCACCGCCGCCGACGTGACCGCACTGTCCGAATTCCACGCGCTCGAATTTCGCCTGCTGGCGCGACCGCTGCCGGTCGCGCGCGCCAACCTGTCGCTGATACTTCCGACGATCGCGGCGGCGCTGACCGATCCCAAGGCGGCGCGGATCACGGTGTTTTCCGCGCATGATACGCAGGTCGCCAATCTCGGCGGGCTGCTCGGTGTGCATTGGCATGTGCCCGGCTATGCCGAGGACGATCCAGCTCCCGGCGGCGCTATCGTGATCGAACAGGTGCGCGATGCGGCCGGGAAGGCGTTCGTGCGCGTCAAATACCGCGCTCAGCCGCTCGCCGCCTTGCGGGCCGGCGGTGGTGCGCCGTTCGAACAGGTGCTGAGCGTGCCCGGTTGCGGCACATTATGCCCGGCCGATCGCTTCGTCGCGATCCTGCGGCAGTAAGTTTATCGTTTGAGCGCAGCCCGGAACGGCGCATCGTCGCCGTCCACGCCCTTCGCCGGCGGCAGGGCGAGCAGGTCGCGCAGCAACGGATAGACATCGACATTGTCGAAAGAGGGCAGCGTGCCAAGCGGCTTGATCGCCGGGCCGTTCGCCACGAACAGCGCGAGCATTTCGGGTGCCATATTGTCATAGCCGTGATTGCCGCCGGTGCGCGGCTTGTCGGGCGTGGTCTTGGCGGTTTCCCAGCCCGGTTCGGCGAGGCAGAAATAGGGCTGGACGCGCGGGTTCGTGCCATAGTGGAAGCGCGCGGGGATATCGCTCTTGCGCCAGCATTGCAGATGGTCGTGGCGCGCGAACAGCGCCTTTTCCAGCGCCGCCGCATGCCCCGGCACCGCCGACAGCGCGGCGAACGGCCCCGTTTCGACGATGCGATAGTCGGCGGGGTTGGCGATTGTGTCGATCGCGATCGTGCGCGCGCTGCTGGTCGCGGCCATGCCATGATCGGCGACGATGACGAGATTGGCGGGCTGGTCCAATTCGCGCAGACCCGCGACGAGTTCGCCGATCAGCGCATCGGCAGCGCCGGCGGCGGCGGTGGTGCGGGCGTCGTCGGGACCGAAATCGTGCCCGGCGCCATCGACCGTATCGAAATACAGGGCCACGAAGCGCGGGCGGATCGCCGTCGGGCGGCGCATCCAGTCGAGCACACCGTTGACGCGCTGTTCGCCGGTCACTGCCTGGTTGAACTGCATCCAGTCCTCGGGCCGGGTGCCGCCGGTGGTGGCGCCGTGGCTGTTGGGCTTGAGCGCACCGCCCCAGGCGACATTCGAGCCGGGCCAGAACATCGCGCCGGTGCGGATGCCGGACTCCTCCGCATCGACCCACAAGGGCTTGGCCTCGCTCCACCAGAACGGATCGTCGGTCGCCATCGTGAAGGTTTCGCCGGGGCGACGCGCGTCCTCCATGGTGTTCGAGACGATGCCGTTGCGATCGGGCCGCTCGCCGGTGACGATCGTCCAGTGGTTGGGAAAGGTCTTCGACGGGAACGATGGGTGCATCGCCGCGCTGATCCCCGTCGCCGCCAGCGCCGACAAATTGGGCGTCACGCCGCGCTGGAGATAATCCGCGCGGAACCCGTCGATCGAGATCAGGATCGTGACCGGCGTCCGCGCCTGGGTGGCGGACGCGACGGGCGGGGCGGGGGCCACCGCCGGCGGGGTGACGCAGGCCTGAAGGCCGGCGCAGAGCCCGGCGACGATGATCTTGCTATACCAACGCATGGCCCGCCCCCTGCGCCGGCTCCGCTACATCTTCAAGACAGTGTGGCGCGGAAACTCAGACGTTGAAGCGGAACAGCATCACGTCGCCGTCCTGCACGACATATTCCTTGCCCTCCTGCCGCAGCTTGCCCGCGTCGCGCGCGCCGGCTTCGCCCTTGAACGCGACGTAATCGGCGAAGGCGATCGTCTCGGCGCGGATGAAGCCGCGTTCGAAATCGGTGTGGATCTCGCCTGCCGCTTGCGGGGCCTTGGCGCCGACATGCACCGTCCAGGCGCGCGCTTCCTTGGGGCCGACGGTGAAGAAGGTCAGCAGCTTGAGCAATTTATAGCCGGCGGTGATGACGCGGGCGAGGCCGGTCTCCTCAAGGCCAAGTTCGCCGAGGAATTCGCCGCGCTCGTCGGCGGGCATCGTCGCGATCTCGGCCTCGATCGCGGCAGAGACGACCACCGCTTCGGCGCCTTCGGCCTTGGCCTTTTCGAACACGCGCGCCGACAGCGCATTGCCGTTCGCGGCATCGCCCTCATCGACGTTGCAGACGTAGAGCACCGGCTTGGAGGTGAGCAATTGCGCCTGCGCGAACACGCGCGCCTCTTCCTCGTCCTTGGGCACGGTCAGCCGCGCGGGTTTGCCTTCGCGTAGCAGGTCGAGCGCTTGCCCCAACACCGCCACGCCGATCTTGGCTTCCTTGTCGCCCTGCGCCGCCTTCTTGGCGAGGTTCGGCACGCGCTTTTCGAGGCTTTCGAGATCGGACAGCATCAATTCGGTCTCGACCGTCTCGGCATCGGCGATCGGATCGACCTTGCCCTCGACGTGAGTCACGTCGCCATCCTCGAAGCAGCGCAACACATGGACGATCGCATCGACCTCACGGATGTTGCCGAGGAACTGGTTGCCGAGACCCTCGCCCTTCGACGCGCCACGCACCAGCCCGGCGATATCGACGAAGGCGAGCTGCGTTTCGACGATCTTGGCCGATCCGGCGACCGCCGCGAGCTGGTCGAGCCGCGCATCGGGCACCGCGACGTTGCCGACGTTCGGCTCGATCGTGCAGAACGGGTAATTCGCCGCCTGCGCCGCCGCCGTCTGCGTCAGCGCGTTGAACAGGGTGGATTTGCCGACATTGGGCAGGCCCACGATACCACAGCGGAAACCCATATTCTCGTCCTTGAATGCTGGTGCGCCGCAACGGGCGCGAGATGGTGCCGCCGATAGCGAGTGCCGCGTCGGAATGCCAGACGGCGGCGGCGGGATCGTTCCGAGGATATTTTTGAAAACGATTCGCAGTAACGACTTGCGATTCATTCTCAATTCCGAATCGGTTGCGTAATAATCCATGCGGACCCATTTCCGCCGCACAGGCGTTTGCGCCGTGATCCTGAACGTCTCATAAGGAGGATATCCCATGGCTTTCGAACTTCCCCCGCTGCCTTTCCCCAAAGACGCGCTCGCCCCGACGATGTCCGCCGAGACGTTCGACTTCCACCACGGCAAGCATCACAAGGCCTATGTCGACAAGACCAACGGCTTCGTCACGGAGAAGGGCCTTGAGGGCAAATCGCTCGTCGAGGTCATCCGCCACGCCAAGGAAACCGGCGACAAGGGCCTGTTCAACAATTCCGCGCAGATCTGGAACCACACCTTCTTCTGGAACTCGCTGACCCCGAACTATGCCGCGCCGACCGGCAAGCTCGCCGAGATGATCGAGGAGACTTTCGGTTCGACGGAGGCGCTGGTGAAGGCGTTGGTCGCGGAATCGACCAACCATTTCGCGAGCGGCTGGGGCTGGCTGGTGCTTGAGGACGGCAAGCTCAAGGTGACGTCGCTGCACGACGCCGACACGCCCGTCGTGTATGATTACAAGCCGCTGCTGACGATCGACGTCTGGGAGCATGCTTACTACATCGATTATCGCAACGCGCGCCCGGGCTATCTCGAAGCGCTGACGGGGAAGATCCTGAACTGGGAGTTCGCCGCGCAGAACCTCGACGGCGAGGGCGTGAGCCGCGCGGATCAACAGGGCTGATCCAGCCGCTGACGGTTACCGAAAGGGCCGGGGACCGCAGGGTCTCCGGCCCTTTTTGATGCCCCTCGTCGCCCCGGCGCAGGCCGGGGTGACGATATATTTCGGATCAGCCCTCTGGCGGCACGATCGGCGGCTTGTCGTCGCCCAGCGTCAGGCCGTGCTTCATCAGCATCGGCACGTTGGCCATCGCGAAGACGAGCGTGATGATGACGCAGCCGGGCATCTTGTACCATAACCACGCGTTCCAGCCGGCGTCCTTACCCCACAGCATCGCAGTGCCGCGCCAGACGGCTTCGTTGCCGATCGCCATCAGGATGAAGAAAATCGCCCAGTTGCGGGTAAGCTTGCGCCAGCCTTCGGCGTCGAGACCCGGATAGGCGGTTTCGAGCAATTGCTGGAGCAAGGGCCGGCCGGTCAGCCAGCCGAACAGCAGCAGGCCCCCGAACAGCGCATAGACGAAGGTTGGCTTCATCTGGATGAATTGCTGATCGTGGAAATAGATGGTCAGCCCGCCGAACACGAGCACCAGCGCGCCGGTGATCCACAGCATCGGCGAGATCGAGCCGAGCTTGAGCTGAGAGAAAAGCAAGGCCGCCACCTCGGCGATCATGAAGGCGATCGTCGCGGCGACCGCCTTGGCGACGGTCGGGCCGGGGGCGAGGTAATTGACCGCGAAGAATACCACGAGCGGGCCGTAATCGACCGCCATGCGCAGCAGCGGCGCGTTGACGGGTTTGGGGACGGGCTTCTTGCTGATCTCAACCACGACGCACTCCATCCACACCGGCGATGATCCGCGAGACTTCGTTGGCGTTGAACGGGCGGAGATCGCCCATGCCTTCGCCGACGCCGATCGCGTGGATCGGCAGGCCGTATTTCTCCGCCGCCGCGACGAGGATGCCGCCGCGCGCGGAACCGTCGAGCTTGGTCATGACGAGGCCGGTAACGCCCGCCATTTCCTTGAACACTTCGATCTGGTTGAGCGCGTTCTGGCCGGTGGTCGCGTCGAGCACCAGCACCACGTCATGCGGGGCGGCGGGGTTGAGCCGGCCGAGCACGCGGCGGATCTTCGAGAGTTCGTCCATCAACTCGCGCTTGTTCTGGAGGCGGCCGGCGGTGTCGACGATCAACACGTCGGTGCCGATCGCGGTCGCCTGCTTGACCGCCTCGTAAACGATGCCGGCGGCGTCGCCGCCTTCCTTGCCGCTGATGATCGGCACGCCGGCGCGTTCCGCCCAGGTGGCGAGCTGGCCGATCGCGGCGGCGCGGAAGGTGTCGCCGGCGGCGAGCATCACCGCGTAATCCTGCTCTTTCAGCCAGTGCGCGAGCTTGGCGATGGTGGTGGTCTTGCCCGAACCGTTTACGCCGATGACGAGGATCACCTGCGGGCGGGGGAACGCCTCGATTTCCAGCGGCTTGGCGACTGTCTCCAGCACCTTCTCGATTTCTTCGGCGACGGTGAGGCGGATGCCGAGATCCTCCATGTCGCGCTCGAACATGCCGGCGGCGAGCCGGTCGCGGATGCGGTGCGCGGTCTGCGGGCCGAGATCGGATGCGATCAGCGCTTCCTCGATATCGTCGAGCGTGGCGTCGTCGAGCGGCGCGGTGCCGAGCCCGACGAGGTTGCCGATCAGCCGATCGGAGGTGCGCTTGAAGCCGCCGAGCAGGCGCTCGTGCCAGCCGGGTGTGGTGCTCATGCGATTGCCTTTTGTAGCGATGGGGCTTGGAGGGTGAGGCCGTCGGTGGCGGTGATGGTGAGGCGCGCGACCTGTCCGACCCACTCCGTTCGTGCTGAGCCTGTCGAAGCACCTGCGCCCGGAACACGCCCTTCGACAGGCTCAGGGCGAACGGAGGGTAGCGGGGCGGGGAAGCGGACTTCGGCGAAGTTGCCGGCGTGGCCGCGATCGCCGGGTCGCTCGACCAGCACGTCCTGTTCGGTGCCGACGAGGGTGTTTAGCCACGCCGCCTTGCGCGCCGCCGCTGCCGCGCGGAGTTCCGCCGCGCGCGCCTTGCGTACGTCCGGCGCGACTTGCGGCATCCGCGCGGCGGGGGTGCCTTCGCGCGGCGAGTATGGGAAGATATGCGCGTGGACGATGTCGCAATCGTCGATCAGCGCACGGGTGTTGGCGAACATCGCGGCGTCCTCGGTCGGGAAGCCGGCGATGAGGTCGGCACCGATCGCGATGTCGGGGCGGGCCGCTTTCAGGCGCGCGACCAAAGCGACCGCCTGAGCGCGGCTGTGGCGGCGCTTCATGCGCTTGAGGATCATGTCGTCGCCGGCCTGGAAGGAGAGGTGGACGTGCGGCATGATGCGCGGATGCCGCGCGATCAGGTCGAACAGCCGGTCGTCGATCTCAACCGAATCCAGCGAGGACAGCCGCAGCCGTTCCAGCTTGGGGACGTGGGTGAGGATACGTTCGACCAGCATGCCGAGCGTCGGCGCGCCGGGCAGATCGGGGCCGTAGCTGGTGAGATCGACCCCGGTCAGCACCACTTCACGGTAGCCGGCATCGACCAGCGCCGCGATCCGGTCGATCACCCCGCCCGCCGGCACCGAACGGCTGTTGCCGCGCCCATAGGGGATCGCGCAGAAGGTGCAGCGATGGTCGCAGCCGTTCTGGACCTCGACGAACGCGCGCGCGTGCGCGGCGAAGGCGCTTGCCAGATGCGGGGCGGTGTCGCGCACCTGCATGATGTCGCCGACCACGACCGGGGCCGATGCTTTCCAGGCGTGCGACGAAAGCTTTTCGGCATTGCCGATCACGCGATCGACCTCGGGCATCGCCGCGAAGCTGGCCGGATCGATCTGCGCGGCGCAGCCGGTGACGACGATCTCCGCCGTCGGGCGCTCGCGCCGCGCGCGGCGGATCGCGGCGCGCGTCTCGGCGACGGCGCTGTTGGTGACGGCGCAACTGTTGACGACGACCGTGTCGCGCGCGCGTTCGGTTCCTGCGAGCAACGCGCGGATCGTCTCGCTCTCGGCGATGTTGAGCCGGCAGCCCAGGCTGACGATATGGGGGTCAGCCACGACAGGGGCCGGCGCGGTCGATCATGCGCGGTGATCTAGGGACGGGCGCGGCGGATGTCCATTCTAGCCGATCGCGCGGTGTGGGTTGGCGATCGTTGGGCCGGGCTGGCGCAGCAGGCCGCGCTGTGCGAGCAGGCGGCGGGTGTTGGCGATGCTGGCGGGCTGCGCATAGAGCTGGCCTTGCCCGCGCGTGTAGCCGAGCGCGCGCAGCCGTTCCCCGGTCTCGGCGGTTTCGATGCCGACTGCGGTGATCGGCAGGTTGAAGCATTCGCCGAGGCGGGCGACGGCGTTGATCATCACGGCATGATCGGGCGTAGTGTCGAGTGCGGTGACGAAGCTGCGGCTGAGCTTGACCCGGTCGAACGCTGCGGCATGGAGATGCGCAAGGCTGGCGAAACCGCTGCCGAAATCATCGAGCACCAGCCGCACGCCCTGATTCTTGAGGCTGGCGAGGATCGACTGGGCGAGCGCGAGGTTGTCGAACAGCGCGGTTTCGGTCACTTCGATCTCGAGCCGACCGGGTGGGAAGCGCACTTCGGTCAGCACCTTAATGATCTTCTGCGCGAGCCAGGCGTCCTGCAACTGGCACGGTGAGAGGTTGACCGACAGCGTCAGCCCGGCGTCCCAATCGCGCGCGGCGAGGAAGGCCTGTCGCATCACCGAAAACGACAGATCGCCGATCAACCCGGTGCGCTCGGCGACGGGCAAGAAGACGGCGGGGGCGACCATGCCGTCGGGCGTGTCCCAGCGCGCCAGCACTTCGAAGCCACGCAGGCCGCCGGTAGCGAGATCGATCTGCTGTTCGAAATAGGGGACGATGTCCTGCCGGGCGATTGCGCCGCGCAGGCGGGTCTCAAGCAGGGCACGGGCCGCTTCCTCGCGTTCCAACGCCTGATCGAACCAGGCGTAGCGGTTGCGGCCAGCGTGTTTGGCGGCGTGGAGCGCGGAGTCGGCGCCGCGCATCAGTGCCTCGAAGCTGGCGCAGCCATTGTCAGAGCGGGCGATGCCGACCGAGGCGCTGATCGCGAGTGCCAGCCCCTCGCATTTGAAGGGTTGGGCGAACTTGCTGATCGTGCGCTCGACGACGCGCTCGACCGTGGCGGGATGGCCGGAATCGAACAGGAAGCCGCAGGCGAATGCGTCACTGCCGATCCGTGCCAGCACCGCGCCGCTCGGCATGATGCGGGTGATCTCGGCGGCGGCGAGGCGGAGCACGGCGTCGCCGGTGGCGTGGCCGTGGCGATCGTTGATCGCCTTGAAGTGATCGATGTCGATCATCATCAGGGCCATCGCCTTGTGGCGGCGGCGTGCGCCGACGAACAGTGTCGCGCCTTCCTCGGTGAGGCTGCGCCGGTTGAGGACGCCGGTCAGCGGATCGCGCGCGGCGAGGTGGTGTGCGCGGTCTCCGGCGCGGGTGTGAGCCGCGACCTCGCTGCTCAGTTCGCGGTGGCGGCGCCAGCCGAACAGGATCAGCGCGACGTTGAGCAGCAGCGCGATCATCAACCAGCGATCGGCCGGCCGATCCGAGCGATGCGCGTCGAACGCCAGCGACAGCGCGGCGCCGGCGGTGCAGACGAACAGCACGATCGCGGTGACCGTGATGGCGCCGATCCACAGATCCTGGCGTGGCGGGAGCGTGACCTCCGATCCGTCGTCGTGTCCAGAACCCATTGCCAACGCCTTACAAACCCGATCAACGGACTATGTCGTTCGAGCCGTGTATTTCGCGTTAAGCCCCGGCGGGTTGCGAGATGCGCGCGAAGTCGCTAAAGCGCGCTTCGATCGTGTCCCCATCGGGATTCGTGAAAGGCTTGCCCCACGGGGCTACGCCGGCCGACGAGGTTTCGTCCGCCGGCGTCTTTTGCGTTTTTTCGTAGGGCGATAGCGTTCGAAGTGGAAGGTTTGACGATGTTCGAGAGCCTCAGCGACCGTCTTGGCGGTGTGTTCGATCGGTTGCGCGGCCGCGGGTCGCTGACCGAGGCGGACGTGCGCGCCGCGATGCGCGAGGTGCGCGTCGCGCTGCTCGAAGCCGACGTCGCGCTGCCGGTGGCGCGCGAGTTCGTCGACAAGGCGACCGAGCAGGCGATCGGCCAGCAAGTTTTGCGTTCGGTCACGCCGGGTCAGCAGGTCGTCAAGATCGTCAACGACGCCTTGGTGGCGATGCTGGGCGGCGATGGCGACGGTAGCGCGGCCGAGCTTGAACTCGGCGTCACGCCGCCGGCCGTCATCATGATGGTAGGCCTGCAAGGCTCGGGCAAGACGACGACCACTGCCAAGATCGCGCGGCGGCTGTCGGGCGGGCAGGGCGGCCGCGAGCGCAAGAAGGTGCTGATGGCGTCGCTCGACGTCAATCGCCCGAACGCGCAGGAACAGCTTGCCACGCTGGGCACGCAGACCGAGGTGGCGACGCTGCCCATCGTGCCGGGCCAGCAGCCGGTCGATATCGCGCGGCGCGCGCTTCAGGCGGCGAAGCTGCAGGGCTATGACGTGCTGATGCTCGATACGGCGGGCCGCCTGCATGTCGATCAGGCGCTGATGGATGAGATGCGCGCCGTCGCTGATGTCGCACGTCCGGCGGAAATCCTGCTCGTCGTCGATGCGCTCACCGGCCAGGACGCGGTCAACGTGGCGACCAGCTTCTCGCAGCAGGTGCCGCTGACCGGCGTGGTGCTGACCCGCATGGACGGCGATGCGCGCGGTGGTGCGGCGCTGTCGATGCGCGCCGTCACCGGCAAGCCGATCAAGTTCGCCGGCACCGGCGAGAAGATGGATGCGCTCGAAGCCTTCCATCCGAGCCGGGTCGCGGGCCGCATCCTCGGCATGGGCGACGTGGTCAGCCTGGTCGAGCGCGCCGCCGAGACGATCCAGCAGGAAGATGCCGAGAAGATCGCGGCGCGGCTCGCCAAGGGCCAGTTCGATCTCAACGATCTTCGCGCGCAGCTCCAGCAGATGCGCAAGATGGGCGGCCTCGGCGCGCTCGCGGGCATGCTGCCGGGGCTGAAGAAGGCGCAGAGCGCGGTTCAGCAGGTCGGCGGCGACAAGGTGCTGATCCACATGGACGCGATGATCGGTTCGATGACCGAGAAGGAGCGCGCCAAGCCCGAACTGCTCAACGCCAAGCGCAAGATCCGCGTCGCCAAGGGCTCGGGGACGACCGTGCAGGACGTCAACAAGCTGCTCAAGATGCATCAGGAAATGGCCGGCGCCATGAAGAAGATCCGCAAGATGGGCGGGTTGAAGGGCATGGCGGCGATGTTCGGCAAGGGCGGCATGGGCGGTGGCGGCATGGGTGGCCTCGGTGGGGCTGGCATGCCGGATATCGGCAGCCTGATCGGCGGCAACTCGGGCGGGCTGCCTGGGCTTGGCGGTGGTCAGGCCAAGCTGCCGCCGGGGTTCGAGAATTTGATGAACAAGAAGAAGTAATCGTCGCCGCGGCGACCTCAACGAAACGGCCCCGGCCTTCGCCGGGGCGACAGAAGATAAGAAGAAGGAAGTAGTTCAAGATGGCACTCAGCATTCGTCTGTCGCGTGGCGGCTCCAAGAAGCGTCCCTATTACCGCATCGTCGTGGCGGACGCGCGTTCGCCGCGTGATGGCAAGTTCATCGAGAAGATCGGCACCTACAATCCGCTGCTCGCCAAGGATGACGAGAAGCGCATCATTCTCGACGCCGAGCGCGCGAAGCACTGGCTCGGCAACGGCGCGCAGCCGACCGACCGCGTCGCGCGCTTCCTCGACGTGACGGGCGTGAAGGAGCGTGCCGTCCGCAACAACCCGAACAAGGGCAAGCCGGGCGAGAAGGCGACCGAACGCGCCGAGGAACGCGCCACCAAGCTCGCCGAAGCCGAGGAAGCCGCCAAGGCCGCCGCTGCTGCGCCGGCTGAGGAAGCCCCGGCCGCCGAAGAGGCTTCGGCCGAGGCATAATGTTGGCAGATCGCCCCGTTACGCTCGCCGTCATCATCGGCGCGCATGGCGTGACGGGGGAAGTGCGGCTCAAGGTCTTCACCGAGGATCTGGCGCGCTACAAGGTGCTCAATGGTGGCGCGCTGACGCTCAAGTCGGCACGCCCGGGCGGCAACGGCACGATCGCGCGCTTCGCCGAAGTGACTGATCGCAACGCTGCCGAGGCACTGCGCGGCACCGAATTGACGGTGCCGCGTTCGGCTTTGCCGCCGCTCGAGCCGGGCGAATATTATCATTCCGACCTGATCGGCCTCGCCGCCGTCTCAACGATGGGCGAGCCGCTGGGGCATGTCGTGCTGATCGAAGATTTCGGCGCGGGCGACGTGATAGAGATCGAACGTGAAGGCGGCCAGCGCTTCATGGTGCCGATGAACGCCGACGCGGTGCCCGAATGGGACGGCGAGCGGGTGGTGATTGACGGGGCGTTCGTGGTTTAGTATATACGTGGAGTGTATACGGAGCTGCGGCGATGAGCGAGGACTATAAAGCCAAGGTGTTCAAGTCGGGCAATTCGCTCGCACTGCGCTTGCCCAAGGCGCTTGGCCTTGAAGAAGGCGCCGAGATGCGCTTGCGCGAGGAGCATGGTCGCTTCACGTTCGAACCTGCCAACGCGCCGAAGCGGAAAATCAGCGGTGAGGGTTGGATGGGAGCAATCCCTTGGCTCAAGCCGCTCACGCCCGAAGAGCGTGAGTTCGAGGATTCACCAAGGGTTTGGGATGATCCTGATTGGTCAGGCTGGCGGCCCGACAAACCATGAAATACCTGCTCGACGCTAATACTGTCATCGTGCTGCTCAGCGGTCCGCACCCGGTTCTGGCCGAGCGGGTTCGTCGATGCGACGAGGGCGATCTCGGAGTATCCGCTATCGTCTTTGCCGAGGTCGCGCTCGGCTCAACCAAGGGACGCCCGCCGCCGATGGGGGCGCTTGATGCGTTCCTGAGGGACGTTGCCTTGGTGCCGTTCGACGAAACGGCGGCGCGCGCTTATGCAACGCTGCCGTTTCGACGGGCGAGTTTCGATCGCCTGATCGCCGCGCATGCGCTGTCGCTCGGCCTGACGCTCGTGACTGCCAATGAGCGCGACTTCATGGACGTGCCGGGTCTCGTGGTGGAAAATTGGGCCAAGTGACCTTCGCCGCCACCATCCTCACGCTCTACCCGGATATGTTCCCCGGCCCGCTCGGCATGTCGTTGGCCGGGCGGGCGCTGAGCGAGGGGCGGTGGAGCCTTGATGCGCGCAACATCCGGGATTTCGCGACCGACAAACACCGCACCGTCGATGATACGCCGGCGGGCGGCGGCGCGGGGATGGTGCTCCGTGCCGACGTGCTCGCCGCTGCGATCGATAGCGTGGCGACGGGCGCCCCCCTCATAGCAATGACGCCGCGCGGGGTGCCGCTCACCCAGCGCCGCGTGCGTGACTTGGCGAGCGGCCCCGGTGTCACCATCCTGTGCGGTCGGTTCGAGGGGTTCGACGAGCGGATCTTCGCGGCGCGCGGCATCGAAGAGGTGTCGATCGGCGACTATATCCTGTCGGGCGGGGAGATGGGGGCGCTGGTGCTGCTCGACGCTTGCATTCGCCTGCTTCCCGGCGTAATGGGCGCGCCTTCCAGCGGAGATGACGAGAGCTTCGAAAGCGGCCTTCTCGAATATCCGCATTATACCCGACCTAATGAATGGGAAGGGCGCACGATCCCCGAAGTGCTGCGATCGGGGGATCATGCGAGGATCGCGGCATGGCGAAAGCTCATGGCCGAGACCGAGACACGGCTAAGGAGGCCGGACCTTTGGGAGCGCCACGAGGGCGTTCGGGTCAAGCCTCCCTCTGGCGCGCGGCGACAGACGAAGGACGCATGAGATGAATCTCATCCAGACGATCGAAGCCGAAAACATCGCCAAGTTCCTGGCGACCAAGACGATCCCAGAATTCCGCCCCGGCGACACGCTGAAGGTCGGCGTGAAGGTGGTCGAAGGCGACCGGACCCGCGTGCAGAACTACGAAGGCGTGTGCATCGCGCGTTCGAACAAGGGCATGGGGTCTAACTTCACCGTTCGTAAGATCAGCTTTGGCGAGGGCGTCGAGCGCGTCTTCCCGCTGTATTCGCCGAACATCGACAGCATCGAAGTCGTCCGCAAGGGTGCGGTGCGTCGTGCCAAGCTCTATTACCTGCGTGGCCGCACCGGCAAGTCGGCGCGTATCGCCGAGCGCCGCGACAACCGTCCGGCCAAGGGCACCGTCGCCGCCGAATAAGCGACGACCGCAAGGTTTCAGGAAGGGCGCGGGGGCGATAGCTCCCGCGCCCTTTTTGGTGCGCGGGCGCGGTACGTTCGAGCATCGGCCCGTCACCGTCACCGTCACCGTCACCGTCACCGTCACCGTCACCGTCACCGTCACCGTCACCCCAGCGCAAGCTGAGGTCTTCCTGTGGAAACCGGAACGTCCGCCTCGGAGGGGCCCCAGCTTGCGCTGGGTGACGGGTTATGAGGCGGTGTGTTGCATTTACAGGACACATGCATTGCGGTATTCTCGTCTCGCTGAGGGGGAGAGCCGGGGTGAGCGACATACCGATGACGACGGCCGCCGAGCCGGACGGTGCGCCGCGGATTGCGGTGCTCGATATCCTGCGCGGCGTGGCGATCCTCGGCATCCTGTTCATGAACATCAACGACATGGGGCAATCACTGATCGCGTCGTTCGACGATATCCGCCATCTCGGCTGGAGTCCGACCGATCAGGCGGCGTGGTGGCTGCGCGAGGTGTTCGCCGATGGCACCGCGCGCTGCATGCTGGAGATGCTGTTCGGGGCGGGCATGGTGATCCTAACCACCCGCGCGGCGGAGGCGGCGGGGCATTTGCAGGTGTTGGGGCGCTATTATGTGCGCAACCTGATCCTCTTCGCGTTCGGTGTCGTCCATGTCTTCATCCTGCTGTGGCCGGGTGAGATCCTGCACACCTATGGCATCGCCGCGCTGATCGCCTTCCTGTTCGCGCGGCTTCCGGGCAAATGGCTTATCCTCCTTGGCCTCAACCTGGCCGCGTTCACGTTCGTCACCGGCGCGCTCGATCTCAACACCGTGATCCAGCGGCACGCCACGCTCGCGCAGGTGGCGATCAAGCAGCACAATGGCGTGCCGCTCGACGCGGATGATCGCAAGGCGATCGCGGCGCAGAAAAAGCATGAGGTCAGCAAGGCCAAGCGCGACCGGGAGATGGCCACGCGGGTCGTCGCCGAGGACACGGCCCGGCGCGGCACCGCGTTCAGTTGGGCGAAGATGCAATGGTCCATCATCATCATGATGGAGAGTTATGGGCTGGAAGCGCTGTTCGTCTGGGAAGCTGCGTCGACGATGCTGATCGGTGCCGGACTGTTCAAGCTCGGCCTGCTGCAAGGCCAGCGCTCGCGGCGGTTCTACGTGGGGATGACGGTGATCGCTTATGCGATCGGCCTGTCGCTGCGCGCGATTTCGGCGTGGCAGACGATGCGGTTCGACGATGCGCCGAAGCTCGACTGGGCGACCTCCGAACTGGCCCGGCTGGCGGTGACGCTCGGGCATATCGGCTTGATCAACCTGCTGGTGACGACGGTGTTCGGCGCGCGGCTGCTGCGGCCGTTCGTCGCGGCGGGGCGGACGGCGCTGACACTCTACATCGCGCAGACGCTGATCTGCCTGTGGCTGCTGTTCCCGCCGTTCGCTCTGGCGCTGTACGGTAAGCTGACGTGGGGGCCGCTGATGGTGGTGGCGTTCGTCATCGATGCAGTGCTGCTATGGGTCGCGAACGTCTATGTGCGGCATTATGCTATCGCGCCGGTCGAATGGGCGTGGCGCTCGCTGATCGAAGGGCGGCGTTTGCCGTGGCGCAAACCGGCCCCTTTACGCACCGCGTCCGCATCGCGATAAGGCCGTTCCCGCCTGCCGCTCGCGCAGGCGATGGCCTGAGAGATGCGGAGATGATGTTTGCGAAAAGGCGCTTTGCTCGCTGGGGTGCTGTTGTTCTCGGCGCCGGTCCCGCTCATGGCCGCTGAGCCGGTGCAACAGGCGCTGACGCTCGACCGCGTCTTCGCCAGCCCCGATCTCGCCGGGCCGCAGCCGCGTGCGCTGAGGCTGTCGCCGGACGGCACGTTGCTGACGTCGCTTCGCCCACGCGCCGATGAGAAGGACCGGCTCGATTTGTGGGCGCGCGACACCCGCACCGGCGAAGAGCGGATGCTGGTCGATTCGCGCAAGATCGGCAGCGGCGCCGAACTGTCCGAAGCCGAGAAGATGCAGCGCGAGCGCGCACGCATCGGCAGCAGCAAAGGCATCGTCGCGTATGACTGGGCGCCCGATGGCAAGACGATCCTCGTGCCGCTCGATGGCGACCTGTTTCTTGCCGGGCTCGACGGGCAGGTGCGGCGGCTGACCAACCAGCCGGGCGGGCAGCTCAACCCGACCGTATCCCCGCGCAGCGGTTACATCGGCTTCGTGCGCGACCAGAATGTGTTCGTCCAGCCGCTCGGCGGCGGCGCGGCGCATGCGGTGACGCAGGGTGGCGGCGGCACGGTGCATTGGGGCGAGGCCGAGTTCGTCGCGCAGGAGGAAATGCACCGCTTCACCGGCTATTGGTGGTCGCCCGACGAGACTCGTATCGCGATCGAGCGGTTCGACGAGGCGCCGGTCGGCGTGGTCACGCGCGCGGCGATCGGCGCGGAGGGCACCAAGGTCTATGACCAGCGCTATCCGGCGGCGGGCACGCCCAACGCGTTGGTCGATCTCTACGTGGTCGGCCTGGATGGCAAACAGGTGAAGGTCGATCTCGGCGCAAACCGCGACATCTATCTTGCCCGCGTCGACTGGACGCCCGACGGTTCGGCCTTGCTCGTCCAGCGGCAGAGCCGTGACCAGAAGACGCTCGACATGCTCAGCGTCGATCCGGCGACCGGCAAGGCGCATGTGCTGTTCACCGAGAAATCGGGCGTGCGGAGCTGGCTCAACCTGAGCGACGCGTATCGTGTGCTCAGCGACGGCAGCTTGATCTGGGCGTCGGAGCGCAGCGGCTACCGCCACCTCTATCGCTACGCACAGGGCAAATGGACCCAGCTCACCAAGGGCGACTGGGTGGTACAGGCGCTGATCGGGATCGACGAGAAGGCGGGGCGGATCACCTTCGTTGCCAACAAGGATGGCCCACTCGAACAGCATGTCTATGCGCTCGATCTCAAGCACGGCAACGCGATCACGCGGCTGACCGAGGCTGGCTGGTGGAACAGCGCGACGATGGACGGCGACGCGAGCCGCTTGATCGTCACGCGCTCAAGCCCGGATCAGCCGCCGCAGACCTACCTTGCCGATGCGGCGGGCAAGCGGCTGGCGTGGATCAACGAGAATGCCATCGTGCCGGGCCATCCCTATTACCCCTATAGCGCCGCGCACCGGAGCACGCAGTTCGGCACGATCAAGGCCGACGACGGCACGCCGCTCTATTACGAAATGATCGCGCCCAAGCTCGAGCCGGGCAAGACATATCCCGTGTTCTTCCAGCATTATGGCGGCCCCGGCACCGGCCAGCAGGTGACGCGGGCATGGGGCGGCGCGCTGCCGCAATATCTGGTGCAGCACGGCTATGTGTTCTTCCAGATCGACAATCGCGGATCGTACAATCGCGGCAAGGCGTTTGAGGACCAGATCTATCGCGCGATGGGGACGGTCGAGGTCGCGGATCAGCTTGCCGGCGCCAAGTTCATCAAGACCCAGCCGTTCGTCGATCCATCGAAGGTCGCGATCTTCGGCTGGTCCTATGGCGGCTATATGACGATCAAGATGCTCGCGGCGAACCCCGGCGTCTATGCCGCCGGCGTGTCGGGCGCGCCGGTGACCAAGTGGGAACTCTACGACACGCATTATACCGAGCGCTACATGGGCGATCCCAAGAAGGATGCCGCCGCGTATGCCGCATCCGACGCGCTCGGCGATGCCGGCAAGATCGCCGACCCGCTGATGCTGATCCACGGCATGGCCGACGACAATGTCGTGTTCGAGAATTCGACCGCGTTCGCCGCCGAAATGCAGAAGCAGAACCGGCCGTTCGAGATGATGTTCTACCCCGGCCAGACGCATAGCGCGCTTCGCTCCGAGGTCGGGCCGCATGTGCTCGGGACGATCGTCAATTTCCTGGACCGCACTGTAAAGTCCAAGCCGTAACGTCATGCGTTTCCTGACGACCTTTCATCTGTGGCCGTTTCTCGACACGGTCGTCAGTTATCTCGTCGCCTTCGTGCTCGGCACGCTGATCGGCGCCGAGCGGCAATATCGCCAGCGCACGGCAGGCTTGCGCACCAATGCGCTGGTCGCGCTGGGATCGGCAGCGTTCGTCGATCTCGGGCAGCGGCTCGGCGGGGATGTCGAGTCGATCCGCATCATTGCCTATGTCGTGTCGGGGATCGGCTTCCTCGGCGCTGGCGTCATCATGAAGGAGGGGATGAACGTCCGTGGGCTCAACACGGCGGCGACTTTGTGGTGTTCAGCGGCGGTCGGCGCGATCGCGGGCAGCGACATGATCGCGGAAGCCGCGCTGCTCGCGTTCATGGTGATTCTCGTCAACACCGTGCTGCGTCCGCTGGTCGATGCGATCAACCGCGTGCCGATCGAGGGGCGGCACGTCGAGGCGACCTACACCGTAACCATCACCACCGAGGCCGAGGCGGCCGGGCCGATGGGCGACCTGCTGACCGAGCATCTCGAAAGCGCGCAACTGCCGGTCGCCGAACTCGACGTGGTGCCGCGCGGCGAGGACCGCGTAGAGATCGTCGCCAAGCTGGTCAGCACCAATGTCGCGGCAAGCGAACTCGATGCGCTGACCGATCATCTCGCCGAGGTTCACGGCATCACCCATGCGACCTGGCAAGCGCGCACGCACGATTAGCAAAGTCGATGGACGCTGCCGCGCAATGACGCTACGGGCACGGCCCGAATTGGAGAATATCATGGGTTATCGGATCGTCGTCGCAGGCGCCACGGGCAATGTCGGGCGCGAAATGCTGAACATTCTGGCGGAGCGCGAGTTTCCGGCGGACGAGATCGCCGTCGTCGCATCCTCGCGCAGCCAGGGCGACGAAGTCGATTTCGGTGAGACCGGCAAGAAGCTCAAGGTCCAGAACATCGACAATTTCGATCCGACCGGCTGGGACATGGCGCTGTTCGCGATCGGTTCGGAAGCGACCAAGATCCACGCGCCACGCTTCGCGGCGGCGGGCTGCACGGTGATCGACAATTCGTCGCTCTACCGGATGGACCCGGACGTGCCGCTGATCGTGCCCGAGGTGAACCCCGAAGCGATCGCCGGGTATCGCGTCAAGAACATCATCGCCAACCCGAACTGCTCGACCGCGCAGATGGTGGTCGCGCTCAAGCCGCTGCACGACGCCGCCACCATCAAGCGCGTCGTCGTCGCGACCTACCAGTCGGTGTCGGGTGCGGGCAAGGCTGGCATGGACGAACTGTTCGAGCAGAGCCGCAACATCTTCGTCGGCGACAGTGCCGAAGCGAAGAAATTCACCAAGCAGATCGCGTTCAACGTGATCCCGCACATCGACAGCTTCCTCGACGACGGATCGACCAAGGAAGAGTGGAAGATGGTGGTCGAGACCAAGAAGATCCTCGACAAGAAGATCAAGGTCCACGCGACTTGCGTGCGCGTGCCGGTGTTCGTCGGCCATTCCGAAGCGATCAACATCGAGTTCGAGCGCGAGATTTCGGCCGAGGAGGCGCAGAACATCCTGCGCGAAGCACCCGGCATCATGCTGGTCGATAAGCGCGAGGATGGCGGTTACGTCACCCCGGTCGAGTGCGTCGGCGAATATGCCACCTTCATCAGCCGCGTCCGCGAAGACCCCACCGTGGAGAACGGCCTGTCGCTGTGGTGCGTGAGCGACAATCTCCGCAAGGGGGCAGCGTTGAACGCGGTGCAGATCGCAGAGTTGCTGGGGCGGCGGCATTTGCAGAAGGCGGATTGAGATGACTTGAGGTGATGATGCCTTGATGGCATCATCACCTTATGGCGGATCTTTTTCTCGAATTGGACGATGACCTGATCGAGCGCTTAACTGGCGAAGCAGATGCCGCCGGGATAAATGTTGAGGATTACGCTCGAAAACTACTTTACCAGAATGCCCCGATTTTTTGCCATGACGTCACACTGGCGGGCGCGTCTGAGCAACCCTTAAGCGACGATCCGTTGTGTAGGGGCGCGGAGATCGAAATTGAGGCACGCCGACTGGGATATGATCTCGGCTGGCGCTTTATCATGTGCCCGCAAGCGAACATGGCCACCGCGAAATTGCTGTTCGTGACGCTCAATCCGGGCGGGAAAGAACGTCATGGCCCGTCTTGGTCGCAAGAGTTGGGCAGCGCCTACAGAGTCGAGGCATGGAACGGCTGCGAGCCGGGAAAGGCTAGGCTTCAGCAACAGGTCCAGGCCCTGTTTACCTTGCTCGACGTTTGTGACGACGAGGTTTTTAGCGCGAACTACGTTCCGTTTCGTAGCCCGAGTTGGGACGCTCTCCCGCACCGGAATGCCGCGTTGAGGTTCTCGGACCGGCTCTGGCGATCCATATATCCCAAGATATCGTTCGATATCATCGTTTGTATGGGAAAGGAGCAGCCAGCCAAACCGCTGGCCAGCCTGTGCGGAGCGCAATTCGAGAGCAGTCATTTGGTTGGATGGGGGGCGGTCACTGCGGACCGCTACCGCCTCGCCGATGGGCGAAAGCTGATCGCGCTGCCGCACCTCAGCCGCTTCTCAATTTTTGATAGAGAAAAGAGTATCGATCGACTTCGGGAGGTGTTCGAGCTGTGACGGAAACCCTCACCGGCGGCTGCCAGTGCGGTCGCATCCGCTACGCGGTCGCGATCGACGATGACGATGCGTATCTGTGCCATTGCCGTATGTGTCAGCGCGCGACCGGGGGCGTGTCGATCGCGTTCAAGGGCGTTCGGATCGCCGACGTCGAATGGACGACGCAGCCGCCCGAGCGGTTCCGATCCTCGCCGATCGCCGAGCGCGGGTTTTGCCGCGAATGCGGCACGCCGTTGACGTTCGAGTTCCTCAAGCCTGGCGAGACGATGGACCTGACCGTCGGCAGCTTCGACGAGCCCGGCCGGTTCGTGCCGCGCCATCACTTCGGCGTAGAGAGCCTGCACGAAGCATGGATCGACACGCACGCCTTGCCGCGGATAAGGAGCGAGGATAACCCCTCGACCTCAGACCGTTGGATGGACGCGCTTGGCAAGCTCCCCGATTGAACCGCAGTTTTTCGATAGTTTCGATGGCACCCGCATCGCGTGGCGCGAGCTAGGCGAGGGTAGGCCGGTCGTCCTGATCCACGGCTATTTTTCCGACGCGTTCACCAACTGGATACGCTACGGCCATGCCGCGCTGATCGCATCGCGCGGGTTCCGCGTCATCATGCCCGATCTGCGCGCGCACGGCAGCAGCGCCAAGCCGCACGATGCCGCCAGCTATCCGCCCGATGTGCTGATGCACGACGGCTTCGCGCTGATCGAACATCTCGGCCTCACCGAATATGATCTTGCCGGCTATTCGCTCGGCGGGCGAACGACGGTGCGGATGCTCGCCAATGGCGCGACGCCACGGCGGGCGGTGCTGTCTGGGATGGGCTATCAGGGGATCGTGCATACTGCCGGGCGGGGCAGCTATTTCCGCCATGTGCTGACCAACCTCGGCAGCTTCACGCGTGGCAGCAACGAGTGGCTGACCGAGGCTTTCCTCAAGACCACCAAGGGCGACCCGCAAGCGCTGCTGCGCATTCTCGACACGTTCGTCGATACGCCGGCCGAGGCGGTCGCCGCGATCACCACGCCGACTCTGGTGCTGACCGGGGTCGATGACGACGACAATGGGTCTGGCGCGGAACTGGCCGAGGCGCTGGTCGATGGCACCTTCCGGGAGATCCCCGGCAACCACATGAGCGCGGTGGTGAAGCCCGAACTTGGCCGGGAAATCGCCGACTTTCTCGCGGCTTGACCTGATCGCCGCTGCGGCACAGTTTGCCGCATCGAGACAAGACCAAAGGGGCATTCCATGATCCGCACCGGTATCTCCACCGTCGCGCTGGCGCTTGCGCTCGCGGCGGCCCCAGCGCTGGCCCAGACCGCCGCGCCGACGACCCCTGCACAGGCCGATGCCTTCGTCGCCGATGCCGAAAAGGTGCTCGGCGATTTCTCGGTGCCGGTCCAGCAGGCGACGTGGATCAACGAGACCTATATCACCGACGATACCGACGCGATCGCCGCGCGCTTTGGTGCCGAGAGCACCGAGATGCAGGTGAAATATGCGCTTGGCGCGGCACGGTTCGCGACGCTGCCGGGGCTGTCCTTTGACACCAAGCGCAAGCTCGATCTGCTGCGTGGCGGGCTGACTCTGCCGGCGCCGACCACGCCCGGCGCGGCGAGCGAACTCGCGACGATCGTCACGCGCATGTCGTCCGAATACGGCAAGGGCAAGGGCACGCTCGACGGCAAGCCGATCAACGGCAGCGATATCGAAGCGGCGATGGGCACCACGCGCGACCCGGCCAAGCTCAAGGAGATGTGGGTTAGCTGGCACGGTCAGGTCGGCGCGCCGATGCGGAAGGATTATGCGCGGCAGGTGGTGATCGCCAACCAGGGTGCGAAGCAGCTCGGTTTCGCCGACACCGGCGCGCTGTGGCGTGCGGGCTACGACATGACGCCGGACCAGTTCGCCACGCTCACCGATACGCTGTGGAAGCAGGTCGAGCCGCTGTATCTGGCGCTGCACACCTATGTCCGCTGGAAGCTCAACGAGAAATACGGCGACGCGGTGCAGGCCAAGACCGGGCCGATCCGCGCCGATCTGCTCGGCAATATGTGGGCGCAGGAATGGGGCAATATCTATGATGTCGTCGCGCCCAAGGGGGCGGGCGATCTCGGTTTCGATGTCGGCGATCTGCTCAAGGCCAAGGGCTATGATCCGGTGCGGATGTTCAAGACGGGGGAGGGGTTCTACACCTCGCTCGGCTTCAAGCCGCTGCCCGAGAGTTTCTGGAAGCGCTCGCAGATCGTCAAGCCGGCCGACCGCGAGGTGATCTGCCACGCGTCGGCATGGGATCTCGACAACAAGGACGACCTGCGCATCAAGATGTGTACCAAGGTCAATTCGGACGACTTCACCACCATCCACCACGAGATGGGGCATAATTTCTACCAGCGCGCCTATAACACCAAGCCGTTCCTCTACGAGAATGGCGCCAACGACGGCTTCCACGAAGCGATCGGTGATTTCATCGCGCTGTCGATCACGCCCGATTATCTCGTCAAGATCGGCCTGCTCGATCCGGCCAAGGTGCCGACGCCGGACAAGGATATCGGCCTGCTGCTGCGGCAAGCGATGGACAAGGTCGCCTTCCTGCCGTTCGGGCTGCTGATCGACAAATGGCGCTGGGGTGTGTTCTCGGGCGCGATTCCCGAGAGCCAGTATGAGAAGGGCTGGAACGACTTGCGGCTGAAGTATCAGGGCATCGTGCCGCCGGTCGCGCGCGACGAGACCAAGTTCGATCCGGGTGCGAAATTCCATGTGCCGGCGAGCGTGCCGTATACGCGCTACTTCCTCGCCCGGCTGCTCCAGTTCCAGTTCTACCAGGCGGCGTGCAAGCAGGCGGGCTGGACCGGGCCGCTGCACCGCTGCTCGTTCTACGGCAACAAGGAGGTCGGTGCGAAGTTGAATACGATGCTGGCGATGGGCCAGTCGAAGCCGTGGCCTGAGGCGCTACAGGCGTTCACCGGCAGCCGTGAGATGTCGGGGCAGGCGATGGTCGATTATTTCGCGCCGTTGAAGGTGTGGCTCGACGCGCAGAACAAGGGCAAGCCGAGCGGCTGGTGATGGCTTCCCCGGCGCAGGCCGGGCAGGACGGCGTTACGCGACCGGCGGCGGCTGCTTTTCCACCTGCGGCAGCGCTGGATCGAAATGCGCCCATATCGGCGCTTCGCTGGTCCAGATCGTAGCGCCGGGGCCGATCAGATCGGGGTCGTCGAGCGAGCCGGCGCGCACGAATATCAGGTGCGGGCGGGCGTCGGTGGTGCTGAACAGCGGCGTGCCGCATTCGGCGCAGAAGCCGCGACGGAGTGTGTTGCCGCTATCGGCGGTATCGGTGCGCCAGCGCGGATCGCCGGTGATCGCCACGCCTTCGCTCGAGAAGGCGACGTTGACGGTGCCGCTGCCGGCACCGAGATATTGGCACAGTCGGCACCAGCAGGCGCGCGCCGCGATCGGCTCGCCGGGAATTTCATAGCGTATCGCGCCGCACAGGCATCCGCCTTTGGTCATCGTGTCCCCCTTGGTCCGCCCGAGGATAGAGGGCGTGCGCGCGGTCGCGCAAGCCGCTCAGCAATGGTGGTTGCGGGCGCTGGCGCGGGCTTCGAGCAGGCTCCACAGCCCGCGATGCTGGGCGAAGACCTGTTGCGCACCGAAGGCGATGGCGCGCTGGGTCGCGGGCGAGTCGCTGGCGGTCGCGACGAAGGCGGCGAGATCGGCGCGGTCGGGCAGTTCGGATGGCGGCACCGCGATGCCGAACCGCAAGGCGGCTGCATCGAGCACAATGCGGATCGCCTGCCAGTCGATCACGAGCGCGATGGCGGTGCCGATCGCGCAGCCCTTGCGATCCGAGCGGGCGAGCATGTCGAAGGTGTGGCGCTGGTTGGTGAAAGCGGCGTCTGCTTCGGCCTGGCCGGGCGTCGACGGCAAGGGACCGACGGCGGCGGTGAGATGCGCGAGATAGGCGCGTTCGTCGGTGAAGGCGGTGGTGATGCGGTCGAACCAGTCGGCGGTCTGCTGGTCGCTTTGGAGCGCGACGCCCTCGAACAGATAGCGGCCGTGGATGGTGCAGACCGCGTGGACCGCATCCGCGACGTCGCGCTTGTCGGCGTTCGGCGCTGCGAGCGCGGCGATGCGGGGATGGGCGGCGCTACCGTCGGCGGTGGCCAACGCGGCGAGCATCTGCCAGGCATCACCGGCTGGTTTCATCGATGGTGCCTCGAACGCCATGTAATCGGTGTGCCTTTTCGAACCGTTGCCGGTATGCTCGATATGGGGTTAGCCGAGACGGTTTATACGAAGCGCGTAAAGACGTGGTGTAGATCGGCTTAACCGTATTTCGATCAGCCGGTTATGTCGTTGCCGCCGCGCCGGTCGCCCGGCGCGGCGTGAGACTTACTGGTCGAGGAACGAGCGCATCTTGCGGCTGCGGCTCGGGTGCTTGAGTTTGCGGAGCGCCTTTGCCTCGATCTGGCGGATGCGTTCGCGGGTCACGCTGAACTGCTGGCCGACTTCCTCAAGCGTGTGATCGGTGTTCATGCCGATGCCGAAACGCATGCGCAGCACGCGTTCCTCGCGCGGGGTGAGGCTCGCCAGCACGCGGGTGACGGTTTCCTTGAGGTTAGCCTGAATCGCGGCATCGACCGGGATGATCGCGTTCTTGTCCTCGATGAAATCGCCGAGGTGCGAATCTTCCTCGTCGCCGATCGGCGTTTCGAGGGAGATCGGCTCCTTGGCGATCTTCATCACCTTGCGGACCTTCTCGAGCGGCATGCTCAGGCGCTCGGCCATTTCCTCGGGCGTGGGCTCACGGCCCTGCTCGTGGAGGAACTGGCGGCTGGTGCGGACCAGCTTGTTGATCGTCTCGATCATGTGGACCGGGATGCGGATCGTGCGCGCCTGATCGGCGATCGAGCGCGTGATCGCCTGCCTGATCCACCAGGTCGCATAGGTGCTGAACTTATAGCCGCGGCGATATTCGAACTTATCGACCGCCTTCATCAGCCCGATATTGCCCTCCTGGATGAGATCCAAGAACTGCAGGCCGCGATTGGTGTATTTCTTGGCGATCGAGATGACGAGCCGCAGGTTCGCCTCGACCATCTCCTTCTTGGCGATACGCGCCTCGCGCTCGCCCTTCTGCACCATGTTGACGATGCGGCGGAACTCGCCGAGCGCCATGCCGGTCTGCTGGCTGATCTCGGAAATTTCGAGGCGGATGCGGTCGGCGGCTTCGGTCTCGTTCAGGACGAACGCGGCCCACTTCTTGTCGACCTTGGCCGCGCTCGACGGGAATGCCTCGTCGAGTTCGTGGCCGATGTAGCGATCGAGGAAGTCCTTGCGGCTGACCTTGTGACGCTCGGCGAGGCGCAGCATCTGGCCGCCCAGCGCGGTGAGGCGCCGGTTGAACGAATAGAGCTGATCGACGAGATATTCGATCTTGGCGTTGTGGAACTGAACGCTCTCAACCTCGGCGGTGAGTTCCTCGCGCAGCTTCTGGTACTTGCGCTCCTCGGCCATCGACAGCTCGCCGCCGGCGCCCATCTGGTCGAGGCGCTGCTGCTGCATCTTCGAGAATTTCTTGTAGATCGCCGTGATGTTGGCGAACCGTTCGAGCGCGATCGGCTTGAGCTGCTCCTCCATCTGCGCGAGGCTGAGGGTATTGTCCTCTTCCTCGTCGTCGGAGGCGCGCGGCGTGCGCCGCTCGGTCATCGAATCTTCGTCCTCGTCGGCGGACGCCTCTTCGGGTTCCTCCTCTTCCTTGAACGACGGGCCGGCGGTCTTCTCTGAAATTTCAGCATCCCCGCCCGTATCGTCGTCGGAAAGGCTTTCCGGCGCGGGGTCCTTGGAGAGCATCGCGTCGAGATCGAGGATCTCGCGGAGCTGCATCGTGCCCTCGTTGAGCGCGGTCGACCAGTCGATGATGGCGTTGAAGGTGATCGGGCTTTCGCACAGGCCGAGGATCATGGTGTCGCGACCGGCCTCGATCCGCTTGGCGATGGCGATCTCGCCCTCGCGGCTGAGCAGCTCGACCGCACCCATCTCGCGCAGGTACATGCGGACGGGATCGTCGGTACGATCGACGATCTCCTTCTTCTTCACGTCGAGATTGGGTGCGCTTTCCTCCGCCGTATCGGCGGGCTCGGCCTCATCCTCGGGCTGCTCCTCGGTGTCGCCCTCTTCGCCCTGCTCGTCATTCTCGACGATGTTGATGCCCATCTCGCTCAGCGCGGAGGAAATGTCCTCGATCTGGTCGGACGACATCTCGCCCTGGGGCAGCGCCTCATTGAGCTGATCGTAGGTGATGTAGCCGCGCTTCTTCGCGCGTGCGATCACCTTCTTGATGTTCGCATCGTTGAGGTCAATCAGCGGCGCATCGCCACCCTCGTTGGTGTCCGAAACGTCCGCCATATCGGTCTTCGCCATTAACTGCCCTCAGATTTAAAAGCTCTGGCGTCTTCGTTCGCTTGCACGAGATTTGCAAGCCGCGACTCCAAAGCGTTACATTCATTAACTAACGATCGTTGCCGATCGAACGCCTCGGCGGTGAAATGAGTCATCATCGCCGCCGTCGCCTCGTTCAAAGCGGCCACTACCTCCGGCCTCGCGACCAAGATCGCGATGGTCTCATCGAGATCGGCGCGGGCTCGTTCGGGATCGGCATCTTTCTCGGTAAACGAGCATTGCGGCTGATCTGCCCTAAACAACTCGCCGACCGTCTGATCGAAGCCTGATGCGGCCAATATGGTGAGCAGGCGCGCGCTATCAAGCGTATGATCGTTGATCGCCAGATCGATGATCTTGTCGAACAGTTGGTTCAATGAAGGCTCGGCCGGGCGCAGCAGGCCGAGGACATCGATATGCCGCGCGATTTCGGCAGGGTGACGGATGAGGCCGGCGAGGATGAGCTTGATATGCGTGGAATCGACGCCAAGCGACTGCGCTGCCTTGGTTTCCGCGCGGATTGGGCCAATCGGCAGTTTCCACGGCTGACCGTTGCGGCGACCGGAGCCGCCAGCGCCCCCGCCGCCGGGCGCGCGCGGCGCGAACGGTACGAAGGCGCTGCGCTGCGGGCGGAACATCTCGTCGAAGCGGCGGCGGAAGTCGGCGAGATATTCGTGCTTCACGTCGCTGTCGGCGATGCTGTTGGCGAGCTCGGTAAAGCGCGCCTTGAGGCCGGCCTTCTGCTCGGGCGTGGCGGTGGGTTCGGCGGCGAGCTCGTGCGCCCATAGCCGGTCGACCAAAGGCTGTGTCTGGCGGAGCAGCGCCTCGAACGCGGCCGGGCCTTTGGCGCGGACCAGATCGTCCGGGTCTTGCCCCTGCGGCAGCGTGACGAAGGCGAGGCTGCGGCCCGGCGTGAGCATCGGCAGCGCGCGGTGGGCGGCGCGGATCGCGGCTTTCTGCCCGGCGCTGTCGCCGTCGAAGCACAGGATCGGCACGTCGCTGATCCGCCACAGCCGTTCGAGCTGCGGTTCGGTGAGCGCGGTGCCGAGCGGGGCGACGGCCTCGCCGAAGCCGGCCTGGGCGAGCGCGATCACGTCCATATAGCCCTCGACCACCAGCACGCGGTTGGCCTTGCGCGCGGCGGGCGCGGCCTTGTCGAGATTGTAGAGCGTGCGGCCCTTGTCGAACAGCGGGGTCTCGGGCGAGTTGAGGTACTTGGGCTCGCCGTCGCCGATGATGCGACCGCCGAACGCGATGGCTCGACCACGCTGGTCGCGGATCGGGATCATCAGCCGGCCACGGAAGCGGTCGTAGGGGTCTTTGCCTTCCACTGAGATCAGCAGTCCGGCTTCGACCAGCATCGGATCGCCATAGTCTTTGAGCGCTGTCTTGAGCTTCCCGCGTGAGTCGGGCGCGAAGCCGAGGCCGAAGTCGCGCGCGGTTTCCGGGCGGATGCCGCGCTTCTCCAGCACGGCGCGCGCCTCGGCGCCGGCGAGGCCGTGGAGTTGTTCGGTGAACCACGCGGCGGCGTCACCGCAAGCTTCGTGCAGGCCCTTGGCGGCCTCGGCACGTTCAGCGGCGCGCGCGTCCATCGCCGGCAGTTCCATGCCGGCGGCTTGGGCGAGTTCCTTGACCGCATCCATGAAGGGGAGGCCGCGCTGGTCGGTCAGCCAGCGAATCGCGTCGCCGTGCGCCGAGCAGCCGAAGCAATGGTAGAAGCCCTTGTCGTCGTTGACGTAAAAGCTCGGCGTCTTCTCATTATGGAACGGGCAGCACGCGCGATGCTCGCGCCCGGCCTTCTGGAGCTTGGTCGTGCGGCCGATCAGCGCCGACAGAAGCGTGCGCGAGCGCAGCTCGTCGAGAAAGGCAGGGGAAAGACTCACCGCGCGATTCTAGCACGGTTATTGCCAGAAAGGGGGAGGGATTTGCAAGGGGGAGTTTGGGCGCGCGCTTTAACTCCCCTCCCGCTCGCGGGAGGGGTCGGGGGAGGGCATGTCCGCAAGCGCGCGCTGTATGGTGTACGCAACGCCCTCAAGGTTCTGCATCACCTCGTTGTTCCAGAAGCGGATGACGCGGTAGCCCTGTGCTTCGAGGTAGCGCGTTCGTTGCGCGTCGGCGTCGTGGTTAGCATCGTGCTGGCCGCCATCGACTTCGATGATGAGCTTTGCGCTGCGTGAGACGAAATCGCAGATGAATGGGCCGATTGGAACTTGGCGGTTGAAGCGGACGCCTGCGAGCTTGCGGGCGCTTAGGATCGACCACAAGCGCCGTTCCGCGTCTGTCGCATTGGCGCGCAATTCGCGAGCGCGGATGGTTGGTCTGGTGTAGGCTTTGTCCAACAGGCCCTCCCCCAGCCCCTCCCGCAAGCGGGAGGGGAGTGTGTTGCGCTTAACTCAGCGCAGCCTTCACCAGCCCGCTCGCCTTGCTCATGTCGAGCGTTTGCGCGTGGCGGGCCTTCAGTTCGGCCATCACGCGGCCCATGTCCTTCATGCCTGACGCACCCAGCTCCGCCTTGATCGCCTCGATCGCGGCTGACGTCTCGGCTTCGCTCATCTGTTGCGGCAGGAAGCGTTCGATCACCGCGATCTCCGCGCTTTCGGCGTCGGCGAGTTCCTGGCGGCCGCCCTTTACGAACATCTCGATCGATTCGCGGCGCTGCTTGACCATCTTCTGGAGCACCTCGACCACGAGCGCGTCGTCGCTGTCGGGGGCCTTGCCGGTGCGGGCTTCGATGTCGCGGTTCTTGATCGCCGACTGGACGAGGCGGAGCGTGGCGGTGTCGGCTTTCTCGCCTGCTTTCATCGCGGTGATGAGCGCCGCCTTGATGTCGTCCCTGATCATTGTCACATCCCTTGTGTTGAGAGCGGGCCGGCACCGCACATCGAAACACGCCGCTTACCCCAACCGGCGCGGCGATAACAGATTGACGCTGCCGCCTGCGGGTTCTAGCTGCCGCGCCTTAGCGACATCGCCAAACCCAATGCAGGAGTGCCCGCCGATCATGGCCGACGCCAAACCTATTTCCGCGCCCGAAGGTGCCACTGGCGTGTTGGTTCTCGCATCGGGCGATGTGGTGTGGGGGCGTGGTTTCGGCGTTGAGGGCGCGGCGGTCGGCGAGGTGTGTTTCCACACCGCGATGACCGGCTATCAGGAGATCATGACCGATCCGTCGTTTGCGGGTCAGATCATTACCTTCACCTTCCCGCACATCGGCAATGTCGGTGCGAACCCGGATGACGTCGAGGCCGACGAACCCCATGCGCTCGGCATGATCGTGCGCGAGGACGTGACCGAGCCTTCCAACTTCCGCAGCGTCGAACGGCTCGACGACTGGATGACGCGGCACAACCGCATCGGCCTCGCCGGCATCGATACACGCGCGCTGACCAAGCGAATCCGCGCGGGCGGCGCGCCCAACGGCGTGATCGCGCACAGCGCGGACGGCGTGTTCGACATTCCCGCTTTGCTCGCGCAGGCGCAGGGCTGGCCGGGGCTGGAGGGCATGGACCTCGCCATCGACGTGACTCGCGAGACGCATGGGGCGTGGGAGGGCGGCATCTGGCGGCTCGGTTTCGGGTATGAAGATGGCGTGAGCGAGGGCGCGCGTCCGCATGTCGTCGCGATCGATTATGGCTCGAAGCGCAACATCTTCCGCAACCTCGTCGCCGCCGGCGCCAAGGTTTCGGTGGTGCCCGCGACCGCGACGTTCGACGAGGTGATGGCACTCGCGCCGGACGGCATCTTTCTGTCGAACGGCCCCGGCGATCCCGCCGCTACCGGCGTGTATGCGGTGCCGGTGATCCGGCAGTTGCTGGAGACGGGCAAGCCGCTGTTCGGCATCTGCCTCGGCCACCAGTTGCTCGCGCTCGCGGTGGGCGCCGAGACCAGCAAGATGTTCCAGGGCCATCGCGGCGCCAACCATCCGGTCCAGCGGCTGGGCGACGGCGGCGTTGAGATCACCAGCATGAACCACGGCTTCGCGGTGCTGAGCGAGAGCCTGCCTGACAACGCGCGCGCGACCCATGTATCGCTGTTCGACGGATCGAACGCGGGGCTGGAACTGGTCGATCGCCCGGCGTTCTCGGTGCAATACCACCCCGAGGCGTCGCCGGGGCCGCAGGACAGCCTGTATCTGTTCGGCAAGTTCGTCGATATGCTCAACCCGGCGGTGATGGCATGACGCTCCCAGAAGTCGATCCCAAGCGGCTCGAAGCCGAGTGGGCGGCGGACAAGGACGTGCTCGCCAGCCTCGCCGCGAACGGCGACCGTGCCGAGATCGTGCGGCTGGTCGATGTGAGCTTTCGCGGCGACGAGGCGGCGCTGGAGCGACTGGAGGACGATGCCGAGACGCTCGGCTTCAGCTTCATCGAGCGCGAGGAGGACGAGGACGGCGAGATCAGCACGTTCCTCGGGATCGAGCAGAGCGTCGATGCCGACGCGATCCGCGCGCTGACGCTCAAGTGCCTGCAGATCGAGCTTCTGTACGATGTGGAATATGATGGCTGGGGTTGCACGGCTGAGGCCGGACCTGGCGAAACCGGATTGAAGAACTGACATGCCCAAGCGCACCGACATCTCCTCCATCCTCGTGATCGGCGCGGGGCCGATCGTGATCGGCCAGGCCTGCGAGTTCGATTATTCGGGCGTGCAGGCGATCAAGGCGCTGCGCGAGGAAGGCTATCGCATCGTCCTGGTCAATTCGAACCCGGCGACGATCATGACCGATCCCGATCTGGCCGACGCGACCTATGTCGAGCCGATCACGCCGGAGATCGTCGCCAAGATCATCGAGAAGGAGCGGCCCGACGCCGTCCTGCCGACGATGGGTGGGCAGACCGCGCTCAACACCGCGCTGGCGCTGTACAATGATGGCACGCTCGCGAAGTACGGCGTGCAGATGATCGGCGCGGATGCCGCCGCGATCGACAAGGCCGAGGACCGGCTCAAGTTCCGCGACGCGATGGACAAGATCGGCCTCGAATCCGCGCGCTCGGCGATCGCGCATACCGTCGAGGAGGCGCTCGTCGGTCTGGAGCGGACCGGGCTGCCCTCGATCATCCGCCCGAGCTTCACGCTCGGCGGCACCGGCGGCGGCGTCGCGTACAACCGCGAGGAGTTCATCGCGATCGTGCGTTCGGGGCTGGACGCCTCGCCGACCAATGAAGTGCTGATCGAGGAGTCGCTGCTCGGTTGGAAGGAATATGAGATGGAGGTCGTGCGCGACCGCCATGACAATTGCATCATCATCTGCGCGATCGAGAATATCGATCCGATGGGCGTGCATACCGGCGATTCGATCACCGTTGCGCCCGCGCTGACGCTGACCGACAAGGAATATCAGATCATGCGCAACGCATCGATCGCGGTGCTGCGCGAGATCGGTGTGGAGACGGGCGGATCGAACGTCCAGTTCGCGGTCAACCCCGCCGACGGCCGACTGATCGTGATCGAGATGAACCCGCGCGTGTCGCGGTCTTCGGCGCTGGCGTCGAAGGCGACCGGCTTCCCGATCGCCAAGGTCGCCGCCAAGCTGGCGGTGGGTTATACGCTCGACGAGATCACCAACGACATCACCGGCGCGACGCCGGCATCGTTCGAGCCGACGATCGACTATGTCGTCACCAAGATCCCGCGCTTCGCGTTCGAGAAGTTCAAGGGCGCCGAAGAGGTGCTCGGCACCGCGATGAAGTCGGTCGGCGAGGTGATGGCGATCGGCCGCAACATCCATGAATCGCTCCAGAAGGCGCTGCGCGGGCTGGAGACGGGCCTCAGCGGCTTCAACATGGTCGAGCGGCTGTCGGGCGCGCCGCGGGTCGAGATCGAGGCGGCGCTGGCGAAGGCGACGCCGGACCGGCTGCTGGTCGCGGCGCAGGCGCTGCGCGAGGGCTTCACCGTCGCCGAAGTGCATGCGATCGCCAAGTACGATCCGTGGTTTCTCGAGCGGATTGCCGAGATCGTGCGTGCCGAGGAAGAGGTTTGCCACAACGGGCTGCCGCGCGATGCGGCGGGGATGCGCAAGCTCAAGGCGATGGGTTTCTCGGACAAAAGGCTCGCCTATCTCGCGCTCAAGTCCGCCAATCTTCGCGGCAACGCGAGCGGCATCGCGCGTGGGTCGGGGCTGATCCACGAGGCGGTCAAGGCGATGACCGGCGGCATCACCGAGGCGGAGGTGCGCGCGGCGCGCCACAAGCTCGGCGTGCGGCCGGTGTTCAAGCGGATCGACACTTGCGCCGCCGAGTTCGACGCCAAGACGCCGTATATGTATTCGACCTATGAGGCGCCCACGTTCGGCGAGCCGGAGTGCGAGAGCATGCCGACCGACCGCAAGAAGGTCGTCATTCTCGGTGGCGGGCCGAACCGGATCGGGCAGGGGATCGAGTTCGATTATTGCTGCTGCCACGCCTGCTTCGCGCTGGCGGATGCTGGCTATGAGACGATCATGGTCAACTGCAACCCGGAGACCGTCTCGACCGATTACGATACCTCCGACCGGCTCTATTTCGAGCCGCTGACCGCCGAGGACGTGCTCGAAATCCTCCATGTCGAGATGTCGAACGGCACGCTGCATGGCGTGATCGTCCAGTTCGGCGGGCAGACCCCGCTCAACCTCGCGCAGGCGTTGCAGGATGCCGGCATTCCGATCCTCGGCACATCGCCCGATGCGATCGATCTCGCCGAGGACCGTGAGCGGTTTGCGGCGATGATCAACAAGCTGGGCTTGCGTCAGCCCGCCAACGGCATCGCGCGCAGCCGCGACGAGGCGGTCGCGGTGGCGGAGCGGATCGGCTATCCGGTGCTCATGCGGCCGAGCTATGTGCTTGGCGGGCGGGCGATGGAGATCGTGGACTCGCTGGTGCAGCTCGACGATTATATCCAGACGGCGGTGCAGGTTTCCGGCACGTCGCCAGTGCTGATCGACCAGTATCTCCGCGACGCGATCGAGGTCGATGTCGATGCGATCTCGGACGGCACCGATGTCGTCGTGGCGGGTGTGCTCCAGCATATCGAAGAGGCGGGCGTCCATTCGGGCGACAGCGCCTGCTCGATTCCGCCGTATAGCCTCGGCGCCGATGTCATCGCCGAAATCGAGCGGCAGACGCGCGAGCTCGCCAAGGCGCTGTCGGTGGTCGGGCTGATGAACATCCAGTTCGCGGTGAAGGATGGGCTGGTCTATCTGATCGAAGTCAATCCGCGCGCGAGCCGGACGGTGCCTTTCGTCGCCAAGGCGATCGGCGTGCCTGTCGCCAAAATCGCCGCTCGGGTGATGGCGGGCGAGAAGCTCGCCGATCTGCCCGCGATCGATCGCAACATCAGTTATTATGCCGTCAAGGAAGCGGTGTTCCCGTTCGCGCGCTTCCCCGGTGTCGATCCGGTGCTGTCGCCGGAAATGAAATCGACCGGCGAAGTGATGGGGATCGACCCGAATTTCGCGCTCGCTTTCGCCAAGGCGCAGCTTGGCGCGGGCACGGTGCTGCCCAAATCGGGGACTTTGTTCGTCAGCGTCAAGGATAGCGACAAGCCGGTCATCCTGCCGGCGATGCGGCAGCTTGCCGACCACGGCTTCACCATCGTCGCGACCGGCGGCACCGCCGATTTCCTTGAGCGCAACGGCGTCCCGGTCGAGCGCGTCAACAAGGTGGCGCAAGGGCGACCGCATATCGTCGACCGGATCAAGGACGGCGGAATCGACCTGATCTTCAACACCACGGAAGGCTGGCAGAGCCTGAAAGACTCGCAGCCAATCCGTGCCGCCGCGCTGACTCAGAAGATTCCGCACTTCACCACGGCGTCGGCTGGCGTGGAAGCGGCACGGGCGATCGTGGCGCTTGCGACGCAAAACCTTGAAGTACGGCCGCTGCAATCCTATTATTCCTGATCGCACGATTACTCCCCAACAGTTGAACACAGTGCGGGTCGGTCCGGAAGGGCCGGCTTGGGGACACATTTTCGGGACGAAGGATTTCAAGGGATGGCGACCGTCGACAAGATGCCGATGCTGCAGGAGGGCCATGACACGCTCACTGCGCACCTCAAACAGCTTAAGGCCGAGCGTCCCCTGATCGTCGACGCCATCGAGGAAGCACGCGCGCACGGCGACCTTTCGGAAAACGCCGAATATCACGCCGCCAAGGAGCGGCAGGGCCAGATCGAGGCGTCGATCTCCGATATCGAGGACAAGCTGAGCCGCGCGCAGATCATCGATCCGCGCGATCTCTCCGGCGATAAGGTGGTGTTCGGCGCGACCGTGACGTTGCTCGACGAGGACGAGAAGCCGGTGAAATACCAGATCGTCGGCCAGACCGAGGCCGACGCCAAGGGCGGGCGGATCTCGTACAACTCACCGCTCGGCCGGGCGCTGATTGGGCGCAAGGTTGAGGACGAGGTTGAGGTGACGGTGCCTTCTGGCGACCGCTATTACGTCGTGTCGAAGATCGAGTTTATCTAAGCGGCGGCGACGGGATCAGCGAAGCTGATCCCGAGCTTCAGCCGCGACCGGCCGGCGGCGCTCCAGCGCCGACCGACGACGCGGGATTTACTCCCGCGTCGCGCTGTGTCGCGCGCGCGTTCATCAAAACACGACACCGTCGCCCCGGCGCAGGCCGGGGCCGCTGCGTTTGGGGCACCCGGCCAGCCAAGCTACGCAGCGGCCCCGGCCTGCGCCGGGGCGACGAAGCTTGTCTGCGCTTCAGACGGCGGGCGGTGCCATCAAATCCGGCTCCAGCAATCTATGCATATGAACGATGACATACTTCATCTCGGCATCATCGACGGTGCGCTGCGCGGCGGCGCGCCAGGCCTTTTCGGCGGTGGCATAATCGGGGAAGATGCCGACGACATCGAGAGACGTCGTATCGTTGAAGTCGAGCGTCTGCGGATCGCTGACGCGGCCGCCGAAGACGAGGTGGAGTTTGCTCATGACCGGTCTTTCCGTGGGGGAGGGGACGCCCTCCTCTTAGGGGGGCGGCCCGCAGATTCCAACCTGCTGCACTGCAACGAAAGCATATTGCCACGGGAAGACCGCGTGCGTCAGGCGGCGGCAAGTCTCGCGTCGGGCAGGTCGCTCGCGACCAATCCGGCGCGCTTGGCGACGATCAGCGGCACCAGCACCTGCCCGGCGACGTTGACGGCGGTGCGGCCCATGTCGAGGATCGGGTCGATCGCGAGCAGCAGCCCCGCACCCTCCAGCGGCAGGCCGAGCGTCGATAGTGTCAGCGTCAGCATCACCAGCGCGCCGGTCAGCCCCGCCGTCGCTGCCGAGCCGAGCACCGAGACGAGCGCGATCAGCACGTAATCGACCGGCCCGAGCGTCATCCCGAAATATTGGGCGACGAAAATCGCGGCGATCGCCGGGTAGATCGCGGCGCAGCCGTCCATCTTCGTGGTCGCCGCGAACGGCACCGCGAAGGCGGCGTAGCTGCGCGGCACGCCGAGCCGTTCGGCGGCTTGCTCGGTGACGGGCAAAGTGGCGATCGACGAGCGCGAGACGAAACCGAGTTGGATCGCCGGCCATGCGCCCGCGAAAAAGCGCGCCGGCGAGATGCCGTTGGCGATCATCAGCAGCGGATAGACCACGAGCAGTACCAGCGCGAGGCCGAGATAGACCGAGCCGGCGAACGCGCCGAGCGCCGACAGTGATGTCCAGCCATAATGGACGATCGCATTGCCGAGCAGCGCGGCGGTGCCGATCGGGGTCAGCCGCACCACCCAGCGCAGCAGCCGGCGGAAGATCGCGAGGGCCGAGGCGTTGAAGGCGAGGAACGGCGCGCCGGCTTCTCCCACGCGCACCGCCGCCGCGCCGATCGCGACCGCGACGACGATTAATTGCAGCACGTTGAACGACAGCGCCGTCTTGACCGCATCGCCCTTGATCGTGGTCGAGGCGCTGAGGCCGAGTACGTTGGCGGGAATCAGCCCGCGCAGGAAATCGAGCCAGCTTCCGGTCGTATCGGGCCGCACCGCCGCCGCACGCTCGACGCCGGCGTGAAGCCCCGGCTGGATCGTCACGCCGAGCGTGATGCCGATCGCGACGGCGATGGCGGCGGTGATCGCGAACCAGATGAGCGTCGATGTCACCAGCCGCGCGGCATTGTCGAGTGAGCGCAAAGCAGCGATCGACGCGACGATCGCGGTGAACACCAGCGGCGCGACCAAAGCCTTGAGCAATTGCACGAAACTCTCGCCGATGATGCGCAACGCCTCGGCCAGCGGACCCGGCGCATCGGGCGTCACATAGCCGCGCGCGATCACGCCGAGCGCGATGCCCGCAGCCATGCCGACCGCGACCTGCGCGCCGAAGGGGAAGGAGAGGCGGCGAGCCTCGGTCATGATAACGTCCTTACATTCGTGGCGAGCGCCGTGCCGATCCGGTCGAAGAACGCGCTGCTCGCCTGGCTGGTGCCGATGTCCCATTCGGGGTGCCATTGCACCGCGAGCACGTCGGCGCCGCAGGGTTGGGCGGAAAAGGCTTCGATCAGTCCGTCCTCGGCGGCGGTCGCCTCGATCGTGAGGCCGTGGCCGAGCCGGTCGATACCCTGATGATGCACCGAATTGACGGATTCGGCGGCCACACCCGCCTGCGCCTGCAACATTCCGCCGGGCGTCAGCGTGAGATCGTGGCGATGCTCGAAATGGCGCTCATAGTGAGTCCCGTCGGCGAGGCCGCAATGGTGGACCGAGTCGAGCCCATCGGTGAGCGTGCCGCCGAACAGCACGTTCAGCTCCTGCAAGCCCCGGCAGATGCCGAACACCGGCCGCGCGCCTTCGATCATGTGTGCGGCGAGGCGCAGCGCCACTTCGTCGCGCTGCTCGTCGACGGGGCCGTTATCGTCGCGGGCCGCGCCGTAGCGCGTGGCGGCGACGTTCGAGCGCGATCCGGTCAGCAACAGCCCGTCGAGCCGATCGACCAGCGCGAGCGCGTCGCAGGCATCCGACACCGCCGGGATCAGCACCACCGCCGCGCCGGCGAAATCCGCGAGCGGCTGGACGAAACGCGTCGCCACCGCCTGCACCGGGCGCTGCGAGAATTCGTTGCAGCACAAGACGCCGATCACCGGGCGGCGCGCGCAGCCCGACTGGCGCGGCCAGGGGTTGGACCAGGCGCTCAAGGGTTCCGCCCCGACAGCGCGGCGCGCAGGTCTTCGGCGGTCTCGCGATCGGCGATTTTTGCTGCGGGCTGAGTCACGACGCTGCCGGGCGGCACGTCCTCAAGCAGCCAGACGTTGCCGCCGATCGTCGCGCCGCGTCCGATCGTCACGCGGCCGAGGATCGTCGCGCCGGCGTAGATCGTCACGTCGTCCTCCAGCACGGGATGGCGGGCGTAGCGTTCGCGCGGCCCCACATGCGTCAGCCCGAGCGGGCTGCGCGCGCCGAGCGTGACATGCTGGTACAGCTTGGCGCGTGCGCCGATGATCGTGGTTTCGCCGATCACGACGCCGGTGCCATGATCGATGAAGAAGCTCGGCCCGATCGTCGCGCCGGGATGGATGTCGATGCCGGTGCGGCTGTTGGCGATCTCCGAGATGATCCGCGCGACGATCGGCGCGCCAAGCGCGTGGAGTTCGTGCGCGATGCGGTGATAGCGCACCGCGATCGCGCCGGGATAGCAGATCAGGATCTCATCGACGCTGCGTGCGGCGGGGTCGCCGAGGAACGCTGCCTCGACATCGGCATCGATCAGCCGGCGGATATCGCCGAGCGTGGCGGCGAACAGGCGGGTGATGAGCTCGGGCTGTTCGGGGTCGAACGGGGTTGCCGTCTCGTCCTGCCAATAGGCGAGTTCCTTGGCGATCTCGCCGCGCAGCACATCAAGCCCGAGCGCGAGACGATCAGCGACGAAGCCGTCCTCCTGCGAGTCCGGGCCGGCGAAGTCGCCGATCCGGCGTGGGTATATCGCGCCCGAGAGATGGTCGATCGCGGCGGCGAGCCGGGCCGAGGACGGAAACAGCGGCACCGGAGTCCGTCCGCCACGTAGATCGGTGCGATAGTCGATCCGCGCCGAACGCAACGCCGCAACCGCATCGTCGAGCGCATTCGGTTCCGGCCATGATGTCGCTTCGATACTCACGAACGCGGTGTCCTTTTCGATCCTCGTCAGGGTCGAATGTCCACATAAGTGCTGGGATTTTCAACACTCGGGTTGATTGGGCGCGCGAAAGTTTTGCTTCGCGGTATAGCGTGTAACGCGTTCTTGTTCTCCCGCGCACGCGGGAGTCGAGAGGTCCAAGAGCTGCAAGTTGTTGTTTTGTTTGGCTCTGGCTTCCCGCTTTCGCGGGAAAACACATTAAGAAATGCGCGTGAGAGATCTTCTCAAAGGTCTCGCTTCTGCACGCTTCAACGACTGAGGCGGTGCCCTAAAGCCCCTCGCCGCCGACCCATTGTGCGTTGGCGAGGCGGCGCGCGACCGACCAGCTCTGGACGCGGATGTCGGGCACCGCGACGATCTCCCAGAAGGCACCGCGCGTCATCGGGCCGAGCGCGTAGAGCCAGGCGTTGCTGGTGCCGTCGGCGGCGATGGTGCGGCTTTGCGCATCGACGTCGATGCCGATGCGAAGCGTATCGGGCTGCAGCGTGCCGCGCGCGACGAGATTGCGGAGCAGCGGTTCCTCGGCGCGGAGCAGATCGCCTTGCGGGCCGGTGCAGTTTATCATCCGCGCGACGCGCAGCGTCTCGGGCGTCGCGCTGGTGCGGGGCCGCCATGTGACGGTCAGCCCGTCGCTGTCGCTCGCCGTGGCGACGATCTTGCCCGCGCAGACCGTGAGCGTGCCGCTGTCGCGCAGGGCCGCGAGCGCCTCGGCGACCGAGGGCGCGAGGCGGTGGCGGTGAACGTCCCACCACGGGCGCAGATGCCGCAGGAAGCGCGCGCGCTCATGGTCGCTCGCGGCGCGCCACATATCCTGCGTGAAGCGGCGCAGCTCGTCGATCGCGGCGCGCCAGCCGATCGCCTTCGCACGGGTCCGCACACGGCGCAGCAGCGCCGAGCCGGTCTCGCGCGGGCGCTCGTCGAGCGGATCGGGCGGCGGCGCGGCGGCGGCGTGCGGATGCGGCAGCAGCCCGCGCCGCGACATCGCGACGATCCGCCCGCCGAACCCGCGCGCGCGCAGCGCCAGCACGACATCGACCATCGTCAGCCCGGTGCCGAGCGCGAGCACGGTGTCGTCGTCGCCGAGTTCGTCGAGCGCGCCCGGCGCCCACGGATCGGGCGCGTACAGCCGCTCGGGCAGGCCGGTGGTGCCCGGCTGCGGGTGCGGCGGCAGATTACCGATCGCGAGCATCGCCGTATCCACGCCGATCCGCCGCCCGTCCGCGAGCACAACCTGCGTGATGTCCCCCTCGCGGACCACGTCCACGGCGTCGCCGCGCACGATCTCCAACCGGCCTTCCGCCGCGTGGCGGGCCTCGTCGAGCAGTTCGCGCAGGTAATCGCCGTAGCGCAGCCGGGGCACGAACGGATTGGGATCGCCGTCCGGCGCCTGCGCCGCGACCCAACGGTGGAAATGGCCGGGATCGTCCGGGAAGGCGCTCATGTTAGCGGCGCGGACGTTGAGGAGATGTGCCGGGTGCGCCGCGCCATACGCCAGCCCTTCGCCGGCGAGCGGCTGGCGTTCGATCAGCACGAGCCGCGACTCGCAATGGCGAAGCAGGTTGATGGCGGCGAGCGTGCCGGAAAACCCGCCACCGATGATCGCGATGCTCTTCGTCATGCCTACCTTGCGCCAAACCGAATCGTCGATCGAACCTCTATCGCAGATCGACCGCGGGCGGGCGATCGGTCTTATCTCTACAAATATAGTAGGATTTCCTCAGCGAGTTCCAGTCGGGCCAGGTGATCGAGGCGTTCAACGGCGGCTCGCTCGATTTCGGCGGGATGAGCGAGATCCCGCCGATCTTCGCCGCCGCCTCCAACATCCACAGCTTCCGCCAGATCGCGGTCCAGCATGGCGACGTCAACAACCGGGTGGTGCTGGTGCCCTTCGATACACGACCTCGATACGCCCTGCGGGCTACTCGGCCGTTACTCAGGGCGAACGGAGATTTAGGTCAGACCAGCGTCGCGCCGCCCTTGAACAGCCGCAGCACCTTGCCCTGAACGGGCAGGCCGTCGAACGGCGTGTTGCCCGCCTTGGCGACGAGCCGGTCCGAATCGATCTGCCACGGCGCATGTTCGTCGAGCAGCAGCAGATCGGCGGGTGCGCCGGGGGTGAGCGATCCGGTTGGAACGCCCAACACTTTGGCGGGATTGAGCGCGAGCAGCGCGAACAGCCGGTCGATCGTCACCAGTTCGTCACGCACCAGCCCGAGCGCGAGCGCGAGCAAGGTTTCCGCGCCGGCCATGCCAGCATCCGAATCGGCGAACGGCAGGCGCTTCGCCTCCGGTCCGCGCGGTTCGTGGCCGGAGCACAGCACGTCGATCGTGCCGTCCTGCACCGCCGCCAGCGCCGCGCGGCGGTCGCTCTCGGCGCGAAGCGGCGGCGAGAGGCGGGCGAACGTGCGAAAGTCGCTCATCGCGATGTCGGAGAGGAACAGATGGGCAGGCGTGATGCCGCACGTCACGCGCACGCCGCGCCGCTTGGCCGCGCGGACGAGATCGAAGCCGGCGGCGGTCGTCACCTGACGGATGTGGAGCGCCGCGCCGGTTTCTTCCGCGAGCATCAGGTCGCGCGCGATCGCGAGGGGTTCGGCGAGCGCGGGGGCGGCGGGCAGGCCCATCCGGGTCGCGGTTTCGCCGGCGGTGGCGACTGCCGCGCCCGCGACGCCGCCATCCTCGGCATGCGCGATCACGGTCAGGCCGAGATCGCCGGCATAGGCGAGCACCTTGCGCATCACCCCTGAGTCGGCGATCCAGCCCGCGCCGGTGCCGACCGCGCGCGCGCCCGCAGCGCAGTTGATCGCCATCTCGGCGAGATCCTTGCCGGCCAACCCGCGCGTCGCGGCGGCGATCGGGTGAATCCACAGATCGGGCCGGCCGATCAGCGCGGCGCGCTGGACGAGGCCGGGGTTGTCGAGCACCGGCGACTGGTCGGGCATCAGCCCGACCCGGACGATCCCGCCCTTGTGGAACGCCGGCAGGTCGATCGCGAACACGCCGAGATCGACGATCGCGGGGGCGAGGAGCTTGCCCTTGCAATCGATCCGCTCGGCGCCTTCGGGCACTTCGAACAGCCCGGTCGCGGCGATGCGATCGTCGACGATCAGCACGCCGCCCTTGCTGACGCCAGCGACCGGACAGACAAGCGTTGCGTTGAGCAGTGCGAGTGTGCGGTTCATGCCCAACCCTCCACGCCGCGCGCACGTCGCGTCAGCACGTCCAGGCACGCCATCCGCACCGCCACTCCCATTTCGACCTGTTCGGTGATCGCCGATTGCTCGGGATGATCGGCCACTGCCGAATCGATTTCTACGCCGCGATTCATCGGCCCGGGATGCATCACCAAAGCGCCCGGCGCCCGCGCCAGCCGCGCTGGCGTCAGGCCATAGCGCAAGTGGAACTCGTTGTTCGAGGGGATGAACCCGCCCGCCATGCGCTCGTTCTGGAGGCGGAGCATCATCACCACGTCCGCGCCGTCCAGCGCCGCGTCGAAATCGGTGAAGGCGGTCACGCCCATCTTCTCGATATCGACCGGCATCAGCGTCGACGGCGCACACACCCGCACGCGCGCGGCGAGCGCGGTCAGCGCGAGGATGTTGGACCGCGCGACGCGGCTGTGCAGGATGTCGCCGCAGATCACCACGGTCTGCCCGGCGATGTGCCCGCGCCGCCGCCGGATCGTCAGCGCGTCGAGCAGCGCCTGGGTCGGATGTTCGTGCTGGCCGTCGCCGGCGTTGAGCACCGGGCAATCGACCTTGCCCGCGATCAGCCGCACCGCACCGCTCGACATATGGCGGATGACGATCACGTCCGCGCGCATGGCGTTGAGCGTCATCGCCGTGTCGATCAGCGTCTCGCCCTTCTTCACGCTCGATTGCGCGGCGTGCATGTTGACGACATCCGCGCCTAGCCGCTTACCGGCGATCTCGAAACTCAGCAGCGTGCGCGTGCTGTTCTCGAAGAAGGCGTTGATCTGGGTGAGGCCCTCGAGCCGTTTGTCGCTCTTGGTGCGGTTGCGGTTGGCCTCGACCCAATGTTCCGCCTCGTCGAGCAGGAACATGATCTCGTGCGGCTGAAGGCCGTCGATGCCGGTGAGGTGCCGATGCGGGAAGACGGCGCTTCCGGCAATCTGCGAAGCGGGGCGGTGATCGGAAGGTTGCATTAAAGCCGTGGCCTAGCCGGGGCGGGGCGGGGGCGCAAGCGGCGTGCGTCACCTGTCCAGATGCGCGAGATGGCGGAGCTTGTCGGGGTTGCGCATCACGTAGATCGCCTTGATGCGCCCATCCTCGATCAGCAGCGCCGTGGTCTGCAAAATGCCGTCGGGTTCGCGCGTGACGAAGCCGGGCAGGCCGTTGACGAGCGTATAGCGCAGCAGCTCGGCTGCCCTGCCGCGTGCTAGCTTGGCCAGCGCAGCGTGGGTGCGGGTGATCTCGTCCGGGCCGTGGATGACTCGCGCCACCGCCGGACGCTTGCCGCCGCCGTCCGAATACATCGCCGCGTCGGTCGCCAGCAGCGCGCCGAGCTTGCCGATCTCGCCGCCGCGCGCCGCCGCGAAGAAGGCGTGCGCGATCTCCAGACCATGTGCGCGATCGACCGGATAGCGCGGCCGCTCGGCGTGGACATGCGCGCGCGCCCGCGCGGCGAGTTGCCGGCAGGCGGCGGGATCGCGGCCGAGCGCATCGGCGACGTCCTCGAAACTTTCGCCGAACACGTCGTGGAGCAGGAAGGCGGCGCGTTCGAGGGGCGAGAGTCGTTCGAGCGCGAGCATCAGCGGCAGCGTCACATCGTCTTCTGGCGAATCCTCGACGATCGGCTCAGGCAGCCATTGGCCGACATAATCCTCGCGCTGCACGCGTGCCGATTTGAGGTGATCGAGGCACAGCCGCGTCACCGTCCGGCGCAGGAAGGCGGCGGGGACGATCACGTCACCGCGATCCGCCGCCGTCCAGCGCAGCCATGCGTCCTGCACCACATCCTCGGCATCGGCGATCGAGCCGAGCATACGGTAGGCGACGCGCAGCAACATCGGCCGCTGCGCGTCGAACTCGGCGGCGCTGCCGCTCACGCTTTTTCACCGGAATTGGGCCAGCCGTAGCTCGGATCGAACATGTCGAAGCCGATCGCGATCCGGTTCCACGTATTGATGACGCTGATCGCCATCGTCAGCTTCACTTGTTCCTCCTTGCTGAACTGCGCGGCGAGCGCGGCATAGACATCGGCCGGTGCGCGCCGGGTGGCAATCTGCGTCAGATGATCGGTCCAGTCGAGCGCGGCGCGCTCGCGGTCCGTGAACACCGGGGCCTCCTGCCATGCCGCGATCAGCGCGATCCGCTGCTCGGTCTCGCCGGCCTGGCGGGCTTCATAGGTGTGCATGTTGAGGCAGTTGGCGCAGCCGTTGATCTGCGAGGCGCGGATCTTGACCAGTTCGAGCAACGGCTTTTCGAGTCCGCTCTCGGCAACCTGGTTGGAGAAAGCGAACCATGCCTTCATCAGCTCGGGCGCGGCGGCGAAATAGTGTACGCGTGCGGTCATCGTCAGGCTCCTTCAGGGTTGTGCAAACCTGACGAACGAGCGGGCGCGGATGTGACATGGCGCGCGAACTTTTCAGTTCCCCCGCGAAAGCGGGGGTCCAGAGCCGCAGGCGTTGCCGTCCGTGGCTCTGGACCCCCGCTTTCGCGGGGGAACGGTCGGCGTCATATAAAGACATCTTTATATTTGATCCGAAGCCGATCTCGCGCTAGAGCGCCGGCCATCCAACCGCGTAATCCGGAGATTTCTCACGTGGCCACCGTACTCGACCGCAAGAACGACTATGTCGTCGCCGACATCAGCCTCGCCGATTACGGCCGCGCCGAAATCAACATCGCCGAAACCGAGATGCCGGGCCTGATGGCGCTGCGCAGCGAGTTCGGCGCGTCGCAGCCGCTGAAGGGCGCGCGCATCACCGGCTCGCTGCACATGACGATCCAGACCGCGGTGCTGATCGAGACGCTGACCGCGCTCGGCGCCGATGTCCGCTGGGCGACCTGCAACATCTATTCGACTCAGGACCATGCCGCCGCCGCGATCGCCGCGTCGGGCGTGCCGGTGTTCGCGATCAAGGGCGAGAGCCTCGCGGACTATTGGGATTACGTCGGCTCGATCTTTGATTGGGACGTCGATGGCAACGGCCAGACCTGCAACATGATCCTCGACGACGGCGGCGACGCGACGATGTTCGCTTTGTGGGGCGCCAAGCTCGAAGCCGGCCACACCATGCCCGAGCCCGACAATGAGGAAGAGGTCGAGATGCAGCGCGCGCTGAAGGCGTTCATCGCCAAGAAGCCGGGCTACCTCACCGAGACCGTCAAGAACATCAAGGGCGTGTCGGAAGAGACCACCACCGGAGTCCACCGCCTGTACGCGATCTCGAAGAAGGGCGAGCTGCCGTTCCCGGCGATCAACGTCAACGACAGCGTCACCAAGTCGAAGTTCGACAACCTTTACGGCTGCAAGGAATCGCTGGTCGACGCGATCCGTCGCGGCACCGACGTGATGCTCGCCGGCAAGGTCGCCACCGTCGCCGGCTTCGGTGACGTCGGCAAGGGTTCGGCCCAGTCGCTTCGCAACGGCGGCGCGCGCGTTCTCGTCACCGAAATCGATCCGATCTGCGCGCTGCAGGCGGCGATGGAGGGCTTCGAGGTCGTGACGATGGAAGAGGCGGTCACCCGCTCGGACATCTTCGTCACCGCCACCGGCAACGCCGATGTCATCACCGCCGATCACATGAAGGCGATGAAGAACATGGCGATCGTCTGCAACATCGGCCACTTCGACTCGGAGATTCAGATCGCCGCTTTGTCGAACTACAAGTGGACCGAGGTTAAGCCGCAGGTCGATCTCGTCGAGTTCCCCGACGGCAAGCAGATCATCGTGCTGTCGAAGGGCCGCCTCGTGAACCTCGGCAACGCGACCGGCCACCCGTCGTTCGTGATGTCGGCGAGCTTCACCAACCAGACGCTCGCGCAGATCGAACTGTTCACCAAGGCCGAGAACTACAAGAACGACGTGTACGTTCTCCCCAAGCACCTCGACGAGAAGGTCGCGGCGCTGCACCTCGAAAAGCTCGGCGTGAAGATGACCACGCTCAGCCAGAAGCAGGCCGATTACATCGGCGTGCCGGTCGAGGGGCCGTTCAAGCCGGATCATTACCGCTACTGATCGGACACGTCCGACCAGAGGAAAGGGCTGCGGCGCAATCCGCAGCCCTTTTTCGTATCGACGCGGTCGGCCTAACCCGGCAAGGAACCGTGGGTGATGCATGAGCTGCCGATCATGACGCTGACGCTCGCGGGCGTGCTGCTGGCGCTGCTGATCGGCGGTGCGGGATGGGTGTTGTTCCTAGGCCTCAGCGCGCGCCGTGCAGCGACGGACTCGATCGACACCGCTGCGCGTTTTACGGCGCTGATGCGGTCTTCTCCCGCATTGTCGGTTATCGTCCGCGCTGACGGGCGGCTCGATGCGCCCGATCAATTCGGCGATTGGCTCGGCCTGGCCACGACTCCGCGCTATCTCGCCGATCTTGCCAGCGAGGCGGGCGGGCTGTCGCCGCGGGATGCTGATGCGCTTGCTGCCGAGATCGCGGCGGCGCAGAAATCGGGGCGGCCGTTCAGCCGGTCGGTGCGGGCGATCGGGTCGTCGCGCGCGCTGATGATCCGTGGCGCCAAAGCGGCGAGCGAGCTGCGCGCGCCCGGCGGGGTCGTGCTGTGGGTGTTCGACGCGACCGACGACCTTGCCGAGATCGAGCGGCTGAGCGACGAGGTCGCCGCCGCGCACCGCGCGTTCGACGTGCTCACCGGGCTGATCCAAGCAGCACCTATGCCGATGTGGTATCGCGGCGCCGATATGCGGCTGGCGATGGTCAACAGCCATTATGCCGATGCGGTCGACGCCGCCGATCCCGAGGATGCGGTCGGGCGTGGGCTTGAGCTGCTCGAAGGGGGTGGGCGGGGCGGGCCGCTCGCCGGGGCGGTCGCGGCGCGCGATAGCGATCGGTTGCAGGTCAAGGCGATGCCGGCGACGATCAAGGGCGAGCGGCGGATGCTGCGCGTCTATGACGTGCCGATGCCCGATGGCGGCGTGGCCGGGTTCGCGGTGGATATCGAGGATCTCGAACAGGCGCGCGCGGCGATCAAGCGGCTGGGCGAGACCGAACGCGCGACGCTCGACCGGCTCTCTGCCGGTGTTGCCCAATTCGGCGCTGATCGCGCGCTGACCTTCTTCAACCAGCCGTTCCAGCGCATCTTCGGTATCGAAAGCGAGTGGCTGGGGGATTCGCCCGAGTTCGATCGCGTGCTGGAGCGGATGCGCGAAGGCAATCGCCTGCCCGAAGTGCGCGATTTCCCCGGCTGGAAGGCGGAGCGGCGCGCGTGGTTCGTCGCGACTGGCGGGGTTATCGAGGAGCAGTGGCATTTGCCCGGCGGCGTGCATCTGCGCGTCGTGGCGCAGCCGTTGCCCGATGGCGGCCTGCTGCTGATCTTCGAGGACCGCACCGAGCAGGTCCAGCTTGCCAGCGGCCTCGACACGCTGTTGCGCGTGCGTACCGCGACGTTCGAGAATCTGTTCGAGGCGCTCGGCGTGTTCGCCGCCGATGGCCGGTTGCAGCTCTGGAACAACAAGTTCCGCATGCTGTGGGATCTCGACGAGGCGTTCCTCGCCACGCATCCGCGCGTCGATGCGCTGGCCGAGAAGGCGGCGCCGCGGCTCGCCAATCCCGATCGGGCGGCGTTGATCGGCGAGCTGGTCCGCGCCGCGACGGTCGAGCGCCAGCAGCGCGGCGGGCAGGTGCGCTTCGCCGACGGGCGCTATTTCGAATTCGCCGCAGTGCCGCTGCCCGATGGCAACGGGCTGTTCACGATGCTCGACACCACCGACCGCCGCCGCATTGAGACGGCCTTGCGCGACCGCAACGAGGCGCTGGAGGCGGCCGACCGCGTGAAGACCTCGTTCGTCGCCAATATGAGCTACGAATTGCGCACGCCGCTCACCTCGATCAGCGGTTTCGCCGAGATGCTGAGCGCCGGCTATGGCGGCAAGCTCAACGATACGGCGGGGAGTTATGTCGACGCGATCCTCGAATCGGTAAAGCGGCTCGGCGCGCTGGTCGATGACGTGCTCGATCTCACCCAGAGCGATGGTCCCGAGCCGGCGGTGGTCCGCGAGGAGGTCGATCTGGTGCCACTCGCGCGCGGTGCTGCGCGGGCGGTCGCGCCGTTGGTCGAGCGGCGCACGCTCGAGTTCGTGGTCGAGGTGATGCCCTCCGCCGGGATCGTGCGCGGCGACACCAAGCGAATTCGCCAGGTGATCGAGCATCTGCTTCGCCATGCCGTCGTCGGCACGCAGCAGGGCGGACGAATCCTGCTCCATGTCGATGGCGATTCGCGCGCGGCGCGGATCGTTGTGTCGGATGACGGGGCGGGGATGAGCCCGCAAGCCGTGGCGCGCGCGTTCGACCGTTTCGCGCAGCCCGACGTGACTCGCGACGGCGAACGCGCGCTGGGCTTGGGACTGCCGCTCGCCAAGCAGTTCGTCGAGGCGCATGGTGGGACGATCGAGCTGATGTCAGAGCCGGGCGAGGGCACCGCGATCACCGTCCTGTTGCCGCGCAACCGATGACGCTCGATCTTCCCGATGAAGCGGCGAGCGCTGCGTTTGGTGCGCGGCTCGCCGCGCTGGTGCGGCCGGGCGACGTCATCACGCTGACCGGGTCGCTCGGCGCGGGCAAGACCAGCATCGCGCGCGGTCTGCTCGCGGCGCTCGGGCTGGAGGGGGAGGCGCCGAGCCCCAGCTTCGCGATCGTCCAGCCCTATGCGCCGCCGGAGACCGCATTGCCGGTGCTTCACGTCGATCTCTACCGGATCGAACAACCGCAAGAGATCGAGGAACTCGGGCTCGACGAGGCGGCGGCGGAGTCGTTGCTGATTGTCGAATGGCCCGATCGCGCGCCGGGCGCATGGCCGCACGCGCTGGCGCTGGCGCTCGATTTTACGCCCGACGGCGGGCGCCGCTTGACAGCGCAGGTGCCGGCGGCATGGAGAGCGCGATGGCCCTTTCCATGATTCCGCCGCCGCAAGCGCGCGCTTTCCTCGACGCGCTCGGCTGGGGCGATGCCGAGATCCTGCCGCTCGCGGGCGATGCCTCGTTTCGGCGCTATTTCCGCATCGTCGCGCCGAACCGGCGCGCGGTGTTGATGGACGCGCCGCCGCCGCAGGAAGACCCGCGCCCGTTCATCGCTATCGCCGGCTGGCTCGCCGAGCGTGGCTTTCGTGCGCCGGCGATCCTCGGCAGCGATCTGGTGCATGGCCTCGTGCTGCTGGAGGATTTCGGCGACGATCGGTTGCGCGAAACCGCCGATGCCGAGCCGGAGCGACAGACCGCTCTGTATGGCGCGGCGATCGACATTCTCGTCGATCTGCACACGCATGAAGCGGGTGATGTGCCGCCTTATGATCGCGCGGTTCTGCACCGCGAGGTCAATCTGCTCCCCGAATGGTATTGCCCGGCGGTTGGCATCGAACCCGATCTCGCCGGTTATGTAGCCGCTTGGGATGCGGTGTTCGACGCCGCGCTCGTAGGCCCGCGTGTGACGGTGCTGCGCGATTATCATGCCGAGAATTTGATGCTGCTCGAAGACGGCAGCTTCGGCTTGCTCGATTTTCAGGACGCGCTCGCCGGCCATCCGGCGTATGATCTTGTCTCGCTGCTTCAGGATGCACGGCGCGACGTTCCGGTCGAGATCGAGGCCGCTATGCTGGCGCGCTATCATGCCGCAACCGGCGCGGGCGACGCGTTCGATACCGCTTACCGCGTGCTCGGCGCGCAGCGCAACGCCAAGATCGTCGGCATCTTCACCCGGCTGTGGCAGCGCGATGGCAAGCCGCGCTATGCGGCGCTGTGCCCGCGCGTGTGGGGCTATCTCGAACGTGATCTCGCGCATCCCGATCTCGCGCCCGTCGCGGCGTGGTTCGACGCCAACATCCCGCCCGCGCTGCGCGGCGATCCGATACAGGTGATGCAGGCATGACCGCCAAGAAGACGCTCGCGCTGCGCCCCGTGCCCGATGCGCGCGTGCCCGAAACCGCGATGGTGATGGCGGCAGGACTGGGCAAGCGGATGCGCCCGCTCACCGCGACACGCCCCAAGCCGCTGATCGAGGTCGCCGGCAAGCCGCTGATCGATCATGTGCTCGACCGGCTGCGCTCGGCGGGCGTCAAGCGTGCGATCGTCAACGTGCATTACCTCGCCGACGCGCTTGAGGCGCATTTGCGCAACCGCGTGAAGGGCATCGAGGTCGTCGTCTCGGATGAACGCCGGCAGTTGATGGAGACCGGCGGCGGCATCGTCCAGGCGCGCGAGCTGATCGGCGATGCGCCATTCGTGGTGGTCAATAGCGACAATCTGTGGATCGACGGGCCGAGCGATGCGATCCGGCTACTCGCGGCGCAATGGGACGACGCGCGGATGGACGCGCTGTTGCTGATGGTGCCGCTCGCGCGCGCGAACAACCATGTCGGGCAAGGTGACTTCCGGCTCGCGCCCGATGGCCGTATCACCGGCTGGCGCACGCCCAGCAAGCCCGCGCCGTTCGTCTACACCGGCGTGCAGATCCTCTCGCCGCGCGTGATCCGCGACTGGCCGGAGGGGGCGTTCTCGACCCGGCTGTTCTGGGAACGCGCGATCGAGGCGGGCCGCGCTTATGGCATGGTCCACCAAGGGCTGTGGTTCGACGTCGGTTCGCCGGCGGCGATCGGCAAGACCGAGGCGATCCTCGCCGATGGCTGAGCGGGCACGCCCGCATCTCTACACGATCCCGGCCCATCGCGCGTTCGCCGACTCGCTCGCGGCGGGGTTGATCCGGCGGTTCGGCGAGCAACCGCTCGGCCTCGCGCGCGGGCTGGTGCTGCTGCCCAACAACCGTGCCAAGCGCGCTGTCACCGATGCGTTCGTTCGCGCGAGCGGCGGTGGGCTGCTGCTGCCGCGCCTCGTCGCGCTCGGCGATCCGGCGCTCGATGAGGCGGCGGGCGCGGCGCTCGATCCTGCCGACGAGGCCGATCCGGTGCCGCCGGCGGTGGCGCCGATGCAGCGCCGGCTGATCCTCGCGCGGCTGGTCGCGGCGGCACGCGAGCGTGCCGGCCAGCCGATCGACGCCGCCGAGGCGGTGCGGCTGGCCGGCGACCTCGCGCGGACGCTCGACCAGTTGCTGGTCGAGGAAGTGCCGCCGCACCGCCTGCGTGAGATCGAGCTCGGCGAAGAGCTGTCGACGCACTGGCACCGTGCGCTCGATCTGTTCGGACTGGTGCTCGATCGCTGGCCCGCCGAGCTGGCGCGGCTTGGGTGCATCGATCTGGCCGACCGGCGCGCGCGGCTGCTGCGGCGGCTGGCGGTGCGCTGGAAGGATGCGCCGCCCGCTGGCTTCGTTTGTGCGGCGGGCGTCACCGACACCGCGCCCGCCGTCGCCGCGCTGCTGGGCCGGGTCGCGACGCTGGAGCGCGGCATGGTCGTGTTCGCCGATCTCGCCACGGCGATGGACGAGCCGGAGTGGCAGGCGCTCGGCCCGCATGCGCCCGATCCGGTTACCGGCGCCATCAAACGCTCGATCGAGACTCACCCGCAATTCCACCTCAAGCTGCTGCTCGACCGGATGGGCTTCAACCGCGCCGAGGTATCGGTGTGGCGGGGCGGCAGCGAGTTCGACGCCACGGCGGCGCGCGGCAAGGCGATCGCCAGCGCGCTCGCCCCGGCCGATTTCACCGGCAAATGGACCGAGCTTCCTGCCGCCGAGCGTCGCCTTGCCGGCATCGAGGCGGCCGAACTGGCAACCCCCGGCGAGGAAGCGCAGGCCATCGCGCTGGCGCTGCGGCAGGCGCTGGAAACGCCCGAACGGACGGCGGCGCTGGTCACGCCCGACCGCGCGCTCGCCCGGCGGGTGGCGGCGCATTGCGGGCGCTGGGGGATCGACATCGACGACACCGCCGGGCGGCCGCTGTCGATCCTGCCGTCGGGAACCTTGCTGCTCGCGCTGGCCGATGCCGCCGCGCAACGTTTCGCGCCGCTCGCGCTGCTGACCTTGCTTAAGCATCCGTTGGTGCGCGCGGGCGACGGGCGGCGCGGCTGGCTGGAGGGTACGCGCAAGCTCGATCGTGTGCTGCGCGGGCCGCGCCCGGCGGCGGGGCTGGCCGGTATCGACGCGCATCTCGCCGACGCGCCCAAGCGCGAGGCGGCACGCCGCGCCGCTGCTGCGGTGTGGTGGCCGGAGGCCCGCGCGCTGCTCGCGCCGCTGGAAGCGGTGTTCGAGGCCGGTGCGCAGCCGCTCGGTACGTTGGTTGCCGCGCTGCGCGAGACCGCGCAGGCTCTGTGCGGCGATATGTTGTGGAGCGGCCCCGCCGGCCGTGCCGCGTCCGATTTCCTTGCCGATCTCGAGGCGCGTGCCGACGACGGCCCAGTGCTGGTCGATCCCGATTCGCTCGCTGCTTTGCTGCGCACGCTGATAGACGAGATCGCGGTGCGGCCTCAGCAGCACGGGCATCCGCGCCTCGCCATCTACGGCCTGATCGAAGCGCGGCTCCAGACCGCCGATCTGATGATCCTCGGCGGCCTCAACGAAGGTGTCTGGCCCGGCCAGCCGGCGCCCGATCCGTGGCTGGCGCCGCGCATCCGCGCGATGCTGGGTCTGCCGGGGCAGGAACGCGCGGTCGGGATGGCCGCGCATGATTTCGCGAGCGCGCTGGGTGCGCCGAATGCGCTCATCACCCGCGCGCGGCGCGATGCCACGCAGCCGGCGATCGCCTCGGGGTTCTGGCTGCGGTTGCAGGCGCTCGCCGGGGAGACCTGGGCGCGCGGCCGGGCGCTGCCGCTCGAACGCTGGACGCGCGCGCTCGACGATCCCGGCGCGCACGATCCCGTCGATCAGCCGGCGCCGTCGCCCGACGCGACGCTTCGACCCAAGCAGATCGCCGTCACCGATGTCGATCGCCTCAAGGCCGATCCGTTCGCCTTCTACGCACGCCAGATCCTGCGGCTCGCTCCGCTCGATCCGGTCGATGCCGATCCGAGCGCGGCATGGCGCGGCACCGCCGTTCACGCGATCCTGGAGGAATGGGCGCGCGAGGACGCTTGCCACCCCGACAAGCTCCACGACCGCGCCCGCGCGATGCTGGCCGACGAACGCACGCACCCGATGATGCGGGCGCTGTGGCAGCCCCGGCTGATGCAGGCGATCGACTGGATCGCGCGCACGATCGAAAAACAGGCCGAGGAGGGCCGCGCAGTGATCGCGGTCGAGCGCAAGGGCAGTATCGATTTCGCCGGCGTGACGCTCAACGGCACATTCGACCGGCTCGACCGGCTCGCCGACGGCAGCCTCGTCGTGATCGACTATAAGACCGGCATGCCGCCGTCGCCTGCCGCCGTGCGCGCGGGGTTCAGCCTGCAACTCGGTCTGCTCGGCCTGATCGCCGAGCGCGGTGGGTATGAGGGGATCGCCGGTCAGGCGCGCGGCTTCGAATATTGGTCGCTTGGCAAGCGCGCCGACCAGTTCGGCTACGTCACCTCGCCGGTCGATCCCGCCGGCAAGTACGACAAGGTGTTGCCCGAAGAGTTCACCACGCTTGCCGCGCACCATTTCAGCGAAGCGGTCGGCCGTTGGCTGACCGGGGGGGAGGCGTTCACCGCCAAGCTCCACCCCGAATTCGCGCCCTATAGCGAGTATGACCAGTTGATGCGCCGCGACGAATGGTATGGCCGTGAGCGATAGCGGCACGACATCGCTGCCGCCGCTCAAGGACGATCAGGCGCGTGCGAGTGCGCCCGACGGCCATGTCTGGCTTTCCGCTTCGGCGGGCACGGGCAAGACGCAGGTGCTGACCGCGCGAGTCTATCGGCTGCTGCTGCGCGGGGTCGATCCGTCGGCGATCCTATGCCTCACCTTCACCAAGGCGGGCGCGGCCGAGATGGCGGGGCGGATTGGGGAGCGGCTGGCGGCATGGGTTCGCATGCCCGAGACGCAGTTGTTTCTCGACCTGCGCGCGCTCGGCGAGGAAACCACGCCCGATATGTACCAGCGCGCGCGCACCCTGTTCGCCAAGGTGCTCGACGCGCGCGGCGGCGGAATTCGTATCCAGACGATCCACGGCTTCTGCCAGAGCCTGCTCGCTGCCTTCCCGGTCGAGGCGGGGCTGGCGCCCGGCTTCCGCCCGATCGAGGCGCGCGAGGAAGCGGTGCTCGCGCGTGAGGCGCTGGCCGAATTGCTTGTCGATGCCGATCGCGACGGGCGCACGCGCCCAGTCGAGGCGGTCGGTGCGCTCAGCGTGCGGCTGGGCGAGGGCGAGGCGGAGAAGTTCTTGATCGCCTGCGCGCGCGCGCCCAAGGCGATGGCGGCGCTACCAATGGGCGCCGAGGGCGTGCGCGCCTTCGTGCGGCGCCAGCTCGATCTGCCGATGGGCGAGATCGAGGCGGCGATCGTCGCGGGGTGCAGCGACGACGACTTCGACTGCGACGCGGTCGCGCGGCTCGCCGCCGCCAATCGCGCATGGGGCACTGCCACTGGCGGCAACCACGCCGACATCGCCGAATGCTGGATCGAGGCTGACCCCGAGATGCGCGCGCGGATGCTGGTTGATCTCGTCACCGTGCCGTTCACCGCCAAGGGCGAGCCGCGCAAATATTCGAAGAAGCTGCTCGACGCCGATGTCGACTATGCCGATCTCGCGCAATCGGTCGGCGAGGCGGCGAGCGCGTTGCTGTCGATGCGCCACCGCGCCGTGTATGCCGATCTGCTCGCCGACGCGCTCGATGTCGGGCGCGATTATGCCGCCGCGTATGCGCGCGCGAAACGGCGGCTCGGCGCGGTCGATTTCGACGATCTCATCACCGCGACGATCGACCTGCTCAATCAGCCCGGCATCGGCGAGTGGGTGCGCTTCAAGCTCGACCGCGAAACGTCGCACATCCTGATCGATGAGGCGCAGGATACCAATCCCGAGCAATGGGCGATCATCGGTGCGCTCGCCGACGAGTTCTTCGCGGGCGAGGGCGCACACGGCGGCGAGACGCGCACACTCTTCACCGTCGGCGACTTCAAACAGGCGATTTTCGGCTTTCAGGGCACTGACCCAGCGTTCTTCGCGGCGGCGGAGGATCGGTTCGGCAAGCTCGCGCGCGGCGCGTGGAATGCCGAGGCGGAATTGCGCAAGCTCGGCCATCCGACCGCAGCCGGCGCGTGGAACCGGCTGTCGCTGACTCAGTCGTTCCGCTCGACCCGGCCCGTGCTCGAGTTCGTCGATGCGACGATGGCGGTTCTGCCCGAGCCGGGGCTTGGCGCGGTCGCGGTGCTCGAACGCCATGCCAGCGAAGTGCCCGGCCCCGGCACCGTCACGCTCTGGCCGCTGATCGTCGCGGGCGGCAGCGAGGAGGACGAGGAAGGCTGGATCGCCGATTCGACGCGCGAACTCGCACGCCGGATCGCGCGTACGATCAAGGGCTGGATCGGCACGTTGATGCTGGAGAGCAAGGGCCGCGTGCTCGAACCGCAGGACGTGATGATCCTCGTCAAGCGGCGCGGTGATCTCGCCTCGCTGATCGTCGCGCGACTGTATGCGGAGGGCGTGCCGGTCGCCGGCGTCGATCGGTTGCGGCTCAACGCGCCGCTCAGCGTGCAGGATCTGCTCGCCGCGATCCGCTTCGTGCTCCAGCCCGAGGATGATCTGTCGCTCGCGTCGCTGCTGGTCTCGCCGCTGATCGGCTGGACACAGGAGCGGTTGATGGCCGCCGCGCCGCGCGGGTCGGGGAGCCTGTGGCGGCATCTCGAACGCACGATCGGCGACGATCTCGGGCCGCTTCGGGGGATGCTCGATCGGGCCGATATCGCCACGCCGTACCAGTTCCTCGAAGAGCTGCTGTCGGGGCCGCTCGGGGGGCGGCGCGCGCTGCTGCGGCGGCTGGGGCAGGAGGCGCGCGATCCGATCGAGGAACTGCTCACCGCCGCGCTTCAGTTCGAGACGCAGGGCACGCCCTCGCTGCAACGCTTCCTCGACTGGTTCGATCGCGGCGAGGTCGAGATCAAGCGCGATCCATCCGCGCCGCTCGATGCGGTTCGCGTGATGACCGCGCATGGCGCCAAGGGGTTGCAGGCGCCGCTGGTGATCCTAGCCGATGCGGCGGTCGATCCCACCAAATCACCGCGCACGACGCTCAAATGGCCGGTGGACGAGATTGCCGCCACGCTGCCGATCTTCCGCCCGCGCAAGGAGGAAGCTGGCCCGCTCGCCGAGATCGCCGAGGCGACCGCGCAGCGTGAACTGGAGGAGCATTGGCGGCTGTTCTACGTCGCCGCCACCCGCGCCGAGGAGCGGCTGGTGATCGCGGGCTCGCTCGGTCCGCTCGCCAAGGGCGAGCCGCCGCCGGCAAGCTGGTATGCCGCCGCCGACCTAGCGATGACGGACCTTGGCGTAGAGCGCGAGGCTGACGGCACGCGCAGCTTCATCGGCAGCGTTGAGCTAAAGCCGGTCAAGCGGCGCGACAGGGGGACGGCGATGGCAGAGGCGCCGTCGCCGGTGCCGGACTGGGCGCATCAGCCCGCCCCGCAAGAAGCGCGCCCGCCGCGTCCGCTCTCGCCCTCGTCGCTCGGGGACGATGCGGTCGCCGATCCACCGCCGACCCCGCTGATGCGTGAAGCCGCCGAGCGCGGCCGGCTGATCCACGCGCTGTTCGAGCGGCTGCCGCCGATCGCGCCCGATGCCCGCGCCGCCGCTGCCGATCGCTGGCTGGCGGGGGCGGGCGGCGTCGGCGATGCCGAGGCGCGCGCGGAGATATCGCAAACGGTGCTGGCGATCCTCGACGATCCGCGCTTCGCCGCTTTGTTCGGTCCCGATGCGCTCGCCGAGGCGCCGATCGCGGCGGTGGTTGGCGATGGCGTGGTGGTGTCGGGCACGGTCGATCGGCTGCTGGTGACGCCGGAGACTATCATCGTGGTCGATTTCAAGACCGGCCGCCGCGCGCCGCAATCGCTGGCGGAGGTGCCGCCGTATCACGTCCGGCAGATGGCGGCCTATGTCGAGGCGCTCAGGGTGATCTTCCCCGAGCGGCCGGTCGAGGCGGCTTTGCTCTACACCGGCGCGCCGGCGTTGTTCGCGCTTCCGCCCGAACTGCTCGCCGCGCACAAGCCGGGCTTTGCGGCCGCGCAGCAAAGCTAGGCGGAAGCGGCTTGAGCCGGGCGGGCGCGCACCCTACGTTACCGTTCGAACAAGGAGACACCAGATGGCCACCAAGCAGATCACCGATTCCAGCTTCGATACCGATGTCCTCAAGGCCGATGGCCCCGTGCTCGTCGATTTCTGGGCGGAATGGTGCGGGCCGTGCAAGATGATCGGGCCGAGCCTCGAAGAGATTTCCGAGGAGCTCGGCGAGCAGGTGACGATCGCCAAGCTCAACATCGACGAGAACCCGGATGCACCCGGCAAGTACGGCGTGCGCGGCATCCCGACGATGATCCTGTTCAAGAACGGCGTCCCGGCCGCCACCAAGGTCGGTGCTGAGCCGAAGGGCCGGCTCAAGGCCTGGCTCGAAGGCGAACTGGCCTAAGCGAGACGATCGCCCCGGACGGGTCTTCATCCGTCCGGGGCGTCGCTGCGCCGCAGCATATTTCGAACGACACAATTGGCGGTTAGATCGTTTCGCGGTGGCGATTCGCCGTCGATCGTGAAGAGGTCTCCCATGAAGTTCGCCGCACTCCTGCTTGCCGCCGTCGCCGCGCCAGCGCTCGCGCAGACCCCCGCGACCCCTCCGGCGGCACCTGCTGCCACGCCCGTCGCGAAGTTCACGCTCGACACGCCGGTCGAGACGATCGCCGCCGACCCCGCCGGCAAGGCCGTGCTCAACGCAGATATTCCGGGTCTGCTCGTCCATCCGATGTACGAGAGCTTCAAGAGCATGGGGCTGCTCGATCTTCAGGGCATGTCCAAAGGCAAACTGACCGACGCGATGCTGGCCAAGGCCAAGACCGACCTCGCCGCGCTTAAATAAGCGACGTGTTTGTCCCCTCCCTGGAAGCAGGGCTATCGCATTTGAGCGAGGAGAGAAGAGAGATAGTCGTCGTGCCATCCGGCGTGTTTAAATTTTCTGCGGATGGAGAGTTTTCGGGTGTCGTGCTGGAGCAAATTGA
>NZ_SGIS01000023.1 GCF_004208535.1 Sphingomonas populi
ACCCGATCGAAAACGCCTTCTCGAAACTCAAGACCTTGCTACGCAAAGCCGCCGCCAGAACGGTTGATGACCTCTGGCGCATTATCGGCCAATCTATCGACGAATTCACCCCCGCAGAGTGCAAAAATTACTTCGCTCACTGCGGATATGATGCTTTTTGATCGAAAAATGCTCTAATATAAGCCAATAATAAAACCTAAATAAATAGATTGGTTATCAGGGGCGGCGTATGACCGATAGAGTAAATCCAAGCGTTCGCAGCGATTATATCGCATTTCAACAGCACAGTACGCGCTGGTGGGATAATGATTCCTATCGTCACGTCAATAACGCGGTTTATTATTCGTTCTTCGATTCTGCGGTGAACCAAATTCTAATCGAGGCCGGGGTTTTGAATATCGATACCAGTCCCGTCATTGGGCTGGTTGTCGAAACCAATTGCCGCTATTATGCACCCATCGCATTCCCCGATACCATCCATACTGGCGTGCGCGTGTCGAAGATCGGCACATCGAGCGTACACTATGAAATCGGCCTGTTCCGCAATGACAGTGATCACGCGAGCGCCGATGGGTTTTTTGTCCATGTCTACGTCGATCGTATGACCAACAAGCCTCAGCCGATCCCGGATGACACGCGCAAATTGTTGGAGACGCTCAGGGCTGGCCGATGACAATCAATGGCGTCCAGGTGGAGTAACCGCATCGCCACAGCCCCGATAGTGCAGCCCGAAGGCTGCAGCACCGTATCCACATCGGTGTTTCGACCCGACGCCGTCCGGCATGCTACGATGCGATGATAGGTGCCTGACGGACGCCGAATTTCCCGGCTGTGCAGTGTGGGAGGGGCTGAACAGAATTGGCATGAAAACGCTCTACTCGAGCCTCGATTCTGTCAGCCGGTTGTGCTCTTTTTTTTCTCTTTAGCGTTTATTCTGAACCCCATGAATAACAATATTGGGAGACGGACAAGTAGCTTAAGAGGGAAAAGGCGAAAGGCCTCCCAGACGCTTTTCGGCTCGACATGAAGCGTGGTCGCCATTGATTTCATCATTTTCCCCTTGATGACGATCCTATTTTCAACCAGCGCGATGGAGGAAATGTCGATCATTTCCACCCCGTCCTTGCTGAATATCTTCATATCAAAACCTTTTAAATTTTAGTTGGACGTGACTTTATCGAAGTCGAGCCCAAGATCCTCGAAAATGATCTGAGCGGAATTGCGTCCGGGCGCCCCGGTTACGCCGCCATTTGGATGGGTGGATGCGCCTGTCATGTACAGCTTTGGCACTGGCATGCGATATTCCGCCCAGCCGGGAACGGGCCGGTTGCCGCCGAGCTGCCAACTGAACGGTCCGGCATGCAGGATGTCGCCGTTCACCAGCGAGGTATTGTAGCGGCTGATGTCGAGCGGCGTCATGAAATGCATCGCGACGATATTGTCATCCGTCAGATTGGTGCAGTGTCCACGGACATCGTCGACCAATCCCCGAGCCACTTCCGCACCGATTTCGTCCCACTTCTCGCGCCCGCCGTCGGCCAGATCGATCGGCATGAACGCATAAATGTGCAGTGTTCCCTTTCCTTCCGGCACGCGGGACGGATCGGCCCTGAACTGCTGCACCCAAGCCGCGAAGTCGCGAACGGGCTGCCCCATTTGCAGCTTCTGCAAACCCATGCGGAATTGATCGACATCCGTATGCGACGCTTCAAGCCAGAAGAAATCGGACTCGCCGCCGGCCGCCTTGAATTTCAGCGGCTCGTTCAGGGCCAGATGAACGGTCATAGCCTGAAAATCTGAGTGTTTCAGCGTGTTGACGCGATTCTGGAAGCCGGCAGGCAGCTCCACGCCGGGCAGCATATTTGGGAAAATCTGCTTGACGTGCAGCCCCATGACGACGGCCTTGGACGCGCGGATCGTCTCGCCGCTCTCCAGCACCAGGCCGCGCGCCTCACCCTGTTCCAACAGCACTTGGGAAACCGGGGCGTTCAGGCGGATCGTACCCCCGTACGATTCAAAGCAGCGCACGAGCGATTCCGCAAACGCACCCGAACCGCCGATGCAGATTCCCGATCCGTAGCGATACATGTAGGGAAGGATGAGATAGAAGCCGAAGCCCGTTCCGTTATCAAATGGGTTGACCATCGCTTCCGACGCATAGCGGGCAAGTGCGATCCTGATCTTCGGATGCTCGATATGCTCGCAGATGAGATCCCACGCGCTGATCGACTGGAGCCGCAGCATCTCCTGCCCCTCGGGCGACTGGTCCATCATCATGGTCTGCATGCCGGCCGTTGGCGGCACGGAGAACATGCCCATAACGACCATGTCCAGCGACCGGTCGACGGTATTGACAAAGGCCTCGTAGTTCCGCGCATCTTTTTCGCTGATTTTCATCATCGACTCGACGGTGCGTTCGAGGTCGCTCCAGAATTCGAGAACCGTGCCATCGTCGAAGAAGATCGACGTCATTTTCTCTGGATGGGAATATCGGAGGCCGAACTTTGAAGCGAGCCCCAGCTCGTCGTTCCGCATCATCGGATTGGCCATCAACATCGAGTGCGAGACGGAGCAGACGTCCTGCTTGAAGCCCGGGCCGGTGAAATCTTCAGTCGTGGCGGCAGATCCGCCCGCCTTTTCCTTCCGCTCCGCGATGCAGACGCGCTGGCCAGCCTTGGCTAAATAGCATCCAAGCACAAGCGCGTTGTGCCCAGCACCCGCTATTACAACGTCGTAATTCTCGGACATTTTGCTTCCCAGTCAATGCTTCGTGGACATAATAGTTACTGTTCGAGTCGAGTTAAGGATGTTGCCGATCTGCGACATATTCTTCAGGGCAGCTAGGCTGCTGCATGGTACGCTGCGTCGATTTTCAACCAGTCAACCTTACAGAATGACCCAGGCGTATTCGGACAAGGGCGTTGAATGCGAAAGACGGACATCGGCCGTTCCGTCAGCGCGAACCCGGACAGCTTCACCGGCGAGGGTGAGCCTTGATCACTCCTTTTTGTCTCCCACCAGGCAAGTCGCACGTCGTCACTTTCCCGATCGATACTGAATCCCTGGCAGATTTGGCGACGCTTCGAAACAGGAAGCGCGCGACACGCTGTAAGGAAGACGGGGTGGCGAACGGGCGATCGAGCATGCGAAAAGCTCGCTAGGGCACCAAGGCTCCCTAACCACAATGGCAATGGCCACGGCTGTCCGACCTGCTCTGCTCTAACAAAGATACATTTTGCGTGGAAGAGTATTCCATAGGCATTTGGTCAGCAAAGCATACCATCAGGGAGTAAGTAATGACTGATCAGAAAACCATCGCTATCTTTGGGGCCGGACCAGGACTTGGCGCATCATTGGCCAAAAAATTCGGCAGCGAGAGCTTCAAGATCGCGCTTGTCGCCCGCAACGCTGAGACGCTTGCCGAGAGTGTCACCGAACTGGCTGCAAATGGCATCGAAGCGAAGGCATTCCCGGCTGACCTGACCGATACTAAAGGGCTGCCGCATCTCGTTCGCAGTATCGAGGACCACTTTGGTGGCATCGATGTCGCCGTTTATGCGCCGGTGTCTGCCGATGCGAGCTTCGTGCCGGCAGCGCAACTCGATGCCAATATGATGGAAAGAATATCGCGCCTGTATATTCTGGGGCCGATTGAGATCGGCCACTCGATCCTCCAGAATATGCTGACGCGGGGCGGCGGCGCGCTGATCGTGGTGGACGGGGTAACCGCCATTTATACCATGCCGGGCTTGAGCGGGGTGGGGCCGGCATTTGCTGCCGTCCGCAACTGGATTTTGACCCTGCATGAAGAGGTCAAGCACCAGGGCGTTTATGCAGGCACATTGCATATCGCGGCGCTGATCGATCGGTCGGCCGGATTGAAATTGGCCGCATCGATTGACGGCGCCCTCGATCCCGCTTTTCCAATCATCGACCCGGACGATATCGCTCAGGAAATCTGGAAGCTTGTGACCGACCGTGATCGGGTGGAGGCCATCCTGCCGGTAATGCCTCAGGCTTAAGGATGCCCGACGCTGGTCGGCGCAACGCCGCCAGGGTGGTGATCAGGCCGAGCTGCGAACTGGCTTCGATCCTTAGCCAGCATCGACAATCGTGATTTCCGGCGCGTAATCCGCCACCCCTCGGCGGTGCGGATCAGGCAGTCATCACAATAGCCGCTGGTCCGATGGGCTCCGCTGCCTTGTCGGGCACGAGCATCCACGTCTTGGGCGCCTTAGCATCGGCCCCGCAGCGTGCCAGGTCGCGAAACGCCTGCTTCTCTTCGGGGAAAGAAGAACCCATCGCCATCCTTGCGGTCACTAACACACGAACCTTCAGCCTTGCGAACCTATCGTACTATCGGGTGCCAATCGCTCAAGCCGGGCGCGCGGCGTCGTCAGATGGATAGTCCGCCCTCGACCGGAATGACCGATCCGGTGACATAGGCACCTGCACGTGAGGCGAGGTAGATCGCCGTGCCAGCGAGGTCCTCCGCCGTGCCGATCCGGCCGCGAGGAACCATGCCCTCGAGCATACCGCGCATCTCTTCGGAGGTGATCACAGACATTTCGGATTCGAAGAAACCCGGTGCGATAACGTTCGCGGTAATGTGATCCCGTCCGAGCCGCTTGGCGAGGCTCTTCGCCATCCAGTGAACGGCGCTCTTGGATGCCTGATAGGCATAGTTTTCCTTGGGTCCAACCTTCAGCGCCCCCACCGAACCAATGTTGATCAACGAAGCAGGCCGCTCTGCCGTGCCGCCCGCGCGCAACAGCGTAAGGAATTTTTGCAAGATGAAGAACGGGGCTTTGAGATTGATGTCGATGACCTGATCCCACGCGGCTTCGCTATAATCGTCGATGGGCGCTTCCGCCATGGTGCCAGCGTTGTTGACCAGGATGTGCAGTGCACTTTCCGCTGCGGCGATTTCCGCGACGAGCGCGTCGATGCCCGCCAGGGTGGACACGTCGACGGCGATGCCAATGCATGTGCCGCCGGTCATCTCGCTGATTTCTCGGGCGGCGGCTTTCACCTTGGTTTCGGTGCGGGCACAAATATAGACCTTGGCACCTGCTGCCGCAAAGCCAGTGGCGATGTGTCGACCAATTCCGGTCGATCCTCCGGTGACAACCGCGACGCGGCCTTGGATCGAGAAAAGCTCCGTGGTCTTCATGGTGCGACCTTCTCGGCGATCTTTGAAACTTTAGCGAAACGCATGATATTGCCTTTCTAGGAGGTATTAAGTCTACCGCTGCTGTCCGGTGCCCCCGCCGCTGGCAGGCATAAGCATGTTGCTCATTCCGCCATCGACCAGCACGTCGATGCCGCTGATGTGGCCGGCCTGAGGACCGATCAGGAACAGGATGGCGTTCGCCACGTCCTGGGCCGTGCCAAGCTTGCGTAGCGGGATGCTGGCCTCGCGCTGCTGCCGGCGCGCCTGGTCGTCATAACCGGACGCGGTCATCGGGGTGTAGGTCGGACCTGGCGACACAGTGTTGCAGCGGATATTGTCCGGCCCCCACTCGATCGAGAGCTGTCGGATCATCATGAGCAGCGCGGCCTTGCTACACGAATAGAAACCAAGCGCCGGCGTCGGCTGGGTCGCGGACATAGATGCGGTTGCGACGAACGCGCCCTTGCTGACTTTGAGATGTGGATACGCGGCTTTGCCGAGCAGCCAGGCGGCGCGCGTGTTGATCGCAAAGGCGCGATCGAAGTCGCCGACGGGAAGATCGGCGAGGGCGCCGCCCATGATGATGCCCGCGTTGCTGATCACGGCATCGATGCCGCCCATATGGCTTAGCGCTGCTGCTACGATCCTGTCACCGCAATCCGCATCGGCAAGGTCAGCGACGCAGGACTCCGCCGCAGGCCCGATCGCATCGGTTACTGCGATCAGATTCGCGGCGTCGCGATCTGCGAGGAGCATCTGATGTTGACCGGGGATGATGGTGTCGGTGGTCAGAAGTTCGGCGCAAGCGCGTCCGATGCCGCTCGCCGCGCCCGTAATGATTACCCGCATACTTCCTCTCCCGCTTCGTCAGAACGCCTCAGACCTTAAGCGCCAATTCTTCCATCAGCGCGGCACGAAGCTTGAACGTCTGGATCCTTGAAGCCGACATCGGCCACTCTTTGACAAAGCGAATATGCCGGGGAACCTTTAAGGAGGCGAGGCGAGCCCTTGCATAGGCTTTCAGCTCTCCGGGGTCGGCCGTCGCGCAATCTATCTCGACAAAGCCGGCAGGGATTCCGGCAAGGCGTTCGTCGGGGAGGCCTATGACCTGCGCCAGGCGACCCGCCGGCTACGTATCGAGCACCGCTTCCCTTTCGGTCGCCGCCACGTTTTCCTCCCGTTACCTTCAGCATCTCCCAACCGGCTAGCAGGTGATCGCCGAGCGTCGTCGCGGATATGCGGATGGCGGCGGTATCTTCGCCCGAGTTCTCCACCAAATTCGCTCCCTGGTTCCCGCTACACGATGAAGGACAGGTTGCAGCAGTCGGAGCGCTCTGCGCCTTTCGTCGGATAGGTGTGTGCTGTTCAGGGTCGTTCGAGAGCAAGGTTGGAAACACTCCGATCATTGACCGGGGAAATGCAATGGAAGCATATATTTACGATCGTGTTCACACGCCGCAGTATAAGGCCGACCGGATGGCGCGCGCGGCGGTGTTGAATCGATGAGCCGGACGGTCATGGTTATGACTCCAGAGCCTGAAGTGCCAAGCCCAGCGTCGTCTGCGCCAACCATGATGCTTCGCAGCGCATAGGGGCAGACCTTATTGCGACGATCGACCGCTCGCCCGGGAAGACGTCGAGCCTTTCGCCGTGGAGAGCCAGCGTAAGGCAGGCCATGCCTGGAACAGCGGCTATTTCGGGAAGTCGGTCGTCCCGATGAAGGACATCCTCGACCATGACGAGCATATGCGCCCGGCAAGCGCTCTGGAAAGCTTGGCCGACCTTAAGCCTGCTTTCGAAGGTTTCGGAAGAGCGGGCTTCGAAACGGTCGCCAGAGCCAGATATCCCGAGATCGAGGAATTGAAGGACGTCCACGGTTCGTCATGACCTATCCGTGGATAGGAGAAGATTGTTGTGTTTCGGCTTCCGAGGGTCGCAATGTGGTTCGGAGATAAAGCCGAATCGGGCCGCAAGGCTTGCAGGAGAGGAAGAATGGCCGTCGTTCCCAACTGCGTGGTGCCGCCGCGGATCACGCCAACGCTGATCGAACGCGCCGCGCTATTGAGGCTGACCGACGAGGTGGGTGCGTCACGGATGACGGTGGTTTGCGCGCCGGCGGGTAGCGGCAAGACAACGGCAACGCTTTTCTGGGCAGACCAACTTGCGGCCTCCGGCCGGCCGGTGCTTTGGTTGGCCGTTCGAGCAGGGATCGTCAACAGGCCGTCTTTCCTGTTGGCGCTGAGCGCGGCCGGCGTGGCTGCCGGTTTGAACTGGAAAGACCTGGACGACGAGTCCTCGGAGGACAACTGGCTCAAAACCCTTTCGGCCATCCTTGATCCGAAGCCGGTGATCGTCATCGATGACGCCCAGTTGCTGGACCAGCCCACCCTCGATTTCGTGGCGCAGCTTTCGGCGAGCGCCCGCGATGCGCTGACCATCATCATCGCATCGCGTGGTTCCATCGCACTGCCGTTGGCGCGAATGCGCGCGCTCGGTTTCCTGACTGAGGTCGGCACTGCGGATCTGGCGTTGACGGTTGCGGAAGCAACGCAGTTGGTAACGTTGAGCGTCGGACAGCCGATCGATGCGCAGAACCTGCATGACATCGTCCACGACACCCAGGGATGGGTGTCGGGGGTTGTGATAGCCAGCACGCTATATCGTCGGGGAGGGAAGGGGGCTGCCAATCTCAAATTGACCGGGCTGCGACCCGAATTTGCGGAATATTTTCATGAGGAGGTGGTCAGCCACCAGTCGGATGCCGTCCAACGTTTTCTGGTAGATACGTCGATTCTCGACGAGCTCACGCCCTCTGCCTGCGCAGCGGTCACGGACGACCAGAATGCGCGAGTGATGCTGGATCACGTCTTTCGCGAAGGCCTGTTCCTGAATGCGATTGACCAAGAACAGGGTCGCTACGCCTACCACCACCTTTTCCGCGAGATGGTCCTCGGCCGGCTCATGGAGCGTGCGCCGGCACGCGCCGCATTGATGCACCGCCGCGCCAGCGAGTATTTCGCGTCTATTGGTAAGGGCTCGACGGCGGTCGAACATGCCTGCCTGACTGCGGATGAGACTTTTCTTGCGCGGCAACTCGATCTCGTGGCCGAGCAACTCGTCTATGCGGGATTCCTCTATCGGCTAGACGAGCTCGCCTCGAACCTGCCCTGGTCGGCTTTGGAGCGGCATCCGAACCTGTTGCTGGCGCTGGCCTGGCGGCGCATCCGGCAGATGTCCTTCACATCGGCCGAGCGGTTGATAGCAGCCGCCCGGACGTTGCACCGGAAGGGTCTGGAGGACGGCTCGCTTAATGAGCATGATGCTGAACAGCTAGATCTTCGAATCCGGCACCGGCTGGTCATGCTCGCTGCAGGGCGGGATGATATGGGTAAGGTCGAGGCGGAGGCAGAGCCTTTGCTTCTCGAACTCGCCGACAGCGACGCTTATCTGAGCTGCACGCTCCTCGCCCAACTGATGTCGGCGCGCCGAGAGCTCTATCATTTCCAGGACATTCTAAAGCTCGAGGCAGAGACCCGCCGCGCCCTCGCGCGCGCCGGGTCGCAATTCGCGTCCATCGCCTTGAAATCGTCGGTCGCGCCGACGCTGCTGGCCCAGGGCAAGACGCAGCTTGCGCGTCGTTTTCTCGAGGAAGCTCTGACGCTCGCCATCGAGATCCACGGTGAAGGATCGGGTTTGGCCGCCTTGCCGGCCCTGCCGCTCGCCGAACTGTTCTACGATGCAGGTGATCTCGACAGTGCCACGCGGCTGGCGGAACGCTATTTGCCGGTGGCGCGTCAGTGGGGCTTCGCGGATCAATTGGCCTCCGGCTACCTTGTCAGTGCCCGGCTTCGTGCTGCACTCGGCGACCTCCCCGGTGCGTTGTCGACGCTCAACGATGCCCATCTCGTCGCGATCGAGTGCGGGCTCGACCGGATGCGCGCCTTCATCGTGGCCGAGGAAGTAAGGCTTCTGATCCGGGCCGGCCAACTGGAAGAAGCTGAGCGTCACTTCCTTGCAGGGGACCCGCAGTTGGACGGTGAGCCTATCCCCACGATGCATCCGACCCGTCGCAATGAAAACATCGCCATCGCCTGGTTGCGGATCGAGATGCAACATCACCGGCTCGCGCGCGCTCGCAAGGTCGCGCATCGTTGGCTGGGATTCGTCAAGCGCGCAGGTGCCGTGCGCTCCGCAGTGACTTTCGAACTTTTGCTGGCCGAAATTGCCGTGTTGCAAGGCAATCGTTCGGAAGCGCAGCGCGCCGTACGCGCAGCCGTGGAAATGGCCGAACCCGCCGGGTGGGTACGGACGTTCATCGACGAGGGGGAGGTGATCGCATCCCTTCTGACCGAAGCCTATTCCGAAGGCCCGGAGCTGGACACTCCAGCGGATCGCTTTGCCGTCCGGCTGGCTTCAATGATGCGCCGTGGTCCGCTTATCGCAGCCGGGGACGACGAGGAGGAGGAGGAGGATCTCGGGCTCGCGGGGCGTATCGCGACCCGCGAGGTGGAGATCCTCACGATGGTCAGCGGCGGCCTGCGCAACCGCGAAATCGGGGATCGTCTCGGACTCACCGAGGGCACGGTCAAATGGTACATGCAGCAGATATACGACAAGCTGGGTGTGCGGCGGCGTCCTCAAGCGGTGTGCAAGGCACGGCAGTTGGGAATTTTGCCTTGACGCTGTTGCCGCCTACCGACGGATAGAGTGGTTCAAGCCCCGGCCCTGCCATCGAATGGGCTGGATAAGCGAGAGGGCAAAATGTGATGGCGACGCGTTCCGGGCCTCTGGCAGGTATTCGCATTGTCGAGCTCGATGCGATCGGCCCCGTGCCGCTGGCGGCGATGCTGCTAGCCGACATGGGGGCGGACATCGTGCGCGTCGCAAGACCGCAATCAGCAGGCGTGGGTGACTGGGAGGATGTCGGCGGCGACGTGCTGCACCGCAGCCGCACCGTCACCTATCTCGACCTCAAGCAGGACGACGATCGTGCCCGGCTCCTCGAATTGATCGAGCGGGCCGATGCGTTGATCGAGGGTTATCGACCGGGCGTGATGGAGCGGCTCGGCATCGGCCCGGATGTTTGCCTGGCGCACAACCCGAGACTGGTGTTCGGCCGGATGACTGGCTGGGGTCAATCGGGGCCGCTGGCAATGCGCGCGGGACACGACATCAACTATCTGGCGATTACAGGCGCGTTGCACGCCATGGGCGAGCCGGGTGCGCCGCCGCTGGTGCCGCTCAACCTGGTCGGCGATTACGGTGGCGGTGCGATGTTCCTGATCTTTGGCCTGCTAAGCGCGCTGCTCGCTGCGCAGAAAACGGGTCGGGGGCAGGTGGTTGACGCCTGTATCACCGATGGCGTCACAGCGCTGATGAGCCTGTTCTACGCTTGGGAACCCAAGGGTCTCTGGCAAGACGCACCAGCGTCCAATCTCGTGGACGGAGCGGCACCATTCTATCGTTGCTACACCTGCGCTGATGGCAGGCATGTCGCAATAGGGTGCCTTGAGCCCAAATTCTTCGCTCAGGCGGTCGAGGGGCTGGGGTTGTCAGGCCGTGGCTACGATCAGAACGATCGCGCGGGATGGCCGGCGATGAGGGCCGATTTCACGGCCGCCTTCGCGACGCGGCCGCGAGACGCGTGGGCCGCGCATTTCGCTGGGACCGATGCCTGCGTGACACCGGTGCTGGCAATGGGCGAAGCGCCATTACATCCGCACAACCAAGCTCGGCAGACGTTCGTGCGTCGCAACGAGAGCTTTCAACCCGCTCCAGCCCCGCGACTAAATGCAACGGTGCCGGAGATCCGCGAACCCGCAGCGGCCGAGATCGAGGACATCATTCGCGCATGGTCCCGCTGAAGGACCGCAGGTTGCGCAACCTGCCACGACTGCAATTTCCGCCAGAGGACAGATAGGGGACCATGTCATGAGCGACACGATGGACATGCAGGGCAAAATGGTGCTGATAACCGGCGCGCCCGCAGAGGCATCGGCGTGAACCCGGCGGCTATCATCGGGTTATCGGAGCCGCGGCTGCTGTGTTCGGCAGCCTTCATTGACGGCGAATGGGTGATTGGCGACGCGACGATTGACGTCGTCGATCCAGCGAGCGGGGTGTTCATCGGCTCGGTGCCGAATCTCGGCCGGCCCGACGCCGAGCGCGCGGTCGCTGCCGCGCACCGTGCCTTTCCATCATGGGCGGCGCTAACCGGGAAGCAGCGCGGAGACATACTCCGTCGCTGGGCGATGCTCATGCTCGCCCATCGCGACGATCTCGCCCGGTTGATGACCGCCGAACAGGGCAAGCCGATCACCGAGGCGCTGGGCGAGGTTGCCTATGCGGCCTCCTTCCTCGAATGGTTTGCGGAAGAAGCGCGTCGGGTGAACGGCGATATCCTCGCGCCGCACCAGAGCGATCGACGCCTTCTCGTGCGCAAGCAGCCGGTCGGCGTGGTCGCGGCCGTGACGCCGTGGAACTTTCCGCTCGCGATGATCACGCGCAAGGCCGGCCCGGCGCTTGCTGTTGGCTGCACGATGGTGGTGAAGCCGTCCGAACTGACCCCTTTGTCTGCGCTGGCGCTCGCCAGGCTGGGCGAAGAAGCCGGCTTGCCCGCTGGCGTATTCAGCGTCGTCACGGGCGATGCCGGACCGATCGGTGATGTGCTGACGGGGGACAAGCGAGTTCGCAAGTTCACCTTCACAGGCTCGACCGCAGTCGGCAAGATGCTCGCTGCCCGGTGCATGGCGACCGTGAAGCGGGTATCACTCGAACTGGGCGGCAACGCGCCGCTCATTGTCTTTGACGACGCCGACCTCGATTTGGCGATTGAAGGGACGATCGCCTCCAAGTTTCGCAACGCCGGTCAGACATGCGTGTGCGCCAACCGGTTGCTCGTGCAATCGGGCATCTACGACGCGTTCGCGACGCGCTTGGCGGAGCGGGTCCGGGCGCTGGTCGTGGGACCGGGGCTCGAAGGGCCGACAGATCAGGGACCGCTGATCGACGGGCGAGCCGTCGCCAAGGCCAATGCCCATGTAGCGGATGCCATCGCGCGTGGCGGGCGCGTGTTGACGGGCGGCGAGCCATTGGCGCGCGCCGGGCATTTCTTTTCGCCCACCGTGATCGCCGACGTTCCGCGCGACGCCCTGCTGTGTCGCGAGGAAACGTTCGGTCCGGTCGCCGGACTGGTTCGATTCGAAACGGAGGACGAGGCGGTCGCGCTGGCGAACGATACCGATGCCGGGCTCGCCGCCTACGTCTTCACGCGCGACATGGATCGCGGCTGGCGCGTGCCGGAGCGGCTCGACTACGGGATGGTCGGGCTGAACACGGGCCTCATTTCTACCGAGGTCGCGCCGTTTGGCGGGGTGAAGGAATCTGGCATCGGACGGGAAGGGTCGCGCTACGGCGTCGACGATTACCTCGATCTCAAGCTCGTCTGCGTCGGCCTCTCGCCGGCTCGAGGGGCGGGATGAAGATGGGCGATTGTTGGCCCGACCTGCCCAGGAAGACGTTTAAATTTGAAGCCAACCGAGCGCCTTCGGGATGCGGCGTACCGGAGCGACACGCTTGGATTTTGGCGCTCTCAGGGAAGCGGTGGTGGCGCATCGCGGGCAGTCCTCAAGCTGCCCAATGCCTATCACATAGTTCCATCAGCCTCGCCCAACATCACGCTGCGTTAGACCGTGCCGGAAACCGGAGTACGTACGTCCGGTGGTGTGAGAGGGGGGAGCCGTGGGGCTTCCCCCCACTCGATTTATGGGGCGCCGGTGGCGCGTAGCCAGCCGGTGATCGCGAGCCGATCTTCCCCGGCATAGGGCGCCACGCATGCGACGAAATGGTTCGATGGCACGAGGAACAGGTCGAGTGTGTTGAAGCCTGGATTGCGCGCCTCGGCGATATCCCCGGCGTCATCCAGAAACGCCAGCGCGCCGCCCCATTCCGCACGCCACCCGCGCGAAAGACCCATTACATAAGCCGCGCGCCGGTGCTTGCCCGCTACCGCGTCGTCGTGACGGTTGAGGAAATGCCCCGGCCGATAGCGAGTCGCTTGGGCATCAGCGAGCGCGACGCTGTCGTCGCCGATCAGCGTGCGGACACGATCGAGCATCGCCGCGCCGTTCATCAGTGCGGCGAACTGACGCAAGGGATCGCCCGCCACGCCGAAGCTTGGGGTCGCCTCTGGAACGCGAATCGTGTCATAGCGATACCGGAACGACGATGTGGCCTCACGGTGCAGCGTCGTTTCGAGCGTGGTGCGGGTATCCACTGCCAGCGCGGCATAAGCGGTGGCGGGGATTTCGAATGCTTTCCCGCCGCTGCCGATCACATGGCGCCAGTCCTCGCGGCTCGCGAGGTTCTGGTGGAGTCTCCGCGCCGATGGCTCCGTCAAAAAATTGGCGATCCGGGTGCGACCGGTCGCGGCGATGGTCGCTGCGGCACGATCCCAATCGATCGCCGGATGAACCGCGAGGGCATGCTCCCCGGCTGACGTCATCGTTCGCCGGTCTGCCAGTCGGTCACGCGCAACCCCTGTTTCCCGTCGCCTCGTCCAGTAGCACCGCAGCGCAAGCCACCGTGCGACTCGCGTCTGCCCGATCGATGGTCCGCTTTCAACATGCGCGCGCATCGGGAGCGCTAAGCCGCAACCGCCGCGCGCCCGAAAATCCGTCTCGGACATACTGGAGAAACATTCTCCTCACAGGAATGTGGCATAATTGCTACGATGATTGCCAAATCATCACGATATGGAATCCGTCGGCTTTACAGCCCGTCTGACCCCGTTCATTCCCCCTTCATCTGCCTCATAGCGCGCCGCCTGGTGCCGAGGCTTGGTATCTCCCGACGTGCGCGACAGGGCGCGCGCGGGGGATCGTAACGGGGAAAGACACTAATGATTTCGGTCCAGACGACTCTCAAGAACCGCCTGCTTCTGAGTGCGGCGCCGCTCGCGGCGCTGGCATCGCTCGCCGCGCCTGCGTTCGCGCAGGATCAGGCCGCGCCTGCAACGCTGCCGTCGGACGCACCTGCCGCTGAGCAAACGCCTCAGGACATCGTCGTCACCGGCACGCTGTTTCGCCGCACCGACACCGAGACGCCTTCACCGGTTTCGGTAATCACGGCCCAACAGCTCGATCAGCGCGGCCTCACCACGATCGCAGACGCGATCAACACCATTTCGGCCGGCAACGGTGGCAGCATTCCGCAGGGTTTCGGCAACGCGTTCGCGTCGGGCGCGCAGGGCGTGTCGCTTCGTGGTTTGTCGACCAACTCGACGCTGATCCTGTTCGACGGCCTGCGCCCCGCATATTATCCGCTCGCCGATGACGGTCAGCGTAGCTTCGCCGATCTCAACACCATTCCCGGCGCGATCGTCGACCATATCGAGACCGTGCGCGATGGCGCCTCGTCGCTCTACGGCGCAGACGCCGTCGCTGGCGTGGTCAACATCATCACCAAGAAGGAAATCACCGGCATTCACGGCCGCGTCGAGGGTGGCGTCTCGTCGCGCCGGGACTCTGGTGGCCAGCGCTTCCAGCTAACCGCAGGCTACGGCAAGCTCGACGAGCAGGGCTTCAACGTATACCTGAGCGGCGAATATCAGCATCAGGATGCGCTGTACGCGCGTGACCGCGAATTCCCGTACAACACCAACAACCTGTCCTCGATCACGAGGCCTAACGGCTTCACCGGCGCGAACGGCAACGTCAACTACCTGCCGCCGAGCACCACCGGCGTGAGCAGCGCGACCGTCGCGGTGGTCCGCCCCGCCAACCAGATCACGCCAGGCAATATCCTGAGCGGCGTCGCGATCGCGGGTGGCCAGTACCAAATCCTTGGACGCACGGATTGCGGTGCGGGACTCACCACCCACGTCAACACTGCTGGCTCGTACTGCGAAGAAGATCAGATCAATAAATATTCGCAGCTCATGCCCGACCAGACCCGCATGGGCCTGACCGGCCACCTGACCGTCAATGTGGGTTCGAACGCACAAGCTTACCTGATCGGCACCTATTACCAAAGCACGATCTTCCAGAACCGTACGCCCAGCAGCCTGCGGTCGAACAACCCGATCTACACTTATGGATTGGTGCTGCCGGCACAACTCGCGAACGGCGCGCTCAACCCGCAAAATCCCTACGCGGCCGCAGGTCAAGCCGCGATGCTGTTCTACTCGTTCGGCGATATCCGCTCGACGCTCAAGAACGTGTCGGACACGTACCGTATCGCGTCCGGCATCGATGGCAAGTTCGGCGACGACGCTTGGAGCTACTCGGTCAAGGGTACGTACATGCGTACCAACCTGACCCAGTATCGCACCGGCAACATCAACCTCGCCGGGCTGACCAGCGCGATTAGTAACGGCACCTACAACTTCATCAATCCGTCGGCTAACTCGCAGGCGGTGCGCGACCAGATCGCCCCGAAGCAGCAGAGCTCGGCGCATTCGGAAGTCGCTGAAGTCCAGGGTATCGTGACGCACAGCTTCTTCGACCTGCCGGGCGGCCCGCTCGACGTCGGCGTGGGCGGCGAGTTCCGGTACGAGAACATCTTCGATCCCACTCCGAATCCGGGCAACCAGTTCCTGACGATCAACGCATTCTCGGCGATCGGCCATCGCTACATCACGTCGGGATTCTTCGAAGTGAATGCGCCGGTTCTCAAGGAACTCGAGCTTAACGCCTCGGGCCGTTACGACCATTATTCGATCGGTTTCAATCACTTCTCGCCGAAATTCGGCGCCAAGTTCACGCCGATCAAGCAGTTCGCGATCCGCGGCACCTATTCGGAAGGTTTCCGTGCGCCGTCGGTGCCGGAAATCAGCGGTAACGTGGTCGGCTTCACCAACTACACTCCACCGGCAGCGGTGGCGGCACTGCACGGCAACAACTCTTACACGCTTCCATATTCGGTCGGCCTTAACTCGGTCGGCAACCCGAACCTTAAGCCGGAGACCTCCCGCAGCTTCACTGGCGGCGTTGTGGTCCAGCCGACCTCGTGGCTGAGCCTCACGGTCGACTATTACAATATCAAGAAGAAGAACGTGATCTACCAGACGGCGGACACGTCGTTCGCCAACATCTATATGGGTAACGGCGTCACCGCCGGTACCTTGCCGGCTGGTATCACTGTCACGCCCAACGCGGTCGATCCGGAGCATCCCAACCTGCTGCCGACCCCGCTGTTCATCAACGGCCAATATGCCAACGGCCAGTCGCTCAAAACCTCGGGTATCGATGCGCAGATCCAGGCGACCTTCGAGGTCACGCCGGGCATCAAGTTCACCACCAACCTTGAAGGCACCGAGATCCTCGAGTACAAGCAGATCTTGCAGGACGGGACGGTCTACGATTATCTCGGCACGCTCGGCTCGTACAGTGTGACCTCGGCGTCGGGCACGCCGCGCTGGCGCGCGACGTGGCAGAACACGCTCGACGCGGGCAAGTTCTCGCTGACCAGCACGACCTACTTCACGAGCGGGTACAAGGGCTGGGCGGCAGACTATAACGGCGTCGGTAGCTGCGCTGCCAACGGCACACCGGAGAACTCGGTCAAGTACAATGCACCGGGCACGCAGGCCACGACCCGCCAGCTTGGCGACGCGCTGCAGTGCACCGTGAAGCACTTCCTGAGCTTTGATCTGAACGCCACCGTGCGCGTGAACGACAAGTTCAGCTTCTACGGCATTGTTCAAAACCTGTTCGACGCGCATGCGCCGTTCGATCCCAACACCTATGGTGGCAACAACTACAACCCCGCCTGGGCCGCTTCGGGCATCATCGGTCGCTACTTCAAGGTCGGCGCCAAGTTCGAACTCTGATCGCTTCGATTCGAGTTATAAAAAAAGGGCGGCTTCCGCGAGGAAGTCGCCCCTTTTTTTGTGATCATCACGGGCGCTCGGCGACCGCTACCACCGTCAACTCAAGCTTCCCATCGCCCTCCTCGACCCGCACGGTCGCGCCGTCCTTCACTTCGCCGCGCAGGATCAGGTCAGCGAGCGGGTCTTGCAGGTAGCGTTGCACCGCGCGTTTCAGCGGCCGGGCGCCGTAAACCGGATCGTACCCCACCCGCCCGAGCCAGCCCCGCGCACCCTCGGTCAGATCCAGCACGACCTTGCGGTCCGCCAGTAGCTTGTCGATGCGCGACACCTGGATGTCGACGATCGGCGCCATCTCGCTTTGGCCGAGACGGTGGAACAGCACGATCTCGTCGAGCCGGTTGAGGAATTCGGGGCGGAAGTGGGCGCGCACGATTTCCATCACCTGCGGCTCGACGCTCGCCACATCCTGCCCGTCGGACAGCGTGGTCAGGATCTGGCTGCCGAGGTTCGAGGTCAGCACGATGATCGTGTTGGTGAAATCGACCGTGCGGCCCTGTCCGTCGGTCAGTCGGCCGTCGTCGAGCACTTGCAGCAGCACGTTGAACACGTCGCCGTGCGCTTTCTCGACCTCGTCGAACAGGATCACCTGATAGGGCCTGCGCCGCACGGCTTCGGTCAGCACGCCGCCTTCCTCATAGCCGACATAGCCGGGGGGCGCGCCGATCAGCCGCGAGACGGCGTGCTTCTCCATGAACTCGCTCATGTCGATGCGGACCATCGCGGACGGGTCATCGAACAGGAATTCCGCGAGCGCCTTGGTCAGTTCGGTCTTGCCGACGCCGGTTGGCCCCAGGAACAGGAAGCTGCCCATCGGCCGATTGGGGTCCTGCAGCCCCGCGCGAGACCGCCGCACCGCAGTCGAGACCGCGCGCACCGCTTGCATCTGACCGATCACGCGCTTGCCGAGCGCGGCCTCCATCTGGAGCAATTTGGTGCGCTCGCCTTCCAGCATCCGCTCCATCGGGATGCCGGTCCATTTGCTGACCACGCCGGCGATATCGTCGGCGGTGACTTCCTCGCGCAGCATCGCGCCCTTGGCGGCCCCCTGCGCCTCTTCGAGCTGGCGCTGGATCTGGGGGATGCGGCCATAGGACAGTTCGCCCGCGCGACCGAGATCGCCCGCACGCTGCGCCTGTTCGAGTTCGAGCCGGGCGGCGTCGAGCTGTTCCTTGAGCTTGGACTCGGCGGCGATCTTGTCCTTCTCGGCCACCCAGCGCGTGGTGAGTTCGGCGGATTGCTGTTCGAGATTGGCGAGTTCGCCCTCCAGCGTGGCGAGCCGGTCACGCGAGGCGTCGTCGCTTTCGCGCTTCAGCCCCTCGCGCTCGATCTTGAGGCGCAGGATGCGGCGGTCGAGCGTCTCGATCTCCTCAGGCTTGCTCTCCACCTCCATGCGAATCCGGCTGGCGGCCTCGTCCATCAGGTCGATCGCCTTGTCGGGCATGAACCGATCAGTGATGTAGCGGTTGCCGAGCGTCGCCGCCGCGACGATCGCGCCATCGGTGATGCGGACGCCGTGGTGAAGTTCGTACTTCTCCTTGAGGCCGCGCAGGATCGAGATCGTGTCCTCGACGGTTGGCTCGCCGACGAACACCGGCTGGAAACGGCGTTGGAGCGCGGCGTCCTTCTCGACATATTTGCGGTACTCATCGAGCGTGGTCGCGCCGACGCAGTGAAGCTCACCACGCGCGAGCGCTGGCTTGAGCAGGTTGGACGCGTCCATCGCGCCGTCGGTCTTGCCGGCGCCGATCAGCGTGTGCATCTCGTCGATGAACAGCACCACCTGACCTTCGGCTGCCTTGACCTCGTCGAGCACGCCTTTCAGCCGCTCTTCGAACTCGCCGCGATATTTCGCGCCGGCGATCAGGCTGCCCATGTCGAGCGCCATCAAAGTGCGGTCCTTGAGCGTATCGGGCACGTCGCCATTGGCGATGCGCAGCGCAAGGCCCTCGGCGATCGCGGTCTTGCCGACGCCGGGTTCGCCGATCAGCACGGGGTTGTTCTTGGTACGGCGCGCGAGGATCTGGATGGTCCGGCGGATTTCCTCGTCGCGGCCGATCACCGGATCGAGCTTGCCGTCGCGCGCCGCCTGCGTGAGATCGCGCGCGAACTTCTTGAGCGCGTCGTAGCGGTCCTCGGCGGAAGCGGTGTCGGCGGTGCGGCCGCCGCGAAGCGCGTTGATCGCGGTGTTGAGCGCCTCGGCCTTCACGCCGGCGGCTTGCAGCGCCTTGCCCGCCGCCGTGTTGAGCGACAAGGCCAGCGCGACCAGCAGCCGCTCGACCGTGACGAAACTGTCGCCGGCTTTCTGCGCGATCTGCTCGGCCTGGTCGAGCACGCGCACCAGATCATTGTCGAGCCCCGGCGAGCCTTGCGCGCCGCTGCCCGACACCGCCGGGATTTTCGACAGCGCGAGATCGGTCTCGGTGAGCGCGCGCTTGGCATCGCCGCCAGCGGACTGGATCAGCCCCGAGGCCATGCCCTGCTCGTCCTCCAGCAGCGCCTTCAGCAGATGTTCGGGCGCGATCCGCTGATGGTTCATGCGGATCGCGACGGTCTGCGCCGATTGCAGGAAGCCCTTGGCGCGGTCAGTGAATTTTTCGAGATTCATGTTGGTGAAATCCCTCCTTCGATGCTCGCGATATGGTGTTGCACTTTTATCACACAAGGGGCGATCGGCGATTGGACGAGGTTCTTCGCGCATGGTAGCGCACGCGCCGATCCACGGGATGAAACCATGCGTCTCAAATCTCTCGCTCTTATCGGGACGATGATGTTCCTTACCCAGCCCGCCCTTGCCGAAACCAAGCCAGCCCCTGTCGAGGCACTGATCCGGCAGGTCGACATTCCCTATACGCAATTCACCCTAGCCAACGGGTTGCGCGTGGTCGTCCATACCGATCGCAAGGCGCCGATCGTCGCGGTGAGCGTGTGGTATGATGTCGGTTCGAAGTTCGAGCCCAAGGGCAAGACCGGGTTCGCGCATCTGTTCGAGCATCTGATGTTCAACGGCAGCGAGAATGCGCCGGGCGATTTCTACGCGCCGCTCAAACAGGCCGGCGGCACCGACATGAACGGCAGCACCTATTTCGACCGGACCAATTATTACGAGACGGTGCCGAAGACCGCGCTCGACCGGGCGCTGTTCCTCGAAAGCGACCGGATGGGCTATCTGCTCGGCGCGGTCACGCAAGCCACGCTCGACCGGCAGCGCGGCGTCGTCCAGAACGAGAAACGGCAGGGCGACAACCGGCCCTATGGCCTCGTCCAGTACAAGCAGATCGAGGGGCTGTTCCCGGCGGGCCACCCCTATGGCCACACCACGATCGGATCGATGGCCGATCTCGACGCGGCCAGCCTCGATGATGTGAAGAACTGGTTCCGCGCGCATTACGGCCCCAACAACACCGTGCTGGTGCTGGCCGGCGATATCGACGCGGCAAGCGCCAAGCCGCTGGTGGAAAAGTATTTCGGCGCGATTCCGCGCGGGCCGCAGAATGTTGCGCCCGCAGCCGCGATTCCGACGCTCGCCGTCGCCAAGTCCGAGGTGATGAAGGACCGCGTCGGCGCGACCTTGCTGTTGCGCGCGTGGACGGTGCCGGGGGTCAACGACACCGATTCGATCGCGCTCGACGTGGCGGCGGGGGTGCTCGGCGGGCTGTCGAGTTCGCGGCTCGACGATCTTCTCGTGCGCAAGGAGAAGCTGGCGGTTCAGGTCAGCGCGCACAACAGCAGCTTCGCGCAGCTCGGCACCTTCAGCGTGCGCGCGTTGGTGCGGCCGGGGGTCGATCCGGCGCTGGTGGCGACGCGGCTCGACGCGATCGTCGCCGATTTCTTGCATAACGGGCCGAGCGCGGACGAGGTGAGCCGCTATGTCACCGAAAGCGTGTCGGGCACGATCGCCGGGCTCGAGCGGGTCGGCGGGGGCGGTGGCAAGGCGGTGACTTTGGCCGAGGGCGCGCTCTATTCGAACGATCCCGGCTTCTACAAGAAACAGCTCGCCGATCTCGCCGCGCAGACGCCGGCGCATGTCCGCGCGGTCGCGGCGAAATGGCTGTCGCGCCCGGTCTATGCGCTGACCGTCGAGCCGGGCGCGCGCGACGCCTATGTCGATGCGGCGGTGCCGCCGGCCGCGCCGGTCGCGGTAAAGGCCGAACCGCCGGTGAAGGGCACGCGCGGCGCGATGCCGCCCGCCGGTGCGGCGATCGACCTGACCTATCCCAAGGTCGAGCGCACGCGGCTGAGCAATGGCATCGAGATCGTCTATGCGCAGCGCGGCGCGGTGCCGTTCACGCGCGCGGTGTTGAGCTTCGATGCCGGCTATGCCGCCGACGTGGCGGGGCGATCGGGCACCGCCAAGTTCGCGCTGGCGATGCTCAACGAAGGCACCGCGACGCGCGATGCCACCGCGCTCGCCGAAGCCAAGGAGCGGCTCGGCGCGGGGATCGGCATGGCGATGAGCGCCGACCGCACCAACGTCTCGTTCAGCGCGCCGAGCGTCAACCTTGCGCCGGTGATCGACCTGTTCGCCGATATGGTGCGCCACCCGGCGTTCGCGCCCGCCGAGGTCGAGCGCAAGCGCGCCGAACTGCTCGCCGCCATCGCGCAGGAAGTCACCGATCCGGGCGCGCTCGCCAACCGCGTGCTACCGCCGTTGCTGTACGGCGCGGCCTCGCCCTATGCCAAGGCCAATGGCGGCGGCGATCCGGCGGCGGTCGCCGCGCTGACGCGCGACGATCTCATCGCGTTCAACGCCACATGGCTCCGCCCCGACACCGCCAGACTGTTCGTGGTGAGCGACCGGCCGCTCGCCGAGATCGCGGCGGCGTTCGAGCGCGGCTTCGGCGACTGGCAGGCTGCGGGTGCGCGCGGCGTCAAGACGTTCACCGCGCTCGCGCCGAGCGCGCCGAAGATCGTGCTGGTCGATCGCCCCGATTCGCCGCAATCGACGATCCTCGGCGCGCTGCCCAACGGGCTCGCCGGCACCGACGAGCTGCTGCCGCTGATCACCGCCAACGATGCGCTCGGCGGCGGCTTCCTCGCGCGGATCAACATGAACCTGCGCGAAGACAAGCATTGGGCGTATGGCGCGAGCGGCAGTTTCCAGCGGATCGAACATGCCGCGCCCTATCTGGTCAGCGCGCCGGTGCAGGCCGACAAGACCGGCGCGGCGATCGCCGAACTGCGCAAGGAACTGACCGGCTATGTCGGCGCGCAGCCGATGACCCAGGCCGAGTTCGACCGCGCGATCGCCGATGCGACGCGCTCGCTGCCCGGCAGTTTCGAAACGTCGCAGGCGCTGCTCGGCGGCATGCAGAACAACGATCTGTGGAAGCGGCCCGACGACTATTACGCGACCATCACCGCGCGCTACCGCGCGTTGACGCGCGCGCAGGTCGAAGCGGCGGCGCGTGCGACGATCGACCCGGCTCGTGCGTTCTGGGTCGTGGTCGGCGATGCGAAGGTCGTGCGGCCGCAGCTTGACAGCCTCGGCCTGCCCGTCGAGGTGATCCCCGCCGCATCGGTCGCCACCGCGCGCCGGGCGGCCGGCTTACAGGAGTGACGTGATGGCGACGGTCGATGGACAGTGGAATATCGTGGTACGCACGCCGCTCGGCGAACAAAAGGCGATGCTGAGCGTGGCAAGCGCCGGCACGAGCTTCACCGGCGATCTGAGCGGCGCGCTCGGCTCGGTGGAGGTCAAGGACGGCACCGTCGATGGCGATACGCTCGCCTGGGTGATGTCGATCACCTCGCCGATGCCGATGACGCTCGAATGCACCGCTACGGTGGAAGGCGACACGCTGACCGGATCGGTCGGCGCGGGCGCGCTGGGCAGCTTCCCGGTCTCGGGGACGCGCGCGTAACGCGGGATCACCCTCCCTCTCCCGTTGGGAGAGGGAAGGGGCCCGCCCGGCAAAGCCGGGTGGGAAGGGTGAGGGCGATGCACGAAGGCGCCCTTGATTTGTACGGCTACCTGTACATATAACAGCCTGAACGGAGGCTCGAATATGCAGGTTGTGACGTACACGGACGCGCGCGCCAATCTTAAGGACGTGATGGAGCAGGTCGTCGAGGACCATGAAGAGGTTGTCGTCACGCGCAAGAACGGCAAGCCGGTGGTGATGGTGTCGCTCGATGCGTGGAACGCGATTCAGGAAACGATGCACCTGCTATCCACCCCGGCCAACGCGCGCGCGCTACGCGAGTCGATCGCACAGCTCGATGCCGGCAAGGGCGTGGAACGTGAGTTGATCGAGATGGCGGACGCGTGAGACTGGTCTTCTCCGACCTGGCGTGGGAGCAATATCAATATTGGATCAACGCCGATCCCAAAGTGTTCGAGAAGCTCAACGCGCTCATCGCCGAAGCTCGGCGCAGTCCTTTCAAGGGCAAAGGCAAGCCCGAGCCGCTGCGGGGCGATCTATCGGGATGGTGGTCGCGGCGACTCACCGAAGCTGACCGGCTGGTGTACCGGATCTCGGGCAAGGCGCCCGACCAGCAACTCGAAATCGCGCAATGCCGGTTTCATTACTGAACCCGCAGCGATAGCGCGCCCCGCCGATTTGACCTTTCGCCCGCCACCGCCACGGCTTACCTAGCGGGCATGCTCAAGCACATCCTGCGTATCGTCCTGATCCTGATCGTCATCGCGATCCCGGTCGGCTATTGGATCAGCCGGCCCGATACGGCGAAGCTGCCGTTCGAGGCCGTCACCGGCAAGCGGCCGAACATCAGCCAGCCGCGCAACCAGATGTTCCCGACGATCCGCATCGCCAAGCCGATCGGCTGGGGGAATACCATGCCGACGCCCGCCGCCGGGCTTCAGGTTCAGCCGTTCGCGCGTGATCTCAAGCATCCGCGCTGGCTGTACCGGCTGCCCAACGGCGACGTGCTGGTGGCGGAGACCGATTCGCCGCCGCGCAAGGCGAGCGGCATCAAGGATTGGGTGATGGGGCTGCTGATCGGCTCGGCGGGGGCGGACAGCGGCTCGGCCAACCGCATCACCTTGTTGCGCGACGCCAATGGCGATGGCGCGGCGGAGGCCCGCACGGTGCTGATCTCGGGGCTCAACTCGCCGCTCGGCATGGCGCTGGCGGGGGGCTATCTCTACATCGCCAACACCGATGCCTTGGTGCGCGTGCCGTTCACGCCGGGCCAGACCAAGATCACCGCCAAGCCCGAGACCGTCGTCACCTATCCGGGCGGCGGCAACCATTGGGCGCGCGGGCTGCTCGCCGCGCCCGACGGCTCGCTGTACGTCTCGGTCGGATCGTCGAGCAACATCGCCGACAACGGCCTCGACGCCGAGACCAACCGGGCGAACATCCTCCAGGTCGATCCGGTCCACAAGGCGTTCCGCATCTATGCGGCCGGCTTGCGCAACCCGCAGGGGATGGCGTTCGCGCCGCAGGGTGGCCTGTGGGTGGTCGTCAACGAACGCGACATGATGGGCTCCGACCTGTCGCCCGATTACATGACCCAAGTCGAACTGGGCGATCACTTCGGCTGGCCGTGGTTCTATTGGGGCGGCTATATCGATCACCGCGTCCAGCCCGAAAATCCGGCGTTGCAGGAATATTCGAAGCGCCCCGATTACGCGCTTGGGCCGCACGTCGCCGCGCTTGGCCTCGCCTTCGCGACCGACGCCAAGCTCGGGCCGAACTTCGCCAACGGCGCGTTCGTCGGCGAGCATGGCTCGTGGAACCGCGTGCCGGCATCGGGCTACAAGGTCGTCTACGTGCCGTTCGCGGACAACGGCTTCCCCGCCAAGGGCGCGCGGCCGGTCGATCTGCTGACCGGCTTCCTCGACGACAAGGGCCAGGCACGCGGACGGCCGGTCGGGGTCATCACCGACAAGGCGGGCGCGCTGCTGGTGGCGGATGATGTCGGCAACACCGTCTGGCGGGTGAGTGCCAAAACGGGAGGCTGATCGCGAGGCCGACCGTGCTGTGTATCAATGTGGCACGAATGTATCAGGCGCGCGCGATTCGTCGCAATGGGGTAAACCGGTAGTTTACGAACCCGCGCAAACTGCCAATATTGCGTAAAATCTAGACCCGTGACGGAATCCGGGCGTGTCAGTGAGTGCGCGAGGGGCTGATGGGGACGCGTGTTACCACCAATACGGCCAAAATGGCCGAGAACTGGCGCGTCGCGATGACCGCGCTGAGCAACCAGTTCCTGACGACGCATCGCGCCCTGTCCGAGACGATCCAGCTCGGGCCGACCGAAACGCTGATCTTCCTGACGATCTCGGTCGCCAATGTGCAGCGGGTGATGCGCGAACGCGCAATCCCGCCCGAGCTGCGCGGCACGACGCCGCTGCCGCCCGAAGCCAGCGTGCCGATTTCGCGCAACGCGATCTCCGCCGCTACCGGATTGCCGCGCGAGACGGTGCGGCGGCAGGTCGCCAACATGATCGCGCGCGGCCTCATCGTCGAAGACCCGCGCGGCGGCGTGACGCCACCGCCCGACATCATCTCGGCGGGCGGGTTTGAGCCCGTGCTCGAAGGGCTGATGACCGAATTCGCGCGGACGGTGGAGACGTTGTGCCGCACCGGCGCGCTGGCGGTCGGGCACGACTAGGCCAAAGCGATCGCCAGATCGGCGAGCGGCACGCCTGTCCCGGCATCGACCACCACCGGCACGATCTCGCGGCCCGTGCCCGCCTCGACCGGCTGCGTCATCGCGCCGCCGCCGAAATGCTTGCGCGCCCACCCGCCCAGCGCATGCAGCACTGGCAGATAATCGCGCCCCGCCTCGGTCAGCACATAGTCGTCGCGCGGCGGGTGATCGCTGTAGCGCCGCCGCTCGAGCATCCCCGCCGCGACCAAAGCCGCGAGCCGCCGCGTCAGGATGTTGGGCGCGATCCCTAAGCTCTTCTGGAACTGGTCGAAGCGCGTCTGCCCGAGCCCCGCATTGCGCAGGATCAGCATGCTCCACGTATCGCCAGCGCGGGCGAGGCCGCGCCCGACCGGGCAGGGTCCAAAGGAAAGTTCGTCGATGTCCATTGCAGAAAGATAGTCACATCACTATTAAAACGCAAGTGACATCGCACAACGGAGATTCCCCCATGACCCAAGCCTCGACCAACCCCCTCAACCAAACCGCCCTCATCACCGGCGCCTCGACCGGCATCGGCGCGGTCTACGCCGACCGGCTCGCCAAGCGCGGCTACGACCTGATCCTCGTCGCCCGCGACGCCGCCCGCCTGAAAACGCTCGCCGAACGCCTCCGCGCCGAGACCGGCCGCACCATCACCGTCCAGCGCGCCGATCTCACCGCCGCCGCCGATGTCACCGCCGTCGCCGCTACGCTGACCGACGACGCGCGCATCACCCTGCTCGTCAACAACGCCGGCATGGCGATTGACGGCGACCTCCTCACCGCCCCCGCACAAGACGTCGAACGCCTGATCGCGCTCAACATCACCGCGCCGACGCTGCTCGCGCAGGCCGCCGGCAAGGCGTTCGTCGCGCGCGGTGCCGGCTCGATCATTAACCTAGCCTCGGTGCTGGCGCTGATCCCGGAGGCGTTCGAGGGCGTCTATTCGGGCACCAAGGCCTATCTGCTCAACATCAGCCAGAGCCTGTCCGCCCAATATGCCGCCAAGGGCCTCTACGTGCAGGCGGTGCTGCCCGGCGCCACCCGCACCGAGATCTGGGAGCGCGCGGGCCAGGACGTCGAGTCCTTCCCGCCCGAGATCGTGATGGCGGTCGACGATCTCGTCGATGCCGCCTTGGTCGGCTTCGACGCGCGCGAGACCGTGACGATCCCGCCGCTCGCCGACGAGCATCTGCCGCACTGGAACGCGATGCAGGCCGAACGCGCCGCGCTCGCGACCGTGCTCAGCCGCCGCGATCCCGCCGCGCGCTACGCGGGGCCAGCCCGCGCCTGAGCGACCGGGCGCGCCGCGCGACCCCGCCGGCGCGCCCGCTTGCCGCCCCGCCGCGGTCGCTCGCGGCGGTCTCGCGTGCCATCGAAATCTTCAATCCGTCGAGCGTGCGCAAGATTGAGCTCGCGGGTTCAGTCCACCAGATGCCGGGACTGAACACATACCGCGATCACAAATGGGTGTTCTACCTTAAAGCGTTGGCTGGGTAGCGATGCTTCCAGACGTGAAGGTCGCCGCTTGCGCGTTCTCGGGGGCGTAGGCGAAGCATCGTCCAGCCATTTCGGCATTTCGGGTTATGGGGTGTCCGGCAGCCTGTTCGACCAGATAGCGCCGTCCGACCGCGATCAGCCAGGTTCGGGCGAGAAGGGTTGCGGCTTCCAGCGCAGCGTCGGCGAAATGCAAAGTCGCCCACGCAGCAAATCCCTTGTCGAGCGTCTTCCCCCGAAGAGACGGCGGATGCAAAATGGTCGCATCCTGGATGAGCCAGCGATGTATCTCGATGTCATTGCGGCGAATGGTGATCGCGACGGGCGAATCGATTTCGTCTGGAACGATTGCGTCATAGCGGCAGGAGCCTTCAGCCTGCCTGCCGTGTTGGATGGCAAATACCGCGAGATCGAACAGATGCGTGCAATGACGGCGCGCACGCCCACCGCTGTAGAAGGCTCGTCCCGGCAGGTCCAAACGCGCTCCGACGAGGTCTTGCAAAACCGTGATTGCGGCAGGGCATGCCGTGGTTGGGATGCGGATGGTCTCTCCCTCGATCGCCGTTACGACTTCGCCATCGTGGCGGACGCGGCAGCGCATTTCATGAAACGTGTCGGACAGATACGCATCGACCACACCATTGCCGCAGGTGATCTGCACCAGTCGCCGACAAGCGCCCGAACCATAGTCGGGATTTGGCGGATAGCATAAGGTGGCGGGGCGCATCGGCGCGGCTATTCGCTCGGGAAGGCCGGCGGTCGCTTCGCGAGGAAAGCGGCGACACCTTCGCGACCTTCCGCGCCGCCGCTGGCGGCGGCGATCGACGCGGCCTCGGCGTCGAGCTGTGCGTCCAATGGCGTGGTGATTGCGCTCAGCAACAACGCGCGACATCGCGCAATCGCCGCCGACGGCCCGGCGGCGAGGGCGAGCGCCGTCTCGCGCGCCGCCGCTTCCAGTTCCGCCTCTGGAACAACGCGCGTTATCAGCCCGATACGCACAGCTTCGGCCGCGTCGATCCGCCGATTGGTAAGCAGGATATCTTGCGCCTGCCTGAACCCCACCAAATGCGGAAGCCACCACGAAAGGCCGCCATCCGGCGTCAGGCCGATCGCGGTATAGGCCGCCGTGAAATGTGACGTATCCGCCGCGATGACGATGTCGCCGAGCAAGGCGAGGCTGAAGCCGGCGCCGGCAGCGGGGCCATTGACGGCGATGACGAGCGGTTTCGCCATCGTCGCCAATCGCAGAATGCCGGCATGGAAGCTGCGCGCGAGCTTTAGAACGGTTGCCTCGATATCCTCGCCCGTCTGAGCGAACACCGCGATGTCACCGCCGACACAGAAAAAGCGGCCGCTGCCGGTCAGAACGACGCAACGGACCGTCGGGTCGTCGGCGCAGCGATCCGCCATCGCATGCAGTGCCTCGGCAAGGTCGGGGCCAACCGCGTTGCGATTCTCTGGTCGGTCCAGCGTGAGCCACGCTACGCCGTCTTCGACGCGAAAGCTGATGGGGGTGTCAGTCATGGCGTATCGATCCTTTCGACCTGTCGCCAGGCGAGTTGCATGAGTTCGGGCAGCACGGCAACGCCTTCGCGCGCCTGAGCGGATGCCGCCGTGCCGCGCAGCACCCGGCCTTTGATGCCGTGGAAGATGGCGGCGAGACGGAAGACGTTGAAGGCCATGTAGAAGCCATAGCCGGGCATCGCACCCACTGCACGCCGGCGACAATAGGCGGCGAGATATTCCTGCTCGCTCGGCAGCCCGAGTGCCGCCGTGTCGGCGCCGGCGAGTCCGGCTACGATATGCGGGGGCATGCGATACATCATCGCATGGTACGCGAAATCCGCGCCCGGATGCCCGAGCGTGGACAACGACGCTGTGAAGCTGGGCGATCGTCTCGTTCATCGCGTCGAACAGGGCGGCGCGTTTCGCGTTCGGCACGCCGGGAATGCTCGCGTCCCAGAAGATGCGGCCCCCCACCATGTCCATCACGTAGAAGCATCACGTAGAAGATGGTGCCGAGTACCGCCGGGTCGGTACAGACGCCCCGGACATGCGCGACCGGGAAGCTGCTTTTGCGAGACCGGAGAGAACGCGTGCCTCGTGATCGACCGCATGAGCACCCTTGAGCAAGTGGCCGGGCGGTTGCTTGCGGAGTACGTAGCACGCGCCGGGTGTCACCAGCCTGTAGGTCGGGTTGGACTGGCCGCCTTTGAACTGCTCGATCGAGAGCGGGCCGGCAAAGCCGTCGACCGTCTCGCGTATCCGCGATTCAAGCGTGGCCACGTCGAGTTCGTAGCCCTCACGAACCGCAATCGTGCCACTGTTGAAATTGGCTGAAACACTCACGGTCGATGCCTCTCGGGTGGCGCAGGCTTGCTCATGCCTGCGCACCAATCCAGTCCGAAGCCGTCGCCATCCCAAGCATGGTTGGGGCGCCGGCCAGTTACCTCCTCGCGCGCTTTCGCTAACTTTTTCTGTGTCTTACTTACTGGCAGGTTTCCGGTTTATCGTTTAAGGCGGCCCGAGAAGAGCCCACCTAGAGGGACAATTACATTGGCGAAACCGATGACGCGAAACGACGAGCAGCCAACGGAACACACTTCGAGGGACAAGATCAAGGCCATCGCCTCTGATCTGGTCACTATGAGGGGATATCATGCTGTCACGTTTCGAGAAATTGCCGAGGCCATTAAAACCACCCGTGCAAATCTACATTATCATTTCGGAACCAAGGATAAGTTGATCGAAGAGGTTCTCGCGGACTATGTATCTGTGACCACCGAATTTTATCGATCGACTTTTACCGCGCCACAAATAAGTTTGCGCGAGAAGATGCGACGCGTTCGCGAGTTCCTCAAGGCCCGATATCATCGCTTTAACCCTGAGGGTTTGACGTCGCACCCGTGGAGCTTGGCGGCGAGACTTCGATCGGATTGGGAGGCGCTTTCTCCGCAGATGAAGGAGACCATGCGGGAATTCACCTCGGAAAACGACATCTCGGTTAGGATCGGGATTGGGCTGGCGATCAACTCGGGTGAACTGCGTGAAGACGCGCCGCAGGAAGACGTGGCATTGCTGCTTCTCAACAATATTCTCTATGCTGCGAACGTTACTCGAGACACGCAGTCTTTCGATCGCCTTACCGCGCTTTGGGAAGCCACTCTGGACGCAGTCCAGGGGGCGTATGGTGCACAGGACGTAGACCGCTTCGATAAACCGCCGACAAAAACGCGGGGGAAATCCGCTACGCAAAAGGGTTCGCGGGAAAAGGACGCCAAGCCGTGAGATCACTGGCGAAACGTGCTGAGGCTGTCTGAACCAGCCGCGCTATTTTTTGCGGGAGCCGGCGTTTCAAGGAGCATCTGTTGCCGTCTTAGGCCCCATGACGGCCACAGCCTCGGCGGCTCAAAACTGAGATGCTGATGATCGATATCAGCAACGGAGGCGGGTCATGACGGAAGTCGTGAAGTACATCGGCCTGGACGTGCATAAGGAGAGCATCGCAGTCGGTGTTGCGACGGGGAACGCAGGGGTGAGGTGCGCTACGTCGGCGCAGTTGCCAATCAAGACGATGCGATCTTGAAAAGTCCCCGGCGAATTGAAGCCAACGTGTTCTCGATTAAACGCGGGCAATGCGTTCAACGATAATCCCGATTGAGGTCCTGTCCAACGGCTCGCGATCTATCGAGTTGTGGATACCGATGCCTTCTATGAGGGCGTCAAGCGCGCGCGCGGTCAACGGATCGAAGAACCGGCTCAATGCCGCGCGACTCGTGTCCATCCACTGCTGCATCACGGCGCTCACCGGCGGGTGACGTGCCGCAAACGCATAGAGTTCGTAGCTAAGCAGCAGGGTGCGGGGCTCAGCCCAAATCGACCCTGCAATGATGTCGATCACCGCCTCTCGTGCGCTGATCGGATCGTTCGCGGTTTCCAGTCGCGCGCGAAAAGCGGCAGAAGATTGTGCCGCGAGTTGCAAGAATGCGGTGGTGAGGATGTCCTCCAGCGAGGCAAAATAGTAGGTCAGCGATCCCAAGGGCACTTCGGCGGCAGCCGCGATCTTCCGATGTGTCGTTGCGGCGACTCCGTGCTCCGAGATTACCGCCAGCGCCGCGTCAACGATCCGCTGCTGGCGGGCAGGGTCGTTCTGTCTGACTTTACTCGCTATCACAGATTCACCCTTGTTCCACGATTGTGTACGCTTGTACATATGGCGACCTCTTGAAAGGCATGCACATGACTGAGGATACGGTGACCCGGCGAACCATACTCGGAGGCGCAGCGGCGTTGGCCGTTGCAAGCTCCAGCCCGACGTCGGCGCAAGCGGGCGGCAAGCCGGTGCTGGGACGCAGCGACGGCCGCTGGCTTAATGAGCCAAAAAGCTGGAAAGTTGATCCTGCTGGAGACCTGTCGATCGTCACGGACACGGGCACGGACTTCTGGCGTGAAACGCATTACGGATTTACCCGCGATAGCGGCCACTTCCTCGGCTTTACGACGGGCGACGCCTTCACTGCGCAGCTACGCATCCGTGGGCAATATGAGAAGTTATATGATCAGGCCGGCATTATGGTGCGGGTCGATGAGCGCCGCTGGGTTAAAGCGGGTATCGAACTGTCGGACGGTCGCGCGATGCTCAGCAGCGTGCTGACCGACGGCAAATCCGATTGGGCTACCGGCCCCTATGAGCACGACGCACGGGATTTCTGGATGCGCGCCACAGTCGCCAAGGGCGTATTGAGGCTTCAGGTGTCGGCCGACGGCAAGACTTGGCCGCTCGCTCGGTTGGCGCCATTCCCGGTCGCTTCCTCCTACCAGGTCGGCCCTATGGCCTGCACGCCTGAGCGCAGCGGACTGGCCGTACAGTTTTCGGATATGCGGATTACCGCGCCGCTCGGCAAAGATCTCCATGATCTAAGCTAATGAGTATGACGCAAAAGCAGAAGATGCTTGCGGGCGAACTCTACATTGCCGACGATCCCGAACTCGTCGCAGACGCCGCTCGTGCTGCTGCGTGGATGGACCGCTACAATGCAGCATCGGCGGCTTCGGCCGCTGATCGATATGCCATGTTGGTTGAAGGGCTGGGACATGTCGGCGGCGGCGTCGTGGTGCGGTCGCCGTTCCACTGCGACTACGGCTACAATGTCCACCTAGAGGACGGTGTTTTCCTGAATTTCGGCTGCATCGTCCTTGACGTTGTTGCCGTGCGGATCGGGACGGGCACCCTGATCGGACCAGGTGTGCAAATTCTCACGGCCGAACATCCGCGTGATGCGGCGGTGCGATCGCAAAAGCTTGAATACGGACGCTCGGTGACAATTGGGCGAAACGTCTGGATTGGAGCAGGTGCGCTGATATTGCCGGGCGTTTCAATTGGAGATGATGCGATCATCGGCGCAGGTAGCGTGGTGACGTGCGATGTGGCTCCCAATACTACCGTGGTGGGCAATCCTGCGAGCCCCGTCAAATGATTTGGGTTTCCTACAGAAGTCGGTGCCGGGGTCGAGGGCGGCCGGAGCGATCATGCCGTTTCAAGGATCTTTTCCTCGAACTCGGCTGAATCGTCCGGCCCCGTCGCGAGCACGCCGCTTCGGCGTTCCGCCACCAGCCCTCACCCAGATGCGCGACGCCTCGACGGTATGGCGTGACGAACGGATCGGTTAGCGGCCGGTGAAGTGAGGGGTGCGCTTTTCCAGGAAGGCACGCATCCCTTCTTTCGAATCCGCTGTTTCGGAAAGGGCATTGGTGGTGTTTCGCTCGAACACCAACCCATTTTCAGAGGTTGCTCCGACCGCATGCGCGATGCAGGCTTTCACGGCCCGCGCCGCCGCCGGTGCTCGCTCCGCAATGGAGCTGGCGATGGCGATAGCACGCGAAATGGTTTGATCCGGCTCGCACAATTCCACGACCAAGCCGAAATGCATGGCCTGCTGCGCCCCGATGGGTTCGCCCGTCAAAAGCAGATAGGCCGCGACGTTGGGCGGCAGCTTGCGCGGCAAGCGTTGTGACCCCCCATCGCCCGGCATCCCGCCGATCTTGATCTCCGGCTGGCCAAACGATGCGTTCGATCCAGCGATGATAAAGTCGCACAGAAGCGCCAGTTCGCACCCTGCACCAAACGCCATGCCATTGACCGCAGCGATCAGCGGCTTCCCGAACTGTTCGATGCTGGACCATGCGGCGACACGCGCGGGCGAATTCGCGACGGTCGCCGGGCCAAAAGCGATCATTTCCTTGATGTCGGCGCCTGCGGCAAAGCAGGTCTCGCCGCCCGTCAGCACGACGCTGCGTACGGTGTTGTCATCCGCCAGGGTGTCGAGAATTCTTCCGAGTTCGATGATCATCGAACTGTGAAAGGCGTTCTTCTTGTCCGGCCGGTCAAAACGGATCACCACGACATGGTCGCCATGCCGTTCCATAGAAATCCGGTCAGCCAAATTGTCTGGGCTCCCGGGAACGATATTGCCATCGGTCACGACATGTTCCTTCATTTCACGTAGCTGGTAAGATGTGGGCGGCGTCGCCGTCACGAATGGTTTCGCTGCATCAGCGACCGGGCGCAGGTGTAACCCCAGGTCATATAAGGCCCGATGGTCGTCCCAACCTGGCTCGGCGTGCGCGCCCCGGTGGGGTTGGCCATCACATTGCCGGCGCAATACAGACCGTTGATGATGGACCCGTCCGCTCGCAGCGCCCGACCCGAACTGTCGGTGCGGACACCGCCCTTGGTGCCGAGCAGCGAGGGCCTGAACCGGAACGCGACATAGGGTGCCTGGTCGATCTCTTTCATCAGGCCAAGGTCTTTGGCGAGCGCCTTCTCGTAAAAGTTATTCTGCCCCCGCCCGAAGTCGAGATCAACGCCGCTACGGGCGAAACCATTGAAGCGCTCGACGGTTTCCTTGAGGGTGTCGGCAGGCAGGTCGGTAAGCCTGGCAAGTTCGTCCAGCGTTTTTGCCTTCAACAACCAGCCTGATTTGAAGAAACGATACCAGCCGACGAGGGGCGCCCGCTTTACCATCGGCCAATGGCTGATCACCCACGCAGGCTGATGGATCAATTCGCCATTTTCGTCGCGATCCATGATCCGGTCATAGACCCAGAACTCATATTCGCTGGCGAAGCGGCGCCCGTTCCGATCGACGATGATCGCGTCCGGCTCCGCGTGGATGCGGAGCGGAAGTCCGTGGAGCTTGCCCTCATAGCGAACCGGAGGCTGGATAACGATATTACCCTGGTCCATGTGCGCAAAGCTGGCGCCCAGGGCTTGCGCCATCTTGTGGCCGTCGCCCTCGTTGCTGCTCGGGCCGCTGCGAAAATCGATTTCGCTGGGGAAATGCTTGGCGAGCATCTCTGAGTCCCACTCAAATCCGCCCGATGCAAGGACCACGCCCATGCGTGCGCGCAAGGTGCGGTGCTGCCCGTTACATTCCACTTCCACGCCATCGACGACGCCCTTGTCGTCAACGGTCAGGGCGACAGCCCGCGTAGAAAGCTCGATCGTGCAGCCAGCGTCGAGGCAACCTTTCAGCAGGGCGACGATCAGTCCGCCACCTTGGGCGATGGAATCACTGGCCCAGCGACGCAGCAGGATCGGCCAGCTTTTGATCATTCCGAGCACGGGATGCCGGAACAAATTGGCGGCCATCGTCTCGCCGACGGTCATCCGCTGCGGGATGGTCGATCGGCGAATCTTGCGGCGATATTTTCCCAAGATGCGCTTGCTGATCGGTTCGACCGCCAGGATGCGGCACGACTTGGCACCGGGCGCTTCCTGAAACGGATCGGGCACGTCGGTCAGGCTGAAGCGCAGCGGCGAATGCGCCTCCACCAGACGCAGCATTTCCGGTCCGTCCTCCATCTGCCGCGCCCAGAGTTCGTCTTCCGTGTCGCGCCACCCCTCCGGGGAGGCGGCGCGCATATAGGTAAGCGCCTCGGCGACGCTGTCCGCATGACCGGCGGCTTCGGCATAATGGTTGGCCGGGATCCAGGTCATGCCGCCGGACATCGCACTGGTGCCGCCGATGCTATCCGTCTTTTCGATGATCCGCACCGTCTTGCCGGCCACTGCCGCCGTCAGCGCTGCGGTCAGCGCAGCCGCGCCCGATCCGACGATGACGACGTCGGTGGTGTCTGCGTCCGTCGCGGTGTTTGCTTTGCCGGAAACGGGCGAGTCGGTATCGGCCAAGTGAAAATCCTTCCGTGGCGTTTCGGTTGCCGCAAGGGCTCGACCGTCCAGCGATGCGGCCAGAGATCCGGACGGCGTGACGGTCGATGCGTGTTCAGTCGACCGGCTGAGACAGGATGAAAGCGCCGACCTTTTCCAGGTAAGTTTCCGGTCGGGTGTTCACGAAGAAATGCCCGCCATCGATGACTTCGAGCTGCGCGCCCGGGATCATCTCAGCGATTATTTTCGACTGGTAGAGCGGTGCGAGCAGATCGTCCGAAGCGCCGATCACCAGTGAGGGTATTCCGATCCGCGGGAGTTCCGCTCGGCGGTCGAACCCATAAGGCGCCCGCATGCGCGCCATAATGACGTCGTCCGGCGCCTTCGACGAAACATTCACAATCCTGTCGTGCAGATTGTACCGTTCGTCCATCACATTGCCGCCCGGCATCGCCATCACCGCGGAAAATTGTGCGCAGGCTTCCGTACCGACCTTGTCCAGTAGCGCCTGGCGGAGGTTGTTGGTGTTTTCCATGTACCAGTCAAAAACGCAGAACGTGCCGCTGAACACGGCGGCGCGCACGCGCTCAGGATGATCGAGCGCCAGATACTGGGTAATGACGCCGCCCATCGAATGACCGACGACAATGGCATTGTCCACACCAGCGGCGTCGAGAACGTCAATGGTATCCGCCACGATTTCGGCCAGTGTGTGCTCGCCAGCAACGTCCCGATTGTCACCGCAGCCGCGCTGATCGAAGCTGATGACCGTGCAGGTTTCTGCCAGCGCCTTTCGGAAGTTCGTCCAGAAACCCGCATGGCCATTCAGGCCGGTGATGCACAGGACTGTGCGATCACCAGAGCCTTCCTTGTTGTACGCTAATGTCATGAACGAACCCCCGTTTTTTATCAGGCTTGGGACAGCGATTTGCTTTTGGCTTCGCTCGTCGCATTCGCGCGCACCGCATTGTCCGAAATGACACGCTGCGCCACGAGTTCGGCGATTTCCTCCGCCGAGAAACCATATTCCGCGAGAACCTGCGCCGAATGCTGGCCGAGCAGGGGCGGCGGGTTCAGCGCGATCTGTGGTGATTCGGACGACTTGATCGCACTGCCCATGGTCCGCAGCGGACCCTCGGTCGGATGGTCCAGCGTGATGAGGCTGCCATTGGCCTCGACCTGCGGGTGCGCGAGCGCTTCTCCCAGGTCGAGCACGATGCTCGACAGGATACCTGCAGCCTCCAGGCGGCGCTCGCACTCCGCGCTGCTATATTTCGCGAAGCCCGCACCGATCTTTTCGCGATAGAGCTTACGATTGCCCATTTGCTGCTCACGCGTGGCCAATTCGGGCGTCTTGGTAATGTCCTCGATCTCCAGCGCCTGGCAGATGTCCGAGACTGGATTGGGGCGAAGCACAGCCAGGACGGCGATGTGGCCGTCGGTGGTCGCAAAGATATCCATGGGGTCCTGGATGAGCGGGTTGAAATGCTTGCCCGACCGCAACTTCTGGGTGACTTCCTGCTGCTGCATCAAGAAGTAGACGTCCAGCAGGTTGATATCGATCTTCTGTCCGCGGCCCGTCCGTTCGCGGTGGTACAGCGCCATCAGAACGCCCTGCACCAGGATCATGCCAGCCGAGAAATCGGCGCCGGAAACCGGGAACAGTTGTGGCCGGCCTTCGGCGTCGCGGTTGCCGTCACAGATGCCCGCCATTGCCTGGACCACAAAGTCCATGCCGCCCTTGCCACGCAAGGGGCCGGTCGAGCCAAAGCCGGAGCCTTCGATGTAGATCAGGTCTTCGTTCTCGGCCTTCAGGTCGTCGTAACCCAGACCCATGCGCTCGACGACGCCGGGGCGGAAGTTGTGAACGAAGACATCCGATTCACGTGCGATCTTCTTGACGATTTCAAGACCCTCGCTCGCCTTCAAATCAATCGCGAGACTGCGCTTGTTACGGTTCATCGCCATGAAGTTGGCGCTCTCCGTTCCGGGAGCCGCAAAGCGATCGATCATCCGGCTGATATCGCCCGATTTGGGGTTTTCGATCTTGATGATGTCCGCGCCGTAATCGCCCAAGACCTGGGTTCCGCACGGGCCGAACATGATCTGCGACAGATCGCAGATTTTGATTCCTTCAAGAGGCAGAGACATTTCAATTCCTATCGTGAGCCGGTTTTCGTTCAATTGCAGAGCGGCTTAGGAGATGCCTGGGATGATGAAGCCGTACTGCTCGACCAGCATGCGTTCGGTATCCGGGTTCCTTGGAATGCCGACCGGCCGTTCCATGCCCGGCAGCTTGCGCACGCCGGTCTTGCGCAGCGCATCTTCAACGCTGCGTGGCGTGAAAATCCCGGTGTACGTCCACGGTTCACCGCTATCGTTGATGAAGTGATGCGTGACCGTCGGCGGGAAGATCAACATATCGCCAAGACCATATTCCAGTTCGGTATCGAAGATCACGGCACGACCGCGTCCGCGCGTGCAAACGGCGACTTCGGTGGACTTGACATGCCCGTGGTGCCGAACCTGCGATCCGGGGTCCAGCGTCTGCGAGGAGATGCTGAAATAATAATCATGGGGCATCTCTTCTTCGAACTTCATCGTAATATAGCCCAAGCTCGGAGCTGCCTGCCAATAATCGTGGCCCTCTTCCTCCTGCTCCAGCAGAACCTGGGAACCCGGCGCATCGGCACCGTCGCCAATGGCCAAGCCTTTGAGGTTGAGTGGGAACAGGGCCTCTGCGTCCGCAGCATCCGGCACGAGCGAGATCGTCGTGAAACGCAGCGGCTCGGTGCCCTGCTGAAGGATTTCGACATAGGCGCCCCGGCTGACGAACAAGCTGCCGCCCTGCTTGAAGGGTGTTTCCTTGCCGCCGCCCTTGACCACGCCTTCGCCGCCATAGCAGATCAAGGTCCGCTCATTCAGCGTGTTGGTGTGGCGCGGGATAGATTCGCCCTGGCCGAGTTCCATTTCGACGACCGAGAAGGAAGCGTCGGCATCCTGATAGCGTGCGACGCGCAAGCGGATTTCACCGAAGCCTTCGATCGTCTGGAGCGGGCCGGTCGTGGCGGGCAACACAACGCCCTCGCGCCGACCTTCGTTAAGGTAGCCTTTCAGTAGGTTTGCCTGTTCCATGATGCTTCTCCATTTCAGCTCGCGCTTGCGCGCATCAGTTCGGGATGACGGTTGGGTCAGACTGTGTCAGTCAATTTTGATGTAGGTAAAATCGCTCGCCATCACTGGATCGAGGATGCCGCTCGATAGTTCATCGGCCGCATCGAAGAAGTCCGGCGGATTGCGGTGCGGCAAGGGATAGTTCAGTTGCTCACGGATTTCTTCCGAATACAGGTACGCGCCGGTGATCACCGTGGATAAGGTCATGAACCCCGGGTCATTCTTCGCGGCCATAGTTTCCAGAACACCCCACAACTGGTCCTGTGGCACTGTGGATAACGTGGCGAGTGCGGCGACAAGGGTCGGAAATTGCTTGTCCAGGATCGCAGCCGCGCGGGTGATGAGTGCTTCGAAACTCCCCACCGCGCTGCCGGACAGCAGACCCTCGCCGGCGGGGATCAACGTATCCGCGACCCGGCAGATCGTCGCCATTTCCTCTGGAGTGATCGCGCGCGGGGGCGTCTTGCTCATGCGCGAGACCGAAAGGCGGTCCGGCTGGGCGTCGTTCATGCTGCTCGACATGGCTTATTTGTCCCCCTGCAGGGTTTCGACGAGTTTTTTCGCGTTGCGCAGCGCGAGCGCAGTAATGGTGCTGGTTGGATTGGCGGAGCCACCCGTCACGAAGATGCTACCGTCCGAGATCACCAGATTGGGGCAATCATGTGCGCGGCCATATTCGTCGACCACGGACGTCGACGGGTCCCGGCCCATGCGCGCGGTTCCCAGCAAGTGGCCGGGTTCGCCCTGCAGGTCGGTGATCGGAATGACCTTCTTGGCACCACCGGCACGATGGATTTCGGTCATCCGTGCAACCGTGAAGTCACGGATCTTGATCGTATTTTCACTGAACCGGTAGCTGATCTTGGGCGCCGGGATGCCGTCGCTGTCGCACAACACCGGGTCGAGCGTGACGCGATTGGTCTCTTCCGGAAGATCGTCGATATTTGCTGCCCAGAAGATCGCATTGCGCGCAATGCGGATCGCCTCATGGAAGCTGTGGCCCCATAGCTGATCGAACGGCAGAAGGCGGTGCGCGTCGACCCCGCCGAACATCAGGCCAGGCGTGGGGCACGCATGCAGCTTGGACCCGCGAACAAAACCCCGCGACGTGTCGGTTTCGGCGAATTGCATCGAACTGATCGCGGACCCGGCCGGGCCACGCCAGGATTCCAGCTCCTCGTCATAATAGCCGATTACTGCGCAATTGGGGTGCAGCATCAGGTTCTTGCCGACGAGGCCCGAGGAGTTGGCCAACCCGTCGGGATGCTGTTCCGACGCGGACAAAAGCAGCAGCCGAGGCGTACCGATGCCGTTCGCACAGACCACGACCTGCTTGGCCTTGGTCTCGAAACGCTCGCCGTTCTTGATCCACTCGGCACCGGCGGCGGCGCCGGTTTCGTCGACGGTGATGCGCGAAACGCGCGCGCCGGTGACGAGCTTGGCGCCGGCCTTGATCGCGTTCGGCCAATACGCGAGATCGAACGATGCTTTCGCGCCTTCCGGGCAACCCTGCGTGCAGGTCCCCCACCGGGCGCATGCCGCGAGGTTGCCGATCTTCTGGCTGGGAATCGCGTTCGCATGGGGCCACCAATGCCAGCCCAGCGCATTCATCGATGCCGCTGCTTTCATGCCGTATTTGCCCAGCGGCATCGGCGGCAGGGGAGGGACATAGCCCTCCGGGAAAGCGGGATCGCCTTCCATGCCGGACACGCCGATGAAATTGTCAATCTCGGCGTAATACGGCGCCAGTTCAGCGTAGTTGATCGGCCAGTCGGCCGCTACGCCATCCAGCGTCCGCACGCGAAAATCCGAGGGGGAAAGCCGCGCCCACAATGCGCTGTAATGGATGCTGGACCCGCCGACGGCGCTGTACATCGACGGCGACAGATCGGTGTCCGACACTTCCAGCGGGTAATCTGCAGGATTGCGGCGGTGGTTCGGCTCCGCGGCCCAATGTCCCCGCGCGACCAGTTCCCACATGTCATGATTGGCGGCATAGTCCGAAGGCAAGACATAGTCGCCCTGCTCAAGGCAGATGACCTTAAATCCCGCCATCGCGAGCGTATGTGCCGTCACCGCCCCCGAAGGGCCGGCACCAATGATGAGCGCATCGTAGATTTCATCTGAAGTGGCAGTCATGATTTGCCTCAATTTCGCTATCAGTGTCGTTACCGATGCGCCAAATTATTGAAGTCCTCGCCCTGCATCTAGGGCAAGCACTGTTTCCAACTTACATTTCGACCGGCTCAAAGTGACGCATGATTGCCTGCTCGATACTTAGCGCAGCCAATCTGGACGTCTTTGGGTTTTCCGTAAGCGGTTCATTGTGTAAGCAGATGTTGAAGTCGCCGAAGGCACCGCGCGCTGTGACCTCATGGCTGTTCAGGTGCGCCTGAGCATCCGCGACGAGGGTTACTTTGGTTTTCTGAAACCCGATTCCGGCGAGTGCAACGGCCGCCGTGACATTGGCATTCTTTGGGAAAAGGCGAGACGCCTCCTCCGCGTTTCCTTCGAAAAATACGGTGCGATCCGAGACGGACGACAAGTCGCAAAGCGTTTCGGCTGCACTGCCTCGCCATGCTGCTGGCGGCTTGGCTCCGAGATACTCGACAGAAGACAGTCCGGCGAGCCTTGCGGCGCGGAGCGCATCGAGGCCTCCGATGGCGCCCGATGCGACCGTAAGCCGGCTGTTGCCAGCCACGGCGGCAGCTTCCAGTTCGCTACGCAACAGGGGGTCGGACAGGCTACCGATCGACACGATGACCGTGTCGATGCCTGCGCGGAGCAGGACCGGGACCACGTCGCGAACGGCGCCGTGGCTAGCGCACTCGACGACTAAGGACGGTTCCCACGCAACAAGGGCAAGCGGGTCGTGAAAGAACTGTAGAGCCCCTTCATCGGAGGTATCGATGGCATGGGTGCCGGTCACAAGCGCGGCCGTAATATCGAACACTCCGCCAGAACGCCTGAAAGAAGCGCGAAGGTTCCGCGCCATGGCGCCGAAGCCGATCACCGCGAGCTTCTTCCTTCCGTCTACCATTTTGCCCCTCGTGTTTGCGCGTATGGGTGCGGACTCACGCACGCCGCATACTAGCCTGACCCTTCGTACGGACTTTAACCCTAACCTGCAAGTCAGTATATGCGGTAGGCCGCTGTGAGCCTCGGGCAGGTATTAAAAGCCAAGAGCCGAGAAATTTTCGATCGACATATTGACTGACGTGGCAGTTGGTATCAAGCCTTCGACCGCACGCACGGCGTTGAAGCACGGTCGGAGATCGTCGGAATCTTATCCGCTTGTCGCCCTTCACATGGCGAGCGGCTCACGCCGAAAATTTGGCGAGACGGCCCGCCCCTGGGCTGGTCTGTAAACAGCGAGGTTATGTCCGATGTCAGTCGTTCGCAGCTACGATCATTATATTGATGGCGCGCCCACAAAAAGTCTGGGCGAAGGCGTAATTGGGCGGCATTCTTCGGCGCATGGCGGGCATCTTGCCGATTACGCCGCTGGCGACGGACGCGACGTCGACGTTGCGGTCGCTGCGGCCCGTTCGGCATTTGACGGAGGATGGGCCGACTCGACGGGCGAAGGGCGGGCTGCGATTCTGAATCGCTTTGCCGACCTGATCGACGCTAACGTCGAGAGACTGGCTGCGATCGAAGCGGAGGAAGTCGGAAAGCCGATCCGGTTTGCCCGCTTCGAGATCATGGCGGCGGCGAACCTGACCCGTTACGCTGCGGCGTTGGCATGGCAGATCGCCGGCCATGTGTTCACCCATCTAGGCCCCGACAAGATGGGGTTGGTGACGCGGGAGCCGTGCGGCGTCGTTGGCCTCATCACGCCCTGGAATTTTCCGATTCTGACGCTTTTCCAGAAATTGCCTTACGCCCTCGCGGCGGGCTGTACGGTTGTGTTGAAACCGTCGGAATTTACCTCCGGCACCGCCCTGGAAGTCGCGGCGCTAGCGACCGAGGCAGGGGTGCCCGCCGGGGTCATCAACGTGGTCACCGGCACCGGCGGCGCCGTCGGTAGCGCGATCGTAACGCATCCCGATGTGGACATGATCTCGTTCACTGGCTCGACCGCCGTCGGCAAGCAAATCCTTCGCGATGCGGCCGGTACGGTCAAGAAAGTCGCGCTGGAACTGGGTGGAAAGGCCGCGAACATCGTCTTTGCCGACGCGGATATCGAAGCTGCGCTGGACGGCGTTCTCTTCGGATTTACGTTCAACCAGGGGCAGACATGTGTTGCTGGCGCGCGCCTGCTCATTGAATCCGCAATAGCACCTGCATTCCTCGAACAATTGGCTGCCCGCGCCGCGCGTCTTCGGATCGGCCTGCCGCTTGACGAGCAGACGGACATCGCCAGCCTCATCCACCAAGCGCATCTTGAGGGCTTGGTGCAGCATGTGAAGACTGCGCAGGAGGAAGGTGCCACGGTCCTGGCGGGCGGCAAGCGGCTGGACGGTGCGTTCCCGGATGGGTTCTTCATGGCGCCGACCATCGTGTCTGACGTGCGGCCCGACATGCGACTGTTCCGCGATGAGGTGTTCGGGCCGGTGCTCACCGTCACGACGTTCGATACCGTTGACGAGGCCGTGAGCCTGGCCAACGATACCGAATACGGCTTGGCTAACGGTGTTTGGACAAAAGACATCGACAAGGCGTTGACCGTCTCGCGTCGGTTCCGCAGCGGCATCGTGTTCGTCAACACCTATCTGGATGGTGCCCCGCAGCTCCCGCTCGGTGGCTACAAACAGAGCGGGCTCGGGCGAGAGAATGGTCTCGATGGTCTGTACGAGTATATGGAATTGAAATCGACGGTTGTCAGGACAGGCCCTCGCGTGCCGGTGCTCGGGCATACCATCTAAGCGTATTGGCACGGGCTCAACGGTCATTGCCCCAAGCAAAGGGCTCCGCCCGAGAGGCGAATTGACGTTGACCCGTGCCAAAGTTCCCCGGCTGCACCGATTACTTGTTCAGCAAATATAAGACCTTGGGCAGAATTGTACCCCGTAGAACAGGTCATGCGAACCAATGGATCATACGCGCTTCAAAACCGTCGAACAACGAAGCCGGCGCTGCTCGACACTTTGAAGTAATTATGCGTGTTGACTGACGTGAAGGTAAGTTTTAGAGATGCCGAAGGGCTTTTGTCGACATGAATCGGCATCCCCCGACACAGGCGACCTGCAGGCTGATCGAGCAGATGGGGATCACGATGTCACTCTTCGGTTACGGACCTTCCTTGCCTGATCGCGGCCCGCGCGCTGACAGGAAGGCGGCATGAGCTTGCCCCTCGGCAGTGATGCGGCCCTTGCGGCGGATCGCAGCGTTTTTTACGACGCACTCGACCGTGAGAGCCTTGGCCCTTTGTGGGAATCGCTGAAAGGTCTGGTGCCAAGCGAGCCGCGCCCGAAAGCCGTTCCCCATGCCTGGCGCTATGCCGAGGTCCGGCCACGCCTTATGGAAGCTGGTTCGCTCATCTCCGCTGAAGAGGCCGAGCGCCGTGTGCTGGTCCTGCAGAACCCCGGCCTGCCGGGTGCATCGCAGATTACCGACACGATTTATGCCGGGCTCCAACTCATCCTTCCCGGTGAAATTGCGCCGGCCCATCGGCATAGCCAGTCCGCACTCCGCTTCGTGATCGAAGGGCAGGGCGCGTTCACCGCGGTTGATGGCGAGCGCACGACCATGCATCCCGGCGACCTCATCATTACCCCCGCCGGGACCTGGCACGATCATGGCCATGACGGGGAGGGGCCTGTGGTCTGGATGGATGGCCTGGATGTTCCGCTTGTGCGGTTCCTGGGCGCGGGCTTTCGTGAGGAATATAACGAATCGGCTCAGGTTGTCACCCGGCCCGAAGGCGATGCTGACGCACGCTACGGCGCGGGTTTGCTGCCGATCGATTCCGACACGCGTGTGACGTCGCCGATCTTCAACTATCCCTATGCGCGGACGCGCGCGGCGCTGGAAAGCATTGCCCGCAGCGGCGCGCCCGATCCGCATCATGGGTTCGCACTGAAATACGTCAATCCGACCAATGGCGACTGGGCCATACCGACCATCGGGGCGAGTATGCGCCTGCTGCCTGCCGGGTTCTCGACACAGCCTTATAAATCAACCGCCGGCGCAGTGGCGGTGATCGTCGAGGGACGGGTCGCGGCGACGATCGGCGACACGCGGATCGAGCTGGGGGAGCGCGACATCCTCGCCATGCCCGGCTGGACGTCGCAGGTTTTCGAGGCGTTGGAAGACACCGTTTTGTTCATCTTCTCCGACCAGCCAGTGCATGAAAAGCTCGGCTTGTGGCGCGAAAGCAAAGGCTGACCGATGAAATTCTGCCGCTTCAACAAGGATCGGATTGGTGTCGTTCAGGGCGAACTGATCCACGACGTCACGAGCCTATTCGACCGGCAATTATCCTGGCCGACGGCAGCGGGCGACGCCATCATCGCCCAGCTTGCTGCTGTTCATGCCAGCGGTATTGATCTGGCGAAAATGCCGGTCGTGCCGCTTGCGGACGTGCGCCTGGAAAGTCCGGTCGCCAACCCGAACAAGATCATCGGCGCGCCGGTCAATTATCACGCGCACATCGCTGAAGCGAACGCCGACGCCGAGATCAATTCCGGCCGAACGTACACGACGTTGGAAGCCTATGGCTTGTTTCTAAAGGCGAATAGCAGCCTGATCGGTCCTGCGGACGACATAAGCCTCGCGTTTGCAGATCGCCGGACCGACCATGAAGTCGAATTGGTGGTGGTCATCGGCAAGACGGCTCGCCATGTCTCGCGTGACGATGCGTTTGGTTACATCGCCGGGTACACGGTCGGCCTCGATATGACGGTGCGCGGTGCCGAAGTACCGAGCTATCGCAAATCGCCCGATGGCTATTGCGTGTTGGGGCCGTGGCTCGTCACCCCGGACGAGATCAAAAACCCGGATAAGCTTGGGCTGAGTCTCACCGTGAACGGCGAAACCCGGCAGTCCGCGAACACCGATTTGCTCATTCTCGGCGTGGCCCGGCTGATCGAATATGCCAGCGCGATCTACACGCTCTACCCAGGCGATATCATCATGACCGGAACTCCGGCGGGCGTCGGGCCGGTGGAAGCCGGCGACCTGATTGATGCTACGGTCGAACAGGTCGGAAGCCTGCGCATCCGCGTCATCCCGGCGCGACCGACGGTGCAGGGTGCAAGCGCGTAATGTCTGTTCACCGCTGCGGCCTCGTGACAGTCGTACTTGGTCTACGCGGGGGGCACAGAATGATTGACGGAAGGCTATGATGATGCTCGTCGAGCCAATGGAAAAGCCGGGAAGCATCGCATGAGTTTGAAATTGCCCATAGCGCCGAGTGTGGGCGAGGTGACGGATACGTCAGGTCCGGCAGCGCCGATCGTAACGCGGCCTGGGCGCTACAGCGGGATGCACCAGTTGATGCATTGGGGCACGGCCGTGATGATGTTTGTCATTATCGTGCTGGGCTGGATTATGCATGTTCAGCCCGACTCGGTCGCCCTGCTGCCGCTCTGGGAATGGCACAAGACGCTTGGCTTGTTCGTGCTCGTCGTAACCGCGTTCCGCTTGGTCTGGCGGCTCAAAGCTCCGCCGCCCCCGCCGCTTCCTGGTCAGCCGAGGTGGGATCACAGGCTGGCACAATGCACCTACGCAGTGTTCTTCGCGACACTCATCTGGATGCCGGCGACCGGATATGTGTTTTCGACCGCAGGTGGCTACCCACCCAAGCTGTTCAATATCCTTCAAACGCCAGCGCTTTTCGGGAAGAGCCCCAAGATCGAGGCGCTCGCGCAGTGGCTTCACCTTTCATCGCAATGGCTGATCTATGGCCTGATCCTGCTACACTTGGCGGGCGTGCTGTATCATGTCGTCATAGTGCGGGACCGCACCCTCGACCGAATGCTGCCCGAACCTTTGGACTGAACGGGTATCCACCCCGGCGAATGGGGTGACCCACTTTTCGTTTTTTCCATAAACTTGTGACGGGATCGCGCTCGCCTGTGGCGGGTCCTCTCCACGACCTCGGGATATCGTGCCAGTCGTCACGAAGAACACCACGGGCCCTGAGCCTGACTGACGCCTGAGACTCCCAAATCACAGAAAATCTGCTTCGCCGTGGCGCTGGTTCTGAACACCGAACAGCGGACCCGGCTTGCGGCGGTTGTGGAGCGAGGGCCAATATGGCGTGCTGCGCTGGCGGCTTGTCGATCTGGCGCAGTGGCTATGGGATGAGTTCGCGCTCTCCGTCACGCGTGATACCCTTGGGCGCGAGCTTCGCGCGATAGTCTATCGCAAGCTCTCCGCGCGACCCCGTCATCGGGCCAGAAATTTGACGACATTGGCGATTTTAAAAAGCCTTCTTCGGCCCTCTTGTGCCTCGGAGTGCGGCAGTGAGCGCGTGGGTTCCTTGGTAAAAGGCGTTCTCCAAGCACGCCGGGACGGAACGGGTCATACTTTTTTGATGGCAAGTTTTTCACACGCGTAATATATGTTGACTGACGCGTACGTAAGTCGCATGAAGAGCGACGGCCGCCAGGCCCGATTCAGATCGTTATGGCGGAGCGGGCAGCGTGCCAGGCGGATCGCCTGTGCCGACGGCGAGAGGGGTGTAAAGATCAAATAACCCGCTTTTCTTTTGTTGTCAGAAAAGTGACTTGCTCGCCAATATTCACCAATGAAAACAAACTATAAGTTTGGGGATTTTAAGGGGATACTCAATGTTAAACGGCATCAAACTAACCACGTTTTGTTTGTCCATTACTTCGGCCATGCCGGCGCTCGCTCAGGCCCAATTGGCACCGCCCCAGTCGACCGTCGCAACACCTGTAATGGAAAACGAAATTGTCGTGACGGCGGAGAAGCGCTCGGATCGTGCGCAGGATGTGCCGATTTCGTTGGGCGTTATCTCGGGAGAACAGCTCAGCAAAGCTGGTATCACGAATGTGACCCAGCTTGGCGCACAGCTTCCGAACGTTTCCCTTACTGCCCCCTTTGGTGAGGCGCAGCCCGCGTTCGTTGTCCGCGGCGTTACCATGTCCGACTATGCTATGAACCAGCAAAGTCCGATCGCGATTTACGTCGATGAAGTTTATAAGGGCGTCGCTGCCGTTCAGGCGTTGCAGCTTTATGACTTGCAGCGAGTCGAAGTGTTGCGCGGCCCGCAAGGTACTCTTTACGGCAAGAACGCCACTGGCGGCGCCGTAAGTTTTTATACACAGACGCCGCTATTCGACGGTACGCATGGCTATATTTCTGCCGGCTACGGTAATTACAACCGTAAGCAGGTTGAGGGCGCTATCGGTACGCAGCTCAGCGACACCCTCGCCGTTCGCTTTGCCGGCCGCTACGAGAAGGCGGATGGTTGGGGCCATGAAATTGAACCCAACGTTCGCGATACCGGCGGCAAAAACAATTATTCGTTTCGCGGCAGTCTGCGTTTCCACCCCAACACGGACACGGACATCATTCTGCGCGGCTCAATCGGCCGGATTCGTTCGACGGGCATTCCCGAGCAAAGCCGGAACGGGCCGGAGGGCGTTTTCTTCACGAACCCGCCTTTCGACCGGTCAGGATTGGGGTTCTATGAAAATGCCAAGGGCGAATCTTCGAGCCTGCGGAGCGATACGAAGAGCGCCTCGCTGACCATCAAGCAGCGCCTGTCCGAAGGTCTGTCGCTGACCTCGATCAGCTCTTACGATCATGGTCGCCTGTTTAACGACGAAGACGTGGACAACACCCCGTTTAAGCTGGTCCATATCGGGGATCTCTCAAACGTTACCGCGTATGCGCAAGATCTGCGATTGGGCTACGATGCGGGGCCGCTCGAACTTCTGGGCGGTGCCTATTATAACCATGAAAAGGTGCGCTTCAGTGAACAGGACGAATTCCTGTTTCAGGACGGCACGTATGATCCCGCTAACCCTGGAGCATCATCCTGCGCACAAGATGGCTTTACCGGCTGCCGCTATGTCAACAATCTGACCCAGATCAAGGATAGCACCGCAGTCTATGTGAACGCCAACTATCATGTCACCCCCAAACTCGATCTGGTCGGCGGCGTTCGTTACACGCATGATGTGGCACGCCTTCCGCAATATCGGTCCTATTACGACTTTCATGATGGTATGACCGGTGCCGAACTGCATGAAGGCCTTGTCACGATCACGGAGTCGCCGATCAAGCGCAAGGTCGACAACAATGTCAGTTTCAAGCTCGGCGCAAATTATAAGCCGAACCGCGACACATTGCTCTATGCCAGCTACAGCACCGGGTATCGAGGCTCGTCCTTCAACGGTCTGGCCTTCAACTCGCCTGCCCAGATCACTGCGGCCAATCCCGAAAAGGTTTATGCCGTCGAAGTGGGCGAGAAGATTCAGCTTTTTGATCGTAAGCTAACCGTCAACAGTGCTGTGTTCCACTACCTCTACAAGAACCAGCAAACCCTGGGCTCGTTTGACCAGAGCATTATCCAAACGCTGTTCAACGCTCCGGCTGCCAAGATTTGGGGTGGTGAATTTGATATCACCCTTCAGCCGGTGCACGCGTTGCGCTTCAACGTGAGCGGCGGCTATCTTGATGGCACGTACGGCAAGGGGATCATCGGGGGCGCACAGGTTGAGGGCCATCGATTGATTGGTGCCGCCAAGTGGACGCTGGATACCGGGGCTACCGTTATTGCGGTAGATGATGAGCGGCATTCCCTGTCGTTCAATGCTCAGGCGAACTATACTGGTCGTCGCTATTTTGATATTTTCCAGCAAGAGGCGACCAGCCAACCTGGCTTCTGGCTGGTCAATGGCAATATTGCGCTAGAGGACAAGAAAAGAGGCGTAAAGCTTTCGGCATGGGGCCGGAACCTGCTGGGCAAGCACTATGTCAGCACCATGCAGGACATCCGGTCATTTACCAATCAGGTGTTCACTGCGCTTGGTGAGCCGCGCACGTATGGCGTAGACGTGAAGTTTACGTTCTGAAGGGTCTTTCCGTGCAATCGTCGTTTCACGCGACGATTGCACGAAGATGAGCTGAAAAAAGTATAATCATAGGACCCTCGATATGGCTCAGGACGCCGCGTTTCAGTCTAATCGCACAATTGCCCTCAGCATGGCGATTGGAACCGGCGGCCTAGCCTTTTTCGCGATCATTCCGATCGTCATGGGCAGTTTGGTGTCGGCCGGGCGCATAGATGCCGCGCAGTTGGGCTGGGCGGCTACCGGCTCGACCCTGTTTAGCGCAGCAGGCATGATGCTGGGCCTGAAAGTCCTCAAGAGGTCGGGCGATCGTTGGATCGTGGTTGCCGCGGGTTTGGTCATGGCGCTGGGCAATCTCGCTGCCTGGTTCATGCCCAATTTCAGCCTGATCTTTTGGGCGTGCAGTATTGCTGGGGTCAGCCAAGGCGTGCTGGTCGCGGTGGTGGCTTTGTCGATTGGATACGCTCCAAACCCGGCAAGGCTATCGGGCATATTTCTGGCGGTCAGTGTGCCGCCCCCGTTGCTGTTGGCGTATTTCCTCCCCACGAGCCTCATGCCCTACTTCGGGAATGGCGCCGGCTTTACCTCGGTCGCGCTGGTAGGGGTGATATGCGCTGTGTGCGCTTTCTTCATTCGGGACGATTTCGCAAAGGAAACGACCGAGGTGGTGGAGCGCATCCGCTGGTCACCCTGGACCGTTGCAGCACTCGCCGGGGTGCTATTGGGGACCGCAGGGTTTGGCGCGGCCTGGACATACGTCGATCTGCTCGGGGTCAGCCTGGGCCTCACTCCGCAAACCATCGGCCTTGCCGTCAGTGCCGCGATCATGGGCCAATTCATCATCAGCGCGCTGGTCGCGGCGATCGGCTGGCGGTTACCGATGCTGAAGACATTGTTGGCGGTGTCTGCGCTTCAGGTTATCATCGCGCTGATGCTGCAGAAAAGCGGCAGCCCGCTCTTCTTCACGCTTCTCCTCACCGCATTCGGCTCGCTGTGGCAAGGCTCCACCCCTTTTGCCACCGGCTTGTTGGCGGCGCTCGATGAAAGCCGCAGGCTTGCGCCGCTGACGCTGCCACTGCAGTTGGTCGGCTTGGCGCTCGGCCCGCTGGTGGCATCATCCGTGGCCAGCACCAACATCGTCTATGTTCTGCTGGTCGCTGCCGGCTTTTACGGGCTGACGTTGCTAACATATATGGTTGTGCTGTGCGATCGAGCCTATTCCGATACGGCCACTCTCAAATCGGTCGATGTCGATCCGGCCGGGCCGTTCGAGCCATTCGTGGCCCATTTGCATGAGTGATCTGGAGGCCGCGTGCTGCCCGCAGTCGCTCCATGCCAGGTTGTCGCACAGCATCTGACCCTGCTGTCATCCGGCTGGAATGATTGCACCCAAGTCGGCCATCTCGTGCTCTTGACTGATGATGGCGACGATTTTGGGCGCTGACGTTGGAGTAAGTGCTGGAGCAAGCCTAGATCGTCATTGCGTCACCTCGCGCTCGACAATGCTGCCCGACAATTGCTCACCGGGTCAACTCAGGTGGCGACGTCCTGCCGCTCCGCAGCCATCAGGCGCCGGATCAACTGGCGCGCGGCGCGCCCGCCGGTGTCGCTCGCAATATCCAGTAGCGGCCGCTCCGGCTCCGCTTCCATGCGTACTTGCTGAAGCTCAAGGACCTCCTGGTCTTCCCGGAAGGTTGCCGCCGTCTGTTCGAAGACGATGTCGGGCGTGTCGTTGTCCAGGACGTTGGTCGCCATCGACCAGAAATAATGGGTGGTCCGCTCGGTTTCGGGCGTTATCCCGTGGAAGCCCAGCATGGAAAATCCGTGCTCGCGGCGCCCTTCATACGCGCCGGTATTCACGTCACATGCGCCCGTGTGGATACGAATGAGCACAGGCTCGAACTCGATTTCCTGCCAGCGGTCGACCAGGCCGGTGAAGCCGCGTGCCGTGACATAGGTCGGCGGCGGCACCGACGCCGGCATACGGCGCTCGACCCGAACGCGGTTCGGCAGCTTCGTCGTTTCCGTCTTTGTTTTGAAGTGCAACTCGGGATTGCCGCCGATGGTCTTCGGATGGATGTAGGGCAGGTGGGATAGATCCATCAGATTGTCGATGAGCAATTGCCAGTTGCCGTTCACCGGGAAATGCGCGCCGCGCCATGCGAAGCGCGGATCGTGATGCACCGGATACGCGGGTATTGTTGCCGGATCGGCCCGCTGGGCGTCCCCCATCCAGATCCATAGCATCGCGTCCTGCTCGACGAGCGGGTAACTCCGCACGCGCGCCGTTGGCGGAATTTTTTCTTGCGCCGGAATGCGTGTGCAGATCCCGTCCGTGCCATATTCCATGCCGTGATAAGTGCAGCGCAGGATCTGCCCATCGACGTGCCCGTGGCTCAGTTGCATGGCGCGATGGCAACAGCGATCCTCAAGCGCACCGAGCGCCCCCGTTTCCGTTCGGAAGAGCACGATCGGCTGGTTGAGAAACGTCCGTCCGACCTTGGAGCCGGGCGTGAGATCGTCGGCCCAGCCGGCGACATACCAGGCATCAAAGAGGAAGGCTGGCGCTTTCCCGGCGGTCTGATCCAGTGTCACAATCGTCCTTTCCTTGCGGCATCTATGTGCTTAGCGAGCAGCATAGCGCGCCTGCCGCTAATCCGTATCGCTAGTTATGCGGATACGCTAAATCAGCGATATGGATTACCGCGAACTCGACCTGAACCTGCTCGTCATCCTCAACGCGCTGTTTGAGGAAGGCGGGGTCAACGCGTGCGCCCGCAAGCTGGGGATCAGCCAGCCCAACGTCAGTTTCGCGCTCGCCAAATTGCGTACGGCGTTCAAGGATGACCTGCTAATCCGGGAAGGAAACCGGATGAAACCGACCTCGGCCGGGGAGCGGCTGCGCGATCCGATCCGGCGCATCCTCGCAACGGTCGATGCGGAGCTTCTGCACGCGCCGGTGTTCGATCCGGCGGAAAGCGCGCGGCGGTTTACGATCAGCACCTCCGATATCGGCGAGCTGACCTTCCTCCCGATGCTGCTGGCTGCACTCGCCGTACGCGCGCCGGGCACGACCGTGCGATGCTATTCCATGCGCCCGGAAGAGCTTGAGCGGTCCATGGCCGAAGGGACCGTCGATGTCGCGCTCGGCTATTTCCCGGATCTCGATGGTGCCGCGCTCTACCGTCAGAAGCTGTTCGAGCATCCCTTCGTCTGCATCGTCCGGTCCGATCACCCGGATGTTGCCGGGGAGCTGACGCTGGATCAGTTCCTGTCGCTCGGCCATATCGTCGTCGCGCAGGAGGGCCGCAGCCAGGAACTCGTCGAGCGGACGATGCGGCAGCAGGGGCTTTCGCGCGAGATCAAGCTTCAGTCGCCCCATTTCATGAGCGCGCCGCTGCTGATCGCGCGATCGGATCTTATTACCACCGTGCCCAGGGCCGTCGGAACGACCTATGCCGGTATCGCCGGCCTTCGGCTGCTGCAGCCCCCGATCGCCTTTCCGCCGATCGACCTCCAGCAATTTTGGCACCGGCGGGTCCACTCCGATCCGGCGGTGCGCTGGTTCCGGGCGTTGGTGGCCGAGCTTTTCCTGGGCAAAGATCCTACGATGCCCGTCGAAAAGCCGGGCAAGCCTGCCACAGCCGCCCGAAGATCCCGGAAGCCGTAGGCGTCTGACTGAACGATTGCCCGCACTGTCCAACGAACCCGATCTTCCCCCGGTTCGGCGGACACGCTGGGGTATTCCGACATGCTCTTCGACACGAAGTCGTAGGCCAAGATGGAGATCCGCGCGTCCTGGTCCTCATAAGAGGGCCGGCATCACGGGCGGCTACCTGTCGAGCGACAGGCAGCACGAGGATCCCGCTCCGCCAGAGAGCGGTCACAATAAAAAAGCGATACGGGGATGAGGGCATGAAGCGATTTAGGGGGGCGACGACGGTCGCGGGCGCGGCCATAGCCATCTGGCTGAACATGGGGCCAGCTCAGGCGCAGACCGCGCCTGCCGCGGTCGATCCCGCTGCTCAGGAAGAGCCCGCGACGTCGGCCCGCGGCATCCAGGACATCGTCGTCACCGCTCGCAAGACTGGCGCGGAATCGGCGCAGCGCGTGCCGATCGCGATCACCGCGATCCCCACTGAGCTGATCGCGATCGCCAAGGCCGACGATATCAGTAAGGTCGCGCGGCTCGCGCCCAATACCGTGCTGGAATCATCCTCGACGCTGCCGGGCTTCGCCAATTTCCAGATTCGTGGCATCGGCGCCTCGGGTAGCCAGTTGAGCGTCGATCCCGCAGTTGGGCTGAGCGTCGACGGTATGACCTATGACTTTCAGGGTGCGTCGATTCTCGACACCTTCGACGTCGAGGGGGTCGAAATCTTGCGTGGGCCGCAGGGCATCCTGTTCGGCGCGAATACGATCGGCGGCGCGGTCGTGCTTCGCACCCGCCGCCCCGGGGCGGAGACCGAAGCCAAGGCGGAGGTGACCATCGGCAACCTTAACCGCTTCGACCTGTCGGCCATGCTTTCCACCCCGTTCAATGCAGATGCCAGCCTGCGCGGCAAGATCGCGGTGCTGTATCGCACCCGCGACGGCGCGATCCAGGATCATAACGGCGGTACGTTCGTGCCCTCGGTCAACAACCCATCGGGCACCGAACCCGGCACCGCCACCGGCAACTTCCCTCAGACTCGCACGCTGGCGATCCGGCCGACGCTCACCTGGGCGCCGCCCGGAAGTGCATTCGACATGGCGCTGTTCGGCGAACTCGTCCGCAGCCGCGGCCAGACATCGGCCTCGCAGCCGGTGCCCGGCTATAGCGCGGCGCTGTTGACGGTCTTCGGCTATACACCGCCGGCCGGCGCGTTCGAAGCGAACAACAACTTCTACGAGGGCCAGAGGACCGGCGCCGAGCGGATCGCGCTTGAGGTGAACTGGAACATCGGCGTGGGGACGATCACCTCGATCAGCGCCTTCCGCCACACCGACTATCACTTCGGGTTCGACTCGGACGGCACGCCCTTCACGATCCTGGAATTTCCTGACAACCGCGCCGAAAGTTATCAGAACAGCCAGGAGATCCGCTTCGCTTCCAGCTTCTCGGATCGGGTCAAGCTGCTGGTCGGTGCCTATTTCGACCGGTTCGATCTCTACAATCTCGAACGCCGCCGCCAAGGCTCGGTGCTGATCGGCGCGAGAGTCAACACGATCTCCTACATCCAGGGGCAGTTCAAGGAGCTAAAACAGACGGCGGCGGCCTTCGCCAACGTCGATTTCAAGCTGTTCGACAATGTTACGCTCACCGCCGGCGCTCGCTATAATTACGATCGCAAAAGCTTTACCTCGACGCCGCTGTCGACCTGCGTCGGGCCGAGCTTCGACGTCTGCTCGAGCGCCAGCCAGACCTATGTCCGCCACTGGGACAACATCTCGCCCAAGGCCGGCATTACCTGGCAGGCGACTCCCTCTATTCTGGCCTATGCCTCCTATACCAAGGGCTATCGCAGCGGCAATTTCAACGGTCGCGCGACCAGTTTCGCACAGGTAACCCCGGCCGATCCCGAAAGCGCCGGCTCGTCCGAGATCGGCGTCAAATCGACATTGTTCGATCGCCGGGTGCGGTTCAACGTCGCGGCGTTCAACACCAAATATAACGACATCCAGCGCCAGGTGCTCGTGGGGCTGTTGCAGGTCATCACCAACGCCGCCTCGGCGACGATCCGGGGGGTAGAGGCTGAACTGACCGTCCAGCCGGTGCCGCAGCTCGAATTCAACGGCAATATCGGCTATACCGACGCCAAGTTTGAGACGTTCGAGAATCTCAACGTCAACGGCATTCCCGGCATACAGCCGGACGACGCGGTACTCGCCAAGAAGCTGAAGTTCGACAAGGTGCCCGAGCTCAACGCTTATGCGGCCGCGACCTACCGCATCCCCATCAACGGTCGTGATCTCGCGCTGCGGGTCGATTACAGCTACCGCAGCAGCTACTTCACCGACGTGCTCAATACGCCCTCGCTGAAGGTGAACGGCTATGGGACGCTCGGTGCCAGCGCTTCGGCCGATCTGGGCAAAGTGCGCGTCACCGTCTTCGGCCAGAATTTGACCGACGCGCGCTATTTCGATCTCGCCAATACGCTGCTCGTGCCGATCCGCTACGGTGGCGAGTCGCGCACCTTCGGCATGACGATCGGGTACAAGATATGAGCGGCCTGCTCGATACCGCTGATCGTTCGCCCTACGCCTTCTTCGAGCAGGTGCGTGCGCAGGGCGGCGTTGTGTGGGACGCGAGCGTCGGCGGCTGGCTGGTGGTCGATCATGCGCTCTGCAAGCTGGTCGAGGGCGACGAGGCGCACTTCACCAACCCTTATGTCGGCGCGCCGCCGACGATCGTCGCGATCAAGGGCGGGATGGGCAACATCACATTGACCCACGGCGCGGCGCACGATCGGCTGCGGCGCTTCCACCTCAAACTGCTGACACCGGCCGCAGTCGAGGCGTACCGGCGCGACATCGTCGTGCCGGTGGTCGCGGCGTGCATGGCGGCGATCGAGGGACGGGGACAGGCCGAACTGTTCGCCGAGCTGGCGGCCAGGGTGCCGCCCGCAGTGACGCTCGGGCTGCTCGGGCTTGACTGGCGCGACGATGCTCTGGTCGCGCGGGTGCTGGCGCTGCACGACGACATCATGGCGTTCATCGGCCGCAACTATGCCCCGGAGCTCGAGCGCAGTGCGCTCGAGGCGAGCGCCGCGATCAACGCGATCCTGCTGCCGGCGATCCGCGCGCGGCGCACCGGCGACGGCACCGATTTCATCAGCCGCATCTGGCGCGAGGCGCCGTCCGACGAGGCGATCGACGAGCAGACGGTGCTCGGCATCTGCCGCGAGATCTTCCTCGGCGGCAGCGACACCACCGTCTATGGCATCGCCAACTGCCTGTACGTGCTGCTGACCGACGCCGATGCTCGGGCCAAGCTGCAGGCCGACCGCAGCCATCTGCGCGCCTTTGTCGACGAGACGATGCGGCTCTACGGATCGGTGCAATATCGCTACCGGATCGCGGCCGAAGCGAGCGAGGTGGGCGGCGTTGCGGTGGCAGCCGGCGACACGCTGGTGCTGGTCAATGCTGCCGCCAACCGCGATCCGGCCAAATATGGCTGCCCCGCGCATTTCGATCTCGATCGTCGCCCAGTGACCGACCATCTCGCTTTCAACTGGGGCGAACGCTCGTGCGTCGGCGCCGGCCTGGCCCGCGCCGAGATGCGCGAATGCCTGCTCGCGGTGCTCGATCGGTTGCCCGACGTGCGGCTCGATGCGGAACGCGAGCCGCCGCGGCTGCAGGGATTGTTCATGCGCGCGTTCAAGCCGTTGCATGCGCGCTTCGCATGAGACCCTATCGCCGGATGGGTGGCGGCCCCGCCCACGGCGATACGATTTCGGCCATGCATGCCGGATGCCCCTGATACCATGCGCTCGATGGTCGCGATTGGACATGCGGTGAACGCCGCGCACCTCAGTGTGCAGAGTCCCGGTGGCATGGTCTGTTCGGCGGAGACGCACATGCAGCGCGGTTGGGGCGGCCACCGCACCCTGCGGATGACGCCGATCTTCAAGGTTCGCAACACGATCGCCGCAGGCCTCGGCCTGCCGCGGTCCTTCTGATGAGGTATCGATGATGGCGACCCTGCCCGATCTGCCGCCCCCGCCCGACGTTGCCGGCATGTCGCTCGACGGCACCGAGCCGTTCACGGTCGACGCCGCCGAGAACGCCGCCCTGTGCCGCTCGACGGGCGTCGAGCCAGCCGCTGATGGCAGCGCGCACCCGATCTATTATTTCATCGCCACCCAGGTCGGCATGGGCAAGACCGTCGCCGGGCTCTGCGCGGCGTGCGACTTCGATGTCGATGACGGACCGATGATGGGCAGTTCCGCCGTTCGCTTTGCGCGGCCGATTCGAATCGGCGAACCCTATCGGGTCAGCGGCGAAATCACCGGGCTGGTGCGCAAGCGCAGCCGCAAGCTGGGGGTGATGGACGTGCTCGACTACCGGCTCCGGCTGCACGATGCGGCGGGCGCGGTCATACTGGAGGCTGACAATATATGGGTATTGCCGCGCAAGGAGCTCGCATGACTGCAGTCGGTGATATCCTGCCCGAGTTCGTCGTCGATCCGGTCGATGCGGAGGCGATGAAGGAATGGGCGGTGTTCCTGCACGATCCCAATCCGATCCATCTCGATGCCACGGTGGTGCAGGCGAAGGGGCTCGGCGACCGGGTGATCAACCAGGGACCGGCCAATGTGGCCTATGTGATGAACATGCTGGCGGCGGCCTTTCCGGGCGCGACCCTCACCGCGATCGAGTCGCGATTCGTTGACAATGTCTATGCCGGCGAGCGTGTGGTCGCGAGCGGCGCCATCACCGCCATCGCCGACGGGGCGGTAACCTGCACGATCGCTCTGGTGGCCGGCGACGGCCGCCCGGTGATCACCGGCACCGCGTCGATGCGCCTTCCCTGATCCAACGAAAGGAAATTCCATGCCCAGCGGTCCATTCGCCCATGTCTGCCTGCTCGTGAAGGATATCGACACCGCCATTGCGGACTGGACCAAGATCCTCGGCGTGCTCGATCCGCGCGCGCTGGCCGAACCGATCGTCAAATATGACGAGTTCGAGGGCGGCGCCGACGCCGGCATGAAATGGGCGACCTTCGTCGCCAACCACACCACCGAGATCCAGTTCATCCAGCCTTCGCCCGGCACCCCGCTCGGCAAGCGGCTTGAGGAGAAGGGCGAGCACGTCCATCATCTCTGTTTCACCGTCGACGACGTGCCGGGCACGATGGCCAAGCTCGATGCCGAGGGGATCGCGGTGGTCAATGGCGGCCAGACCTACAACGATCCCGACATGCCGTGGCAGACCTGGAGCTGGGTCAGCCCGAAGAGCGCGCACGGCGTGCTGATCGAAGTCGCCAAGCCCTATGAGAGTCACGGCGACGGCAGATGGCATTCTTCGCCGGGCCGGTTTGCCGAGCCGGCCGCCGCTGAGTGAGCATCGGCGCGGACGGTATCGAGCGCGTAAGGTTACCGGGCGACGGGCTGACGCTGACGGCGGACGCGTTCGGCGATCCCGCCGCGCCGCTGGTGCTGTTCTTTCACGGCGGCGGGCAGAGCCGGCGGAGCTGGCGCGGCGCGGCGCGGCGGGTGGCGGATGCCGGCTATCGCGCGCTCAGCGTCGATCTGCGCGGGCATGGCGAAAGCGACTGGGCGGCGGACGGCGACTATGCACTCGACGCGATCGCGCGCGATGTCGAGGCGATCGTCGATAGCCTGGAGGGGTCGGTCGCGCTGGTTGGCGCGTCGCGCGGGGGGCAGGCGGCGTTCGTGGGCGGTGCGCGCCGGGCGGAGCGGGTGCGGTTGGTATTCTTGGCCGATGTCGCGCCGCGGATCGAGCACCGCGGCGTCGAGCGCATCCGTGGCTTCTTTCGCGCCAGCGCAGCCGGATTTGCAGACGTCGCAGAGGCGGCGGCGACGCTGGATACGCATCTCGGCCATCCCGGAACGAGCGATCCCGCCCGGCTCGGTAAGGTCTTGCGACGCGAGGGCGACCGGCTGTTCTGGCAATGGGACCCGCGCACGGTCGCGCCCGAATTTCTCAGCCCGCCTTCGGAAGGCGCGTTGATGGAGGCGATGGCGCGGACCATCACGGTGCCGGTGGTGATGGTCCGCGGTACGCTCAGCGACCTGGTGACCGAGGACGAAGCCGCCTATTTCCGCGAGATCACGCCGCATGTCGAGATTCTCGAGGCGCAAGGCGTGGGCCATATGCTCACCGGCGATCACAACGATGTTTTCGCGACGGCATTGCTCGATCATTTGGGATGATCGCACCCTGAGCGTCGTTGGCGGCAAAAGCCGCTTCATGCGCCGAAGTGTTTGCGATCGACGCCGCTGAGATCGAATGAGCAGGTCGGCGATTCCGAGGCGGATATCGCGCCGGTGGCGGGGTTCCTGGCGTCGGACATGGCACGCTATGTCAACGGTCGATGGCGGACAGCATGTGCCGCGCTACGATTCGCGGCCGCAGGTTCTTGGGGCACTGGAAGGCGCCTAATCGACGAGATTGAACTCCTCCATCAGCAGCGCGCGCAGCCGGAATTTCTGCACCTTCGACGCCGACATCGGCCATTCCTCGACGAAGCGCACCACCCGCGGCACCTTGAACGACGCGATTTCCTTGCGGCAATAGGCGATCAGATCATCCGCCGAGACCTCGGCCCCTTCGACCAGTCCGATGAACGCGGCGGGGACCTCGGAGAGCCGCGCGTCGGGAATGCCCACGACCTGCGCGAGCTGCACGCCGGGATAGCGCGCAAGCACCGCCTCCACCTCGGCCGCTGCGACATTCTCGCCGCCGACCTTTAGCATGTCCTTCATCCGGCCGTGGAACATGATATGGCCGTTCGCTTCAAGCGAGCCGATGTCGCCGCTGTGATACCAGCCGTCGCCGTCCAGCGCCTCTGCGGTCTTGTCGGGGTCCTTGTAATAGCCCTCGAACAGGCTGTAGCCGCGGATCAGCACTTCGCCTTGCTCGCCGGTCGGCAGGTCCGCGCCGGTTTCGCGATCGACGATCCGCAGTTCGATGCCGGCCAACGGATGACCGAGTCGGGAAAAGCCCAGCGCCGGGTCCATGCCTGGGCCGCCGGTCGCGACCACGCCGCACGCCTCGCTCATCCCGAAGGTCCCGACCTGCATCGTGCCCGGCATCGCCTGCGCGAAGGCCGTACCGACGCTGGCCGGCATCGCCGCGAAACAACTGTTCATAACCCGCACGCTCGACAAGTCGGTGGTCGAGAAATCTGGATGGTGGAGCATCGCCTGGAGGAAGGTGACGAAGGGGAGGAAGACTATCGTGGCCCGCTCGCGCTCGATCGCGCGCAGGCTCTCGCCCGGGTCGAAGCGCTCGTGGCCGATGAAGGTGCCGCCCGCGTCGATGCTGGAGAGCAGCGCGGAGAGCGCGGCGACATGGAACAGCGGCAGCGGCGACCAGACCCGCTCGCCTTGGCGATACTGCCAGCGTTCGCGGCCCAGGTTGATGCTGTTGCGGACCATCGCCTCGTGGGTGATCAGACATCCCTTGGGATTGGACGAGGTGCCCGAAGTATAGAGGATCATGCCCACGTCACGGATGCGGACGGCCGCGCGGGCGTCGTCGATGGCGGTCTCGGGAACCTGTTCCGCGAGCGCCCGGAACTGCGCCGCGTCGATGCAGCCCGGCGCAAGGTCGGACCCGAGCAGGACGATGTTGCGCAGGAAGGGCACGCCGTCGATCGCCAGCGCGAGCGGATCGGCCGCGTCGGCGATCACCGGGAACGCCTCGGTCAACCGCTGGCTGAAGTCGAGCGCGTCCGCCACCGCGCCGGTGGTGACGATCGTCACGACGTCGGCGTTGCGCGTGACATAGGCGAGTTCGCTCGGCCGATAGCGTGCGTTGATCAGCACCGCCACCGCGCCGCACAAGGCGACCGCGAAGAAGGCGTCGATGAAGTCCAGCCCGTTCGGCAGCAACAGCCCGACGTGGTCGCCGCGTTTCACGCCGAGCGCCTTCAGGCCGCGGGCGATATCGGTCGCGCCCTTCACTAGCTCGGCATAACTCCGGCGCGCGTCGCCGAAGACGACGGCGGTCGCCTCGGGATCGCGATCGGCCGCTTTCAACAGCAGATCGGCGAAGGTGGTTGCTTCGATGCGGACGGGGAGGCGACTATCCATGCGCCGTTGTCGCGGCGCGGCGCGGTTCCTGCTCCTATCCTGCGACAGGGACCATACGCTCATGCCGCCATCGCGCGAAATGTAATCGATGTCGGCCGAGTATTCGCTGTAGCTGCCCCACCGATCGCGCTCGACGTGCTCAACCACCACCGCTGGCGGACCGCCAAGACGCTGATCGACGCGATTGGCGCCTCCGAACTCGGGCAGGTGCTCCTCTTTCGGCGAAGGCCGGTTGAAGAGCCGTCATCGCTCCCTGCCACCCGATAGGTGGCAGCGCGCCGGTCGTGCCGTGATGGGCGGGGTGGAAGTGAGGATCTATGGCTGAAGCATTTATCTATGATCACGCGCGCACCCCCCGCGGTCGCGGGCGCGCCGACGGATCGTTGCACGAGATCACTGCGGTGGAAGTCGCCGCGACGCCGCTGCGGGCTCTGGCTGCGCGCAACGGGCTGGACACCAGTCTGATCGACGACGTGGTCTATGGTTGCGCGCAGCCGGTGGGCGAGCAGGGCGGCAATATCGGCCGCGCCGCGGTGCTTGCCGCAGACTATGACGAAAGCGTCGCGGGGCAGCAGGTGCATCGATTCTGCGCCTCCGCGCTCGAAGCGGTCAACAATGCCGCAGCGCAGGTGATGACCGGCGCTGCGGACGCGGCGATCGGCGGCGGGGTCGAATGCCTGTCACGCACCTATATCGGTGCCGACACGGGGGCGTGGTCGGCCGATCCTTGGCGCAGCTATCACGGCCATTTCGCGCCGCAGGGGATCGGCGCCGACCTGATCGCGACGCTCGACGGCTTCAGCCGCGAAGATGTCGATGCCTATTCGGTCGAGAGCCAACGCCGCGCCGCCCACGCCCAGCGCTCCGGCTGGTTCGACCGCTCGATCGTGCCGGTGCTCGACGTGATCGGCCAGACCGTGCTCGACAAGGACGAATTTCTGCGGCCCAACACGACGATGGACTCGCTGGCCGCGCTCAAGCCCGCCTTCGCGCAGATGGGTGAGATGGCCTGGGATGCGGCGGCGCTGCAACGCTATCCGCAGGTCGAGACGATCAATCATGTCCACACAGGGGGCAATTCGAGCGGGATCGTCGATGGCGCCGCAGCGGTGCTGCTGGGCAGTGCTGCATTCGGCACGGCGAGCGGGATGAAGCCGCGCGCGCGAATCCGCGCGTTCACCAACATCGGCTCCGAGCCGACGATTATGCTGACCGCGCCCGCTGACGTGTCGAACAAGCTGCTCAAGCGCGCAGGCATGACCACCGCCGACATCGACCTGTTCGAGATCAACGAGGCGTTCGCCAGCGTGGTGCTGCGCTTTATCAAATATCTCGAGCTTGATCCCGAAAAGGTGAACGTCGCCGGTGGGGCGATCGCGCTCGGGCATCCGCTGGGCGCGACGGGGGCGATGATCCTCGGCACCGTGCTCGACGAGCTCGAGCGGCGCGATCTCAACACCGCGCTCATCACGCTGTGCGCCGGAAACGGCCTCGGCACCGCAACGATCATTGAACGGGTCTGACATGGCACAGTATCTGACGACGCAAACTGCCGATGGCGTGCTGACGCTCACGCTGGACGCGCAAGGCGCTGCGGTGAACACCGTGTCGCCTGAATGGATCGAGGCGGTGACCGCGGCGATCGAGGCGGCCAAGGCGGATACCGCAGTGAGCGGCATCGTGATCACCTCGGCCAAGCCGGGCTTCATGGCCGGCGCCGACCTCAACTATATTCTCGAACACGGCAAGGCGATGCAGCCCGCCGAAGCCTTCGCGTTCAGCCAGCGTGCGACGCGGCTGCACCGCCTGATCGAGACGTGCGGCAAGCCGGTGGTCGCGGCGATGACCGGCTTCGCGCTTGGCGGCGGCTACGAGCTGGCGCTGGCCTGCACCTACCGTATCCTCGCCGACGATCCGAAGGCTGTCGTGGGCCTGCCCGAGGTCAATGTCGGGCTGCTGCCCGGCTCGGGTGGCACCCAGCGCCTGCCGCGAATGGTGGGCGTGCAGAAGGCGCTGGAGGTATTGCTCGAAGGTAGGAGCTATCCGCCGCTGGAAGCGCTCCGTCTGGGGTTAGTCGATCTGGTGGAGCCTGTCGGCGACGTCCTTGCGGCTGCGAAGGCTTGGCTCGCGACCAACCCGGATCCCGTGCGCACCTGGGACAAAAAGGGGTTCTCGATTCCAGAATCGGACGGGCTGCTCAAGCAGACCACAGCCGGCTACTTCACCGTCGCCACCGCCAAGCTGCGGGCGAAATACGGCGACAATTACCCCGCGCCGATCGCGATCCTGACCTGCGTGTTCGAAGGTGTGCAGGTGCCGCTCGACAAGGGGCTGCTGGTCGAGAGCCGCCACTTCGCCCACCTGATCACCGATCCGGTCAGCCGCAACATCATCCGCACCACGTTCGTCAACAAGGGCGCGGCCGAGAAGGGCGCGCGCCGGCCGGTGGGGGTGCCGAAGGCGACGGTCGCCAAGGTCGGCATCCTGGGCGCCGGGATGATGGGCGCGGGGATCGCCTATGTTTCGGCCAAGGCGGGGATCGACGTGGTGTTGCTCGACGCCAGCCTGGCAGCGGCTGAGAAGGGCAAGGCCTATTCGGCCAGAATTCTCGCCAAGGAGGTTGAGAAGGGCCGCACCTCGCAGGACAAGGCGGATGCGTTGCTCGCGCGGATCACGCCGACGGTCGATTACGCCGATCTCGCCGGGGTGGATCTGGTGGTCGAGGCGGTGTTCGAGGATACCGCGATCAAGGCCGACGTGACGCGGCAGGCCCAGACGGTGATCGGCGACACGGCGGTGTTTGCGTCAAACACCTCGACCCTGCCAATCACCCAACTCGCCGAAGCGTTTGCACGTCCCGAAGATTTCATCGGTCTGCACTTCTTCTCTCCCGTTGAGCGGATGGCGCTGGTCGAAGTGATCTTAGGCCGCAAAACGCGGCCCGAGGCGCTGGCGCGCGCGCTCGATTACGTCGCGCAGATCCGCAAGACGCCGATCGTCGTCAACGACAGCCGCGGTTTCTACACCAGCCGCGTGTTCCAGACCTTCATCCATGAAGGGATGGAGCTCCTGCGCGAAGGCGTGTCGCCGGCGCTGATCGAAAATGCCGCCCGACAGGCTGGAATGCCGGTCGGCCCGCTCGCGGTGACCGACGAGGTGACGCTTGAGCTGCCGATCAAGATCGTACGCCAGACCGAAAGCGAAGATCCGGATTTCCGACGCCCGACCTCGATGGAGGTGATGGAGACGATGGTCGACACGCTCGGGCGCCCCGGTCGCCGGGGCGGCGGCGGGTTTTACGATTATCCCGAGGGCGGCAGGAAGCGGCTGTGGCCGGGCCTGGCCGAGCATTTCCCGCCCGCCGCAGTCCAGCCGTCGCCAGCCGAGGTCAAGAAGCGGCTGCTCTACATTCAGGCGCTGGAGACCGCGCGTTGCCTGGAGGAACAGGTGCTGACCCACCCGGCCGACGGCGACCTCGGCAGCGTGCTGGGCTGGGGCTTCCCGAGCTGGGCGGGGGGCACGCTGTCCTTGATCGAGACGGTGGGACTGCCCGAATTCGTCGCCGATTGCGACCGCATGGCGCAGGCATATGGCACACGCTTCGCGCCGACCGATAAGCTCCGCGCGATGGCGGACGCAGGCAAGGGGTTCGACTGGTAATGCGCCGCCTGATCTTCGAGCCCGAGCACGAGCAGTTCCGCGATACCGTCCGCGCCTTCATGCTGGCCGAGGTCGCGCCCCATGCAGAGGCCTGGCGCGAGGCGGGGATGGTCGATCGGAGCGTGTATGAGAAGGCGGGCGCGGCGGGGCTATTGTGCACCTGGGCCGACGAGCGCCACGGCGGCGCGGGGATCGATGATTTCCGCTTCGAGCAGATCGTGATCGAGGAGAACATGCGCCACGGCGACATCGGCTTCTACATCAACCTGCACAACGACCTCGTCGCGCCGTATATCGCCAAGTTGGGAACGCGCGAGCAGCAGGACCGGCTGATGCCGGGAATCGTCGATGGCACCTGCATCCTCGCGGTGGCGATGACCGAACCGAGCACCGGCAGCGATTTGGCCGGCATGAAGACCCGCGCCGAAGACAAGGGCGACCATTGGCTGCTCAACGGCGCCAAGACCTATATCTCCAACGGTATCCTGTCCGATCTGATCGTCGTTGCGGCGCGTACCGATCCCACCAAGCCGCATGGAATGACGTTGTTCCTAGTCGAGCGCGGCATGGCGGGGTTCGAGCGCGGGCGCAAACTCGCCAAGATGGGGCTCAAGAGTCAGGATACGGCCGAGCTGTTCTTCACCGACGTGAAGATTCCGCCCGAGAACGTGCTCGGCGAGCCCGGGCAGGGGTTTCGCTACCTCGCGCGCTTCCTCGCACAGGAGCGGCTGGTCGCCGCGATCGGCTTCATGGCGACCGCGCAGACCGCGTTCGATCTCACGCTGACCTACGTCAAGGAACGCCGTGCCTTCGGAAAGCCGATCGGCGCGTTCCAGAACACCCGCTTCAAGATGGCCGAGATGCGCGCCGAGCTCGATTCGCTGCAGACCTATGTCGACCAGTGCGTGTTGCTGCTCAACGCCGGTGAACTGACCGCTGAGGATGCGTCCTCAGCCAAGCTGCTGTCGAGCGAGCTGGAGGCGCGGGTAATGGACGCCTGCGTCCAGTTCCACGGGGGTGCCGGCTATATGGATGAATATCGGATCAGCCGCATGTACAGCGACGCGCGGATCAGCCGGATCTTCGCCGGCACGTCGGAGATCATGAAGGAGATCATCGGCCGCGGCCTGGGGCTGGACGAACGCAAGATGAACTGAGCGGCTCTAGCTGGCGCCGACGATGCCGCCGTCGACCGGCAGTTGCACGCCTGTTACATAGGCGCCAGCGCGCGAGCACAGGAACACGATCACGCCGGCAATGTCGTCTGGGCGACCAAGCCGCCCGGCCGGGATGTGCGCCAGTGTCTGCGGATCGACGCGATCGTCGTCGCGCAGATGCGCGGTCATCTTCGTCGGGAAGAAGCCGGGGACAACGGCATTGACGGTGATGTGCCGCGCGGCAAGATCGCTCGCCAGGTCGCGGGTCAGCATGTGGATCGCCGCCTTGCTTGCGGCATAGCTATAGGCCTGCAGCCGTTCCGGTCGCATCCCCGCGACTGAACCGATATTGACGATCCGCGCGGGGTCGTCGGCATCCGAGCTGCGCTCGAGCAGCGGGAGGAGTTCGCGAACGAGGGTAAAGGGTGTCTGGACGTTGACCGCCATCACCCCAGGCCAAGCGCTATCGGGGAAGCTCTCGATCGCGCCGCCCCAGGTCTTGCCTGCATTGTTGACCAGGATGTGCAGCGAATCGTGATCGCCCGCGTAGCGCGCGGCAAGCTCGGCGGCGGCCTGCGGGGTCTCCAGATTGACCGGATAGGCGGTGCAAGAGCCGATCGCCGCCATCTCGTCGGCCGCGCGCGCCGCGACGTCTGCCTTGCGTGAGGTGATCGCGACCTGTGCGCCGGCGCGCAGCAGGCCTTCGGCGATCATCCGCCCGAGCCCCTGCGCGCCGCCGGTCACCAATGCGCGCTTTCCGGTGAGGTCGAACAGGCCAGTCACATCGTCACCACGATCTTTCCGAAGCTATGCTTGTCCTGAAGATGGAGCAGTGCCTCCTTGGCCTGCGCGAGCGGGAAGCTGCGCTCGATCACCGGTTTGATCTTATGGGCGTCGACGAAGGCCAGCATGTCGCGGAAATCCTGCGGATCGCCGACCTGGGTGCCGACGATGCTAGCGCTCTTGAGGAAGATGTCGGTCGCGTTGAACGTGATCTCATTGCCCGCGGTCGATCCGTAGATCACGATCCGCGCGCCCGGTTTGATCGCGCGTACATAGTTGGCGAAGCTTGGTGAAGGCGCGCCGTCCAGCACCACGTCGATGCCGCCGGTCAGCTTGCCGACCTGCCTGCGCCATTCCGGGTCGGTATAGAGCAGTCCGCCCTTCGCCCCCATCGAGACCGCGCGATCGATCACGTCCTGGCTCTCGGCCGTGACATAGACATTCGCGCCCAAAGCGACCGCGAAGGCGAGCCCGAAGGTCGCCACCCCGCCGCCGACGCCCGAGATGAGGAGCGTGTCGCCAGCCTTCAGCTTGCCCTTGAACATCAGCGCGCGCCAGGCGGTGAGGCCCGTCAGCGGCATGGCGCCGGCTTCCTCAAAGGTCATATGCGCGGGCTTGGGGGCGAGATTTTCTGCCGGTACGACGATATAGTCCGCGATCGTGCCAGAAAAGGGCATCCCCAGCAGCCCGAAGTCGGCGGCGGGAGCGTCGCGATCCGGCCCCCAGTTGCGGCCGGGATAGAGCACGACTTCCGCGCCGAGCGTCGCGTCCGAGACGCCTTCCCCCAACGCGTCGACCGTTCCCGCGCCATCGCAGCCCAGCGTCGCCGGCAGCTTCATGCCCGGGTACATGCCGCGGGTGATGAACAGTTCGCGATGGTTGATCGAAGCCGCCGCCAGTTTCACGCGCACCTCGCCCGGCCCGGGCTCGGGCACCGGCATCTCCTCAAGGGCGACGGCCTCGGGGCCGTCGGTCGATGTCATGCCAAGCGCCTTCATATCCGTCCCTCTTCGATTCCGCAGATCACAGGCGGTAGCCCCCGCCACAGATGAGTATTTCGCCGCTGATATATCCCGCCTCTGGAAGGCACAGCAGATAGACCGCGCCGGCGGCGTCTTCGGGCGTGCCGGCGCGCGCCAGCGGGATCGCGGATTCGGCCGCCGCCAGCAGCTCGGCGCTCATCCCCACCTTGATCGCGCGACCGTCGATATCGATCGATCCGTCACCCGCGCCGCTCGCGGTCAGCCGGGTCGAGATGACCCCGAAGGCGATCGCGTTGACGGTCGTGTTGTACCGGCCCCATTCCTTCGAAAGGGTACGGGTCAGCCCGACGATCCCCGCCTTGCCAGCAGCATATCCGGCCTGACCCGAATTGCCGCCGAGGCCGGCGATCGACGAGACGTTGACCACGCTGCGCCGGCGCATCCCTCCTTCGGCAGCTTCGCGCTTGGCGGCGGCGCTGATGACAGGCTGGGCGGCGCGCAGCACGCGGAACGGCGCAGTGAGATGGATGCCGAGCATCGCCTCCCACTGGTCGTCGCTGGTCTTCTGGATGACGGAATCCCAGGTGTAGCCGGCATTGTTGACGATGATGTCCAGTCCGCCGAACGCATCGACCGCAGTCGCGACGAAGCGCTCCGCGAAGCCTTCGCCCAGGACATCACCAGTGCAGGTGACGGCGCGGCCGCCGGCTTGCGCGATGGCGTGCGCGACCTCATCCGCAGGCTCTACGTCGCGATCGTTGACGACCACCGCCGCGCCCGAGGCGGCGAGCTTGAGCGCGATCGCCCGCCCGATGCCGCGACCGGCGCCCGATACGATCGCCACCTGCCCGTCGAGCGTTCCCATCAGAATGACCGCGGCAGGCCGAGGCTCTCGGCGATCCCGTTCCTGACCATCTCGTTGGTGATCGGTCCGATCCGCCACAGCCGGCTGTCGCGCCAGTAACGCTGCATATCGGTCTCGGCCGAATAGCCCATGCCGCCGAGGATCTGGATGCCGAGATCGGCAGACTTGTTGGCGTTTTCCGATGCGACCAGCTTGACCATGTTCGATTCCAGCCCGCATTCCTGGCCGGTCGTCATCTTCCAGGCGGCATAGTTCATCAGCAATTCGGTGGTAGTACGCATCGTCGCGATATCGGCGACATAATGCTGCAGCGCCTGGAACTGCCCGATCACCTTACCGAACGCCTTGCGCTCTTTCATATAGGACAGCGCATCTTCAAGCACACCGTCGATCACGCCCAGGCAGAAGGCGCCGACCATGATGCGTTCGTTGTTGAGCGTCGGCAGCAGGGTGTACCAGGCCTTGTCGGGCGTGCCGAGCACGTCCTCGTCGGCGACGAACGCGTTTTCCATGTGGACGGTGCACGATCCCATCGACCGCATCCCCAGCTTGGCGAGCGGGGTGATCTTCACGCCCTCCTGCTGCGCCGGCATCCAGAACAAGGTGAGGCCCTGATGCTTTTTCTCGACCGTCTTGTCGGTGCGCGCGAGCACCAGCAGCCGGTCGGCGACGTGCGCCGACGAGCTCCAGATTTTCTCGCCGCTGACCAGCCAGCCGCCATCGGTGCGTTCCGCGGTGGTCCGCATCCCGCCCAGCAGGTCGGTGCCGCCCGACGGTTCGGTAAAGGCGATCGCGGCCTTCAGCTTGCCGGTTGCGATGTCGGGCAGATACTTACGCTTCTGCTCCTCGGTGCCGTAGATGCCGATGGATTTGGACCCCGCGAACGAGGTTATTCCCCAGATCCACGCCAGCCCGCCAAGCGAGCGGGCGAGTTCGCGCGCCAACACCATCTGCATCTGCACGTCGCCGCCCTGGCCACCATATTCCTCGGGGATGCCGATGCCGTGAAAACCGGCCTCGGTGAATTTGTCCCACAAAGCGAACGGATAATTATGCTCGTCGGCCTCGAGTTCGCGCGCCCAGCTCTTCGGCACTTCGCTTTCTACCCAGCGGTGCGCGATGTCGCGAAACGCTTCGTGTTCCTCGGAAAGGCCGAAATCCATGTAAAGTCACTCCATGTCGGGATCGAGTCCCCAATGGCAGCGCACCTCCGCGCCGTTACCTATCGGCGGACAGGGCTCGACGATGGCGACCGGCTAAAGCGGAGCACGATGCTCGCGCTTGTCGTGTCTTCCCCGGCATCAACGGATAGATGATCCGGCGTCAACCGCACCCGCAAAGGCTACGGGCAAGTGACTGAAGATGCGCGTTGGTTTGACGTCTCCGTCGAAGTCCGCGATGGGATCGTCAACGATTATGCGACCAGTGCCAACCGTTGTGACGCGCTGATCAGATACCGCGGTTCGGGATGGGGCGGGTGCCTTTTCGTTTCGTTTTCACAAGGAAAGAGGCGTGTATGCGTTTACGGTATTTGCCAATGGTGTGCATGGCTGCACTTGCCGCTTGCGGCGGAACATCTGACACCAAGGGCGATGCGTCGAAAAGGCAGTCGGCCGGGGAAGGCGCAAAAGAAGCGGTCGCCACCGCGCCGGCGAGGCGATTGACGCCGTTCGTCCAGGCAAACGATCCGGCTTTCGTCCTGCTGCCGGAACGCGGCGCTGATGCTGGCGCGTTCGTTCCAGCGGGCTGGACCGTGGTAAAATCCGCCAAGGCCGATTTCAACAAGGATGGCCACCAAGACGTGATGCTGGTTCTGCGTCAGCAGGATCAGGCGAAGATCAAGCCGCTGAACGAAGGCTCGGACCAAACCCTCGACAGCAACCCTTACAGGATCGCCGTGGCTTTCTTCGATCCTGTTACCCGCGATTATGCTCTGGTGGCGGAAGATCACACTCTGATCCCGCGGAACGACAACCCTCGGTTTGATGACCCTTTCAACGACGCGAAGACCGGAAAGGGCGTATTCGTCGTGGGCTTGTCCCGGTTCGCCAACATGGGCAGTTGGAGTACAGAGAGCCGATCCTTGACGTTCCGGTATCAGGACGGGGCGTTTCGGTTGATCGGGCTGGATTGCACGGAAAGCGAGCGCAACACGGGTGCGTACACCAGGCGCAGTCTGAATTATCTGACTCATCGCATGGAGGTCGAAATCGGCACCGTGGAGGACGAAGGGCCGGGCAAGGTGACCTGGCGGGATCTGCCCGGGACACGCCTTCACACGTTGAACGAGATCGGTGACGGGCTGGATTTCAAGATTCCAGACGCCTGATCCCGGTCACGCCCGTTGAGGACAGACGATCGCATTGCCTATACCGGCTCATTCGCCGGTCATCCTCCCTGCTGGCAGGAGGAATGGCCGGCGGCTTTGGGTGGAGCTTAGCGCTTGGGCGGATAGTCTTTCAGCCAGATGGTGCGTTTGATCGTCTCGTCCAGAATGCAACTGCTGTAGATGATGCCGGACGCCGAGCCGCCGCCCGCCTCGTCCGCCGCTTCCCGGCACCGTTCGTCGCGTCGCTTGATCCAGTTGCGCTCGGATGTGCGCAGCGCGGCCTGTTGACGCGCAGGCAGCCGTGCCATCACCGTCTTGTACGCTTGGTTGAGGCGAGCATTCTGGAGCGTATTCTCTGCACCAGTGCAGTCCATGATGCCGGACGTGATGCCCTGCGCCGCATCCCCGCTTTCCATGCAGTGATTGAAGCTGGGAGAATAGGCTGCCTCGACCTCGGCCTTCGTTTGGGCGAGCACGGGAGAGCTCGCCACGATTGTCGCTATCGCTGCGATCCGCCAGATCTTTATCATTCATACCTCCGATAGACGTCATACGAATTCTATAGCTCAGCATTGCGCCGAGGCGCGCCACATACCGTACCCCGCCTCAATTCACCGCGTTGAGGTAAGCATGCCATGCTTGTGACCGGCACCATTCTCGCCGCCAAAAACGCCGCTCCGGCCCGCCGCCGCGTCCAGAAGGCAGAGCGTCGCATGGGATATCCTTTCGGTGATGATGAACGACGTCGGCATGTGCTCAAAAGATCGTGAACGATTGCGTCACTGGCTGGAGGTGTATTGGCCACAATCGGGTAGCGGCGCGTCTGGCTTGTACGCGCCGCTGGCCGGATCGAAGCTCAAGGTCCGCCGATAGGAACAGTCACGGTCGCTCACCCATATCAAGTCGCTTTTCTTCAGCGGCGGTAGCGATAGAGAATCGGCGTTACGCGAGACACCGCGCGGAAACGATTGTGCCTTGGCGGTATATGTCAGCGTCGGCGGGCCAGACTTCGCGGGCTGCGCCACGGCGAGTTGGCCGTCGAACTCATATTGGTCGTGGCAAGCACCGGCACGGGCTTTCGTGTCCTTGTCGGAAAAGCAGGCACGGATCATCAGGTCGGTTTTCCACGGCACGCTCAGCACCACGCGCGGCGCTTCGCCCGTGCGAATGTGCAGCAGGCGCAGCGTCGTCATTTCGCCGCCACCCCCCGAATACATGACGGACTCCCGCGCCTGCACCGCGACGGTCGCGCTGCCATCCGCCAGCCGCAGCAGGCTGGGCAGTGGTGAGAGTTGGAGGCCGTCGTCCGCAGCATCCGGCATCCAGCGTCCCCCTTCCTTGCCATTGGCGGTGACGATCAGCGGTCCGTTCTTGCCGTCCACTGCCACGCACCACACATGATCGCGGCTGCACAGCGCCGCGTCCGAGGAGTTCGTCATCAACGGTTCGAATCCCGGAAATGTCGCGGCCGGTGGCGAAGTTGCACCCGTTGCCGCCACAGCAAGGATTGGAAGCAAGGCAAGCTTGCGATGGCTTGTCGCGATTATGAACTCTCTCCGCCAAAATGGGGACTGTTTGGTCTAAACGCATCGGGCAATTGCCCGCTTGCCCGGGCGTGGGGTGCCGCGAGCGCAGCGACGGCAGCGGTTGGCGCCAGCCACGGAGCAGATTTGAAAAATACCATTTTCGCCTCCTACCCGCACGCGGTAGCGGATTTATAGACGGCGTTCAATTGTTTAAATCGACGGCGGATAATAACCCGTTTATGGTGTAAAAAATGGGAAGACGGTCCGATCATTCACGCCCCGAAATCGAGCAGATGTTGTTGTCGGAAGGGCATAAGCATCTGGCAGAAGTAGGCTTCGCCCGGTTCTCCGCGCGCGAGGTCGCCAAACGGATCGGCTATTCGATCGGCACGCTCTACAATGTGTTCGGCACCTACGATCGCTTCCTCGTGGCGCTCAACACGCGCACGTTCCAGCTCTGGGCAAAGGAATTGCGCGCCGAACTCGACGCATGCGGAGGGGACCGTATCCGCTGCCTCGTCGAAAGCTATTTTCGTTTCGCGCGGGCGAACCGCAACGTGTGGCTTGCGATCTACGACCACCATCTCCCCGCAGACTTCGTGATGCCTGAAGAGCAGGACTGGCTGCGCGGCGAACTGACGCATATCGTCGTCCGCGAAGTGGCCGCCGCGCTGCCGGAAGCGGTGAAGCCGCAAGCGCCGACCTTGGCCCGCTCCCTGTTGGCGTCTGTGCACGGACATTGCGTATTCGATATTGCTGGCAGCTTTGCACTGATGGGCCAGCGCGAGCCGGTCGAGATGGCGCTCGCCCGCGTGCGGGACACGCTGACGATGGCTGCGCGCGACGGTGAGGAGAGCCGCGCTCAATAGCGCTGCTCCGCCAGCCGCGCTGCAAATGCGGTTGCGGTGCAGTCCAATACCGTCACTTGGCGTTCGCTTTCGTCTGACATTGCACCGCATAGTCCGCCACCGGCAGATCACCGTCGCCGACTGTCGTCACGCCCAATGTCCCGGCCGAGCCAGCATAGTCGAACCGACAGAATCCGAAGCCGGTGCCGCTGCAATCATCCACCTCGGTGAAGCCCTGTTTGACGAGATCGGCAATGGCATAGCCGGTCTCATCCGCCGTGCGGTTTCGGGTGACGGGCTTCCAGCCATGTTGCGCCAACAGGGTGCGTGCTTTGGCGATCGGCATTCCATACAGATTGGGAACTTGCGCCGCGCCGTCGCACACCAGATCCTGTTTCGCCATCGGGCCTACGGTGATAGCGCGGTTGCCGTCAGCCCGGATATCCGCGAGCGGTTGCGACAGGAAATCGCCGTCCCAAAGCCTCGCGTCCTGCCCGCCGCGTTGCTCGACTCTTGCGATAGACCGGCGCGCGCCCGGCTCCATCCAGGCAAGGGCGATCAGCTTATCACCGTGGAAAAAGCCGATATTGCCCTTTTCAAGCAAGCATGATCCGCTGGTTCCGCGTTCCATCTTGCCGACGAAGCTGACGGCGCGGTAGCCGCCGATCTGCGCCTCGCCCGTCACGGCCCAGCCTCGGCCAGCCACTTCGCGCCCTGCCGGGGATTCCGGCTTGCTGAAGAGATGCTCGCAGCCGTCACGGGCAGCGGCGCTTGCCGGGGCCGACGGCAGTACCTGAACGGACGTCAGCATCAGTCCGGGGACACCGCTCACCAGATGCGGCGGCTGATCGACCCTTGTCGCCTTTGCGGGGCTGGTTCCGGTCGCCGTCGGCGTGGTGTCGGCAGGTTGTGGCGAGCAGGCGGAGCCCGTCAGCAACACGGCGAGGGTGACGAGGCGAATGGACATGCGGTCTTCCTTGGATACGGTGCGGGCGGAAGCGTTGCAAAAATGAGCTTTTTCAAACTCGTCGGTATCGTTTGAGTTGCCAGCGCGGATGTTGTGGAATATATTGAACGGTGTCAATATGATTTCCGCCAGACCAAAACGGAGTCTCCATGCGCGCTTTCATCACCGCCAGCGGCCAATGTCTGCCTGGTTCGCCGGTGGGTAACGCCGCTATGGCAGACCATATAGGCCGGCTGTCGGAGCGCTGCGAGCGTGAAGGCCGGCTGGCGCTGCGGCAGAACGGCATCCGTAGCCGTCACTATGCGATGGACGCCAATGGCCGGACGGACTGGACGGTCGCCCGGCTCGCTGCGGGGGCGGTTGCCGATATCCTGGATCGCGCGGAGATCGACCGATCGAGGATAGGCTATCTCGCCACCGCGACGACCCAGAACGACATCATGGTGCCGGGGTTGGCCAGTCTGGTGCATGGCGAAAGCGGCTTGCCGCCGTTGGAAGTCTCCAGCCACCAGAGCGTGTGCGCGTCTTCGATGATGGCGCTGAAAGGCGCGGCGCTTCAGATATCGGCAGGCGAGCATCGTGCGGCGCTGGCTGTCGGGGCGGAATTCGCCAGCCGCTATTTTCGACCCGGCCATTATGCGGAGACGGATACGCTGTCCGCCGACGGCACGCTGCCGCGCGACGCGGCGTTCCTGCGCTGGACGCTGAGCGACGGCGCGGCCGGCGTGCTGGTGGAGGACCGGCCCGCCGGGCGGGGTCTGTCGCTCGCGATCGACTGGATCTCGCTGCGATCCTTTGCTGATCGCTTCGCCCCGTGCATGACCGGCGGGGCAATGGCCGGCGCGGATGGTACGCTGACGCCCTGGAGTCATGCGGACACCATCGGCGATGCGGCCCGGCGCGGCGCATTCCAGCTTCGGCAGGATATGGACGCGCTGCACCGGATGCTGCCGGTCTGGCTTGGCGAATTGATGCGTCTGGTTGACGAGGGGCGGGTGGCCGTTGACGAGGTCGACTGGTTCCTGTGCCATTTCTCCGCGAAATCGCTTCGGGAGGAAATGGTGCGCCTCGCCACCCGTGCCGGCTGCATGATCCCGGAAGAACGGTGGTTCACCAACCTTTACGAGAAGGGCAATGTCGGCGCGGCATCGCCGTTCCTGCTGATCGACGACCTGCTGCGTTCGGGGCGGTTGCGCGCGGGACAGCGCATCCTCTGTGCGGTCCCGGAGAGCGGGCAATGCATAATGGCATACGCATTGATGACCGTAGTGGAAGGACCGCAATGAGCGACGGCCGCAGCCTGCATGTCGAGGCCGCCCAGCGTGGGCTGGCGCGCGTCTGGATCGATTTCGAAAGCGCGCTGGCGACGGTGCCGGTGATCGCGCGGCTGCTGGGCGGGCGCCTCAGGATCGAGGATTATCGCAGCCTGTTGTTCAATCTGCGTCAGCAGGTGGTGGAGGGTGGGCGCTGGATCAGCCGGGCAGCGTCCAACCTGTCGCATGAGGAACTGCGCTCGCTGTTCATCCGCCACGCCGCCGCAGAGCATCGCGACTATCGGTTGCTGGAGGACAATTATGTCGCGGCAGGTGGTGACCGCGATGTCATTCGCAGCGGCGCGAAGAATATCGGGTCGGAGGCGCTGTCCGCATTCATGTTTCATGCCGCTTCGCGGGCAGAACCCGTTGGCATGCTTGGTGCGATGTTTGTGATCGAGGGGTTGGGAAACCGGCTGGCGGGACCGTGGGCGGCGGCGATCCGCGACCAACTTGGGCTTGGCGAGGATGCGGTCAGCTTCCTGGCCTATCATGGCGAGAATGACGCCGATCATCTTGCCATGTTTGACGATGCCCTTGCGCTGGCGGTGACGGACGAAGCGGTCGCCGTGGATGTCGTACGCCATGCGAAGGTCGTCGCGCGGCTCTACCGGCTGCAGCTTGAGGAACTGGACAATGTCTGACCTCCCCGACCTTCCCGCGCGAAACGGGCCTGCCGCCTTGCCCACCGGCCTGACCTTGGCCGATTGGGATCACAACGATCCTGATCCGTGGCTGGCGCTGATGATGGATCGGTCGCTGCCGATCGACCCGGTCGCCAAGCTGGCGCTGGTGCGCGACCAGCGCTCGCGCAGCCGACAGTTCCTGCTGCCGCTGGTGCGGCCGTTCGCGCGGCTGGCCATCATCGTCGCGCAGTTGGTCCACACGGTCAGCCCACGCTGGCCGCACGCGCCGCGATTCCTGCACAATAGCATCGCCTTCGGGATGCGGTGGTTCCTGACGCCCGACGCGAATATGCTGATCCTGCGGCACTTCCATCTTGGCGCGCAGATCCTGCGCTTCATCGCCGACAATGCGACACCGGGCTTTCGCCCGACGCTTTGGCCGATGCAGCCGCGCACCATCGCCGATGTGCGCGATGACCTGTTCCTGCGTCACGATCTCAACATCTACAATTTCCTGATCGCGCTCAACGCCGAACTGGACCGGCGGGGAACCGCGATCGGGCGGGTGGATACGCTCGACTTTTCGGCGATCGAGGATGAGGTCGCGCTCGATCCGCTACCGGCGGGGCGGGGGAACGTGATCGACCTGCAAACCGCGATCGAACTGTATACGCCCGCTTATGCGATGCTGCTGACCGATCGGGATTTCTGGCGCGCCACCAACTCGCTCCAGTTCGATGAGACGATCGGGCTGTATTTCGCCCGGCTGACTGGCGAGGAAAAGCATCTGGCGATGGTCGTCAACGGCCACCCGCTGGTTCCGCATTCGACGCTGCGTGCGGGCTTTCGGCTGGTGCTGCACGGGCTGTCGACCGAATTGCTGCACGGCTTCCTGCGCGAATTGAAGGCGAAGGATGCCGCAACGACAGGAGTATCCCGATAATGCGCGTAATCGCTGCGATCCTGATGTCCCTGGGGCTTGTCTCGCCGGCTGTGGCGGGTGCGGGCGGGCCACCCCCGCTCAGCGCCTATGTCGGGCACCCGCCGTTCGAGCGCGTTGCCGGTGTCACCTTCCTCGAACATCCCGCAGTACGCGCCGCCGTGCGGCGCGCGGTCGCCGACCCCAAGGTGCGGAAATGGCTGCTTGTCGCCAGCAGCAGCCCGTCGCCGCCGATCTTCCTGAAAGACGGGGCGATCGTGTCGAGCGGCTGCCAATGGCACGGCTGCGACCGGCGCAATTGGGCGATCCTGATCGACCCGAACGGGCGGCGCGCGCAGGTCTGCTATTATACCGGCGGCGACGGTGCGCGCTGGTATGCGGGCGACGGGCGCTCGGCGATGCGGGCCGAAGAATGTCCGTCCGAATGAGGGGACTCATGTCGCCGCTCGCCGCGCTGGCCATGACGCTCCAGCCTGTCGCCGCCGTCTCCGCGCCGAAAGTGCTGCGCCCGCCTGCGCGCGCGACACGCTGCGAGCTGGGCGGATGGACCGCGCCGCTGGTCAACAAACCCATCCCCGTCCGTGCTGCGCCGAGGGCGGATGCGCGCGTGCTCGGCACGCTGCCCACCGCCACTCCGCCCGCAACCTCGCCGGATGACATCTACCCGGTCGGTTTCTCGATCATCGGCGCCCGCGATGGCTGGTTGAAGATTTCCGACGCCAGCGACGCCATGAACGAGGCGCATGCTCGCCCGGTCTTCGGTGGTGTGGGCTGGATCGAAGGGGGCACGGCCCGCCTCGGCATCCAGTCGGGTCGCGGCTATGCCCGCCCCGATATCCACAGTAAAAAGTTGCTGGACCTCGAAGGCGGCTGGCTGGCCGATCGAGGTTGGATCGTCGGGCTCGCCGGCTGCTCGGGAAAATGGGTGCTGGTCGATTATCGGCTGCATAGCCCCAAGGGTACATTGGAGCGTCTGCCGATGAAGCCGTACCGCGCATGGTTTCGCGGCGCCTGCGCCGCATCCGAGACGACCTGCGACATGCCGTCGGTCGATCGTTAACCCGGCACTGCCGTCACCCACGCGATGAAGCAGCGGGGAAGTCAATCGAAGGGATATCAGCTTGTCCATGCCACTGACACTCATTCTTCTCGCCCTTGCTTCCACTGCGCCGCAGCAGACGGCGCGCCCTGCGGATGCATTCGGGCGCTGCCTGAAGGATTCGTCCTCGATGCTAAGCGACGCGCAATGTTACGCCACCGAGCAGGAGCGGCTTGAGGCGGAGCAGAAGACTCTGCTCGACACGCTGTCCGCGCGACTGAAGCGGCCCGGGCCGCCCGCGAGCGATTACGCCGCTGCGGCGGCCGCCTTGGCGAAGGCGCAGGCGGCGTGGAGCGCCTATAAGGATGCCGACTGCGAGATCATCGACCATGTGTTCGGTGACGGTAACGCGGCGGGCCTCGCTGGCGGAACCTGCCTCATCGATCATTATCGGACACGCAATGCCGTGCTGCGCGCCTGGCTGGATGAGTATCTTTCCGATCATTGACGCGCACGCCGGCACGAGGCTGTTGAAGGCGTTCGAATGGTCGCAGAAATCAACTTTACCACCATTGTATCGGTTCAAAGCATTGGTTGTGAACGATGCTCGATACTAAAATGTTATTACGTCGCCGTTGAATCCGAGCGGCACGTCAGAGAGGAGTAGTTCGGTGCGTACAACCCAAGACAATCCTTCCCACACCTGCAACCGACAGCCGAAGGACACATGGCGTGCGGTCTTGCTGGCAGGCCCGATCATGTCCTGTCTGTCGATCTTCGCGCTGCCTTCAGATGCGCAAGCCCAGACCTTTGCCTGCAACGGCACGCAGCCGGGCCAGCGGATGATCGGTATGGCGCCGGGCGGGCAGGGTTTGGCACCTACTCCGCTCTGTGCGCGCGATGACTCGTCGGCCAGCCCGGCGGCGGAGGACAAGCCGAGCGATCCTGCCGGCAACATGGCCGCCGCGGTGATGGCCATGTCGAAAATCATGCTTCAGGACGCGGTGCGGATGACCGACGATCCGTTGTATTTACGCCTTCGCGACGGATATTGGCAGTATTTCAAGCCCGCCCCCGGCGTGAAGCGGGGCGATTATTGCATGGCCGCTTATGGTACGCTGGACGGCATCATCACGCTTGCCGGCCCCGGTGATGACTACCGGGGCGCGATGCTGTCGCTCACCGGAACCCAGTTGCCCCGTCCGAAGACGCAAAGCCTGATTACGGTCACGCTGGACGACGGCGATGGCAATCCGAGCACGGTGCGCGCCATCAACTATGCGCAGTCCGGCACCAAGCTGGGAACGATAGCCTTCGCCGTCCCGAGCGCGGATGCGATGTTGGGCGGAATGAAGGACACGACGCACTACAGGCTGACGTTTGGCAAGAACCAGGCCTTCGAAATCGGCTGGAAAAATGGCGACGAGGCGCGTCGGAAGCTGAAGCAATGCGTTTCGGGCGGCGGAGCGTGATGCCGGAACGGCGCGATCACCGTCGTAACCGGCGCGTGCTTCAATGAAATTCTGACCGTTGCATTTGCTTGCCCGAGGAGAGGCACTTCATCGGTCACCACCGCAGAGAAAGTGTAGGGCGGTGCAATGAACCAGACGTATATCACCCTTCTGCTCGGAGCAGGAGCAGGCCTCGCTGTGTTCGCCAGACGTGTCTTCAAAAACGGCCGTGAGGCCGGCGCAAAACCAGCAGCGTCGCCATCGGTGGATTTTTCCTATCATCCGGGTGAGCCGGAAGGCTACGCCGGCTTCACGGATCACCACGCGATGCTGCAAACCCTTACCGATGACCTCGTTGAGCGTGACACGGAATGGCAATTCAGGACGATCGGATTCGCCAAAGGGTTTTTGAACGCGGTGTTGGCCAGGGCTGGTGATTTGGGAAATGCGCAGGGCGTATTCCGTGTGCTCGACGCGAAGGAGGGCGACGCGGAAGCGATCGAATGGATGGTCCTCATGCAGACGGAAGGAACGGATACCGCCGCTCCATCCACATCAAATCTTAATTCCGCACTTCAAAGGGTGGCATCTGACATTTGCGCCAATGGACCATGCCGCGTGAAATACTGGGATCAGATCCCGGAAGATCGCGACGACGCGCCCGCCGAGCCGGGAATTTCGCCTGGGAGGTTGATCGAACTGGCAAGCCTGATGCACGATGCGGAACGACGCGGCGCGCTCTTGGGAGGCGGCGCTCAACGCCTGTCCTTGGATACACTGCAAGCCGTTTGAGCAGGAGCGGGGCCACCATGCGATAGCGCGAAAAGCGCAATCATTCGAACGGCTCTCCGACCGGCTGGCCAGCCAGGAATATCTGCCGCCGCGTCACTGTCCGCATCTCGACCTCGCCCCGGTCGAAAGCCGCCTTGGCGGTCTCGGAGAGTTGGGCGGCTCCCGATGGCGCCTGCACCCATTGCGCGGTCTTCGATGCGTCCCGGGCCTCGCGCCAGAGATGGACGCGGACGCCATTGACGATCACCGCTTCGTGCCCGCCAGCTTGCATCAGGACGGCGCAGCGATCGTAGGTGAAGCAGGCATCATAATGGGGCAACCGTGCCCGCAGGCCGGGCGGCAGCGCCGCGCCGCGCGGCAGGACGATCAGCCGGCTTTCATCGATGCTGGTCGGCTCGCCGGTTGGCAAAAATCGGCTTGGCGTGGTCATGGCCAAGGCGGTCGCGGCGCCGACACGGATACGCTTGTCCGGGCTGTTCAGCGCGTACCAGCGGGTCGCCGCTTCGCCCGACCGACCGAAGTCGAACCGTAACGCGGTCCAGTCGAACGCTTCCGGCGATACCGTGCCGCTTTCCAGGCGGGCCAGTTGGTCGCGGGTGGACAGGCGGCCGAATGCGACCAGTGGCGTGGCGAGCAGCAGCGCCACGCCGCCCACGCCGATCGCCAATCGCAAATTGTCCCGTCTGATGTCCGCCGCCAGGCCGGTTCGCCGCCGCACCAGTGCGACGGCGTAAGCGGTGCCATACGCACAAGCGAGCATGACGAACGTCAGCGCCCACAGCCGGTCGGGGCTGAGTCCGTGCTGATGGATACGCAGCCCGGTCGAGATGGCCGCGATGATTCCCAACGGGAGCATCGTCCCCGCCAGCACCATCGCACTGGCGCGCAGGACGGGCTGCCGTGGTTCATGCGTCTGCGTGTCACCGATCACCGCATTTGTCAGGATAAGCGCGGCGGCGATGCAACACAGCAGGATCGGCGTCGTCGCGCGGGTCGCTTCCCACATCGGCGCCAGCCCGGTGAACGGCAGCGCGGCGAGAAACACCAAGAGTCCGGCGGCCAGCACCGGCGCCAGCATCGCGAGTATTGTCGTGACGACCCGTTGGAGCAGCGTCAGCACCGTGACCCGGTCGCGCAGCAGCCCGATCGCACCGCCCAGCGCGGCCCCGGTCAGCAGATAGACCATCCAGCCCTCACCGAGCAGCCTGCGCAGGCCGCCAAGCCCGATCAGCGCGAACAACTCCCCGAGCAGTAGTGCCAGCATCCAGACCACCGCCACGAACACCCACGCGGCGAACCACCGCACGATGCCGGTCCAGGCATGGCGATGGACCACAGGGTAGGGCAGGCGCGGGGTCCCGTCGCGCTGCCACGTTTGAAACACTGGGACAGCGATAGCGATGGCCAACAGGGCGCTGACGATCGGCCACACATCCGACGATGATCCCCTTCCGGCAGGGATGTTCCACCATGTCACAAGCCCCAGGATCGTGCCGGTCGCGGCCGCGAAAGCGACCGCGCGGATGACCGCGCCGCGCTCCACGACGAAGCCGGCGACCAATGAGCTGCTGCCGCTTCCGTGGACACCGAGATAAGGTGTTTTTGGAACCGGAGGATGGAGATGCAACGACGGAAGTTCAGCCGCGAGTTCAAGCTCGAGGCGGTGAAGCTGGTGCGGGAACGCGGGG
>NZ_SGIS01000024.1 GCF_004208535.1 Sphingomonas populi
CAACTCTCGAAAACCACGCACCTGCATCTCCCGGTCTTTCCAGAAGACGCTTCAGAATCCTTTTTCCTGCCCGGCGCTACTCCCTCCAGCTCAAATGCGATTCCCCTGCCCCGGAGGGGAGAGGGAGGGAGGAGCGAAGCGACGGAAGGGTGAGGGTGACGGTTAAACCCTACTCCCGCGTCCGCCCGAAGTCCGGCGCGGGATCGTCCTGGCCCTGGTCGATGATGCTGCGGCGGACCGCGCGGGTGCGGGTGAACAGGTCGAACAGCTCGTCGCCTTTGCCCCAGCGGATCGCGCGTTGCAGCGCGCTCAGATCCTCCGAGAAGCGCTGGAGCATGTCGAGCACCGCCTCGCGGTTCGACAGGAACACGTCGCGCCACATCGTCGGATCGGAGGCGGCGATTCGGGTGAAATCGCGGAAGCCGCCAGCGGAATATTTGATGACCTCGGACTGAGTGACTTCCTCCATGTCCGACGCGGTGCCGACGATGGTGTAGGCGATCAGGTGGGGCAAATGGCTGGTGATCGCGAGCACACGGTCGTGATGGTCGGGCGCCATCGTCTCGACGTCCGAACCGAGCCGCCGCCAGAATTCGCACACCCGCTCGACCGCGAACGGCGCGGCGCCCTCGGGCGGGGTGACGATGCACCAGCGATGTTTGAACAAGGTCGCGAAGCCCGCTTCGGGGCCGCTGTTCTCGGTGCCGGCGACCGGGTGCGCGGGGATGACGATAGCGCCCGGCAGCGCCTCGGCGAGCGCGCGCACTACCTCGGCCTTGCACGAGCCGACATCGCTGACGATCGCGTCGGCTGGCAGATCGTCGGCGATCGCCGCGCCGGCCGCGCCCATCGCGCCGACGGGGACGCACAGGATGACGAGATCGGCGTCGGTCACGCTCGCGCCCGGCGTATCGGTGACGTCGTCGAACAGCTCGAGCCGGTCGGCGGTCTCGCGCACGCCCGCGTCGGCGTCATAGCCGGTCAGCCGCACGCTCGGCATCGTGGCGCGCACCGCGCGCGCGACCGAGGAGCCGATCAGGCCGATGCCGATGATGGTGACGCGGGAAAAGGGCAGCATGGCCGCGCAGATGGCGGATGCGGGGGTTCAAGGCAAGCTGGCGCTCCGCTCCGCGCTTGGTAATAGCGAGTCCTATGAACGCCATCACCTTGTCCGATGACACCGCGCTGTTGCAGATCGAGCGCATCCACGGCTGGCTTGCGTCGAGCTATTGGTCGCCCGGCATCGCCCGCGCGGTGGTGGAGAAAGCGATCGCGGGTTCACATTGCCTCGGCGCGTACCGGGATGGCGAGCAGGTCGGTTTCGCGCGGATGATTACCGATCATGCCACCTTCGCGTGGCTCGCCGACGTGTGGGTCGAGGAGTCGGCGCGCGGGCAGGGCCTCGGACGGCGGATGGTCGCGTGGTTCCTCGACCATCCCGAGTTCGCCGGGCTGCGCCGGATAGGGCTGGTCACGAAGGACGCGCACGGCGTCTATGCGGCACTGGGCTTCCACCCGCTCGCGCGCGCTGATCGCTATATGGAACGGCTTGCGCCGGGGTTGGCGGAGATGTTGCGTAACGCGCGGTGATGGAATGCGCGACGAATGGTTTGCATATCGCGGTTCGTCCCGAGCGTGTCGAAGGACGCGTCACAAGCGACTCGCCCAGGAACATACCGACTTCCACGTCCTGGATCTGCGGCTTTACCCCCGACCAGACCGTGGGTTTGCCCGGGCAGCAGAACGCACAAGATTTCCAAGCGCATCGACCAGTGCAACGATTTTCGTCGTCAACCCGCCGCGTGAGCGTCCGGCCACCTGACGGTGCGTTCCCTGATCGTGACAGCGGATACTTTCGCGCTACCACCGACAGCGGTTAGCTTTAGATCCTTTGCAGTCATGGGCGCTGTAATTAGCTCGGACATGGATGCTGCCCCATCGTTCAAAAATAGCTCCACCGAGCCGGAGTCGATGAACAGACTGATGGTGGCGGCACCCGCAGAAAAATCGCAGGACACGCTGCGATCCTGCTTCCACGCGCTAACGTCGGGCGCGTTTGGCCCGCTGGCGTCACGCTTCAGAGAAACAATATTATCCCGCAACTTGAAAGCGATCTGCGTCGAAAAGTCATCGCTTTTCCGAACCGACAAGCACACTTCGGCGGGCCAGGCTTCCCCGATGCGAGACAGCGTAAAATCGATGCGGCAAGAGGTCGCACCAGCCCCCGCCGGCCACACGTAGTCCGAACCTTCCCCGATCGTTTGATCCTGCCCGATGAGAGTCTGATCGAAGACGATGTTCTGCGCCGCCAGCGGCGTGCTCAACAGCCTCGGCACGGTATCGACACGCTGCAATCGTAACCGGCGAACGAGGCTGAGCTGCCCGCGATAGTCGTGGGTCACGGGTATCTCGTTCGCGTAATCCCAGTTGCTCATCCACGCTATCGAATAGGCCGAAGCGAGCGGATCGGCCGCCACCGGGTCCGTCCAGACAACGGCTGCATAGAAATCGGCGCCACCGTCAAGCCACTGACCGTTGGGCGAGGTGGGCGTGAACGTGATCCCGTCGAAATCCCCCAACCAATACCATGTTCCGACAGTGAACCCGCGCTTGGTGCCGTTGCCGCCCACCAGCAATATCCATTTGTCTTCCGATGTCTTGCCGTCCGCATCGTACAGATGCAGCTCGAACAGGTGCGAACATTCCATGATGCGGCCAACGACATCGGACACAAAGCCGCTGGCATATGTCCACCGCTTCAAGTTCGGCGAGGTGTAAATTCCGATTTTGCCTGCTTCCGAAAGCGTCATCACCCACCGGCGCGTCGGCGCATGCCAGAATATTGTGGGATCACGGAAATCCTTGTAGCCCGGATAATTCGGCAAGACGATGCCGTGGAATGTGAAGCTGGCGCCCTCGTCCAGCGAGTACCACAATGCGCAGGATTGGTTCTGCCCGCCGGCATCCGGGGCCGGCATGGTGACGAGCGTGACCAGCGCGCCCCTGCCGAACCCGGCGGTGTCATCGCTATCGATAACGGTACTGCCGCTCCAGACGTCTCCGAAGGGAGTCGTGTTACGTGGGATCGCGATGCCTTGATCCTGCCAGGTGATCATATCCTTTGAGGTCCAGCGCCGCCAGTTGGTGCCGCCTGCGGGATAGGTGGGATTGTCGAGCGCCCACAGGGTCCAGGTATCGCCGATCTTCAGGGGGCGCTGGGGATCGTTGATCCAGCCACCGGCCGGCGCCGTGATGTGGTAGCGCGGACGCCCGTTCGACACGGCGGGCGTGCCGCTGACAGGAGCGCCGGGTGGGGCCGGAACGCGAGGCGCCGTGCCGCTTCCCGCCAACGATCGCCCACACGACGTCACCATAGGAAGCGCAGCGATCATGCCCAACGTCGTGCGTCGCGTATATGATGTTCCGCTCGTCAATGCCTTGGCTCCTATCCGCATCCGCTCGGCGCGGGGCCGATCGTGTCCGGCCCCCGACCGAGCGGGCTTTCCGCAACGTCCCGCCATTCTCGCGGTCACGGACGAACGATGATCGAAATGTCCGGTGCGGCACCGGCTGCCCGTGCCGCACCGGCAGGACGTTCACATCTTGAAGCGCACGCCAACGCTCATGTACCGGCCCTCGACCCGCAGATCGCGACCGAAATATTGCGTCTCGTTATAATAACGATAGTTATTGAACGGCTGCGCCAGGATGTTGCTGACGTTGGCGACGATGGAGATGCCCTTGATCGGCTCATAGCTCGCGGAGAAATCCAGCCGCGACACGGGCCGGACCAGTTCACCGGCATATTGCACTTCATTGAGGGTGCGGTTGTAGCTGGTCGTATAGCCGGAGCGCCAGTTGTACGAGAGGCGCGTGGAGACCTTACCTTTCTCGTAGAAGCCGGTCAGATTGTAGGCCCATTTGGAAAGGCCGGTGATCTGGACCTGACGACCGCCTTCGCCGAGCACCTGCGGCAGTTCGTTGGTGCCGTCCAGATAGGTGCCGTTCGCCTGCACGCCGAAGCCTGAAAGCAGCCCCGGCAGGAAGTCGAAGAAGGTCTGCGCCGAAACCTCCAGACCCTTGATCCGCCCCTTGCCCGCGTTCTCCGGGCGATCGAGCTGCAAGCGACCGTAGATCGGATCGTTCAAGACCTGGGTATAGTTGCTGATGAAGCCATCGAGATCCCGGTAAAAGGCCGCGACCGATGCAGAGCCGTTCTTGGAGAAATACCATTCCAAAGTGGCATCGTAGTTCTTGGAGGTGAGCGGACGCAGGTTCGGGTTACCGCCGGAGCCGCTCGCGTCGAACTGCGGCGGGGAGCCATCCGGCCCCGGGCTGTTCGCCGTGATGTTGAGCGAGGGGTTGAGCTGACCGAAGCTCGGGCGCGTCCGCGTTTGCGTGTAGCCCAGACGCACTTGCCACTGACGGGAAAACCGGATGCGCGCGATGGCGGAGGGCAGGACGTCGACATAGTTTTGCCTGGTCGTCGTCGGCACGATGGCGGTGGTGCCGTTGGCCGGCACGCGGCTGAACCCGCGATACGCGCCATCGGTGTTCACGATGCGCGCGCCGGCGGTGCCGTCGACCTGGATACCACCAAGATCGAACGCGAACTTGCCTTGACCGTAGAACGCATAGGTCGTCTCGCTGGCGGTGAAGCCGCCGAGAGGGTCCACGGGGATCGCCGCCGTGGCGTATTTGGTTACCGCGTCACGGATGCCGCCGTCGTTCGGGAACAGGATCGTCGCCCGTTGAACCGCTTGATAGGCGAGCTGACGGAGTGCCTCGCTGTTGGCGATGATCGCGTTACGATCCGGTGCCAGCCAGTTCTGGAAGCGTTGCGGGTCGTCGCGGAAACCATCCGTGATCATCCCGAGTGCTCCGGTCGGAAGGCTGGCGAGCGGGATGTCGAGGCCCGCGACGTACGCATAGCGGTTATTGTTCTGGGATGACGCGTTGCGATCGCTCGCGCGGACGCCGAACTGAAGGTGCGGCAGGAAGCCCCAATCGGTTTCGAGATCGAGATCGATGCGCCCCTGAATACCGTCGCCCTTCGTGACGAACTCCTTCTGGTTGTAGCCACGCCAGCGCGCGTTGTTCGGGTTGGTGATGTCATACCCACCCAGATCGAACACCGCCGATCCGCGCGCATTCCAATCGACATTGATGGTTGGCGCCGTGGCGAGCTGTGAATCGACGGTGATCTCCGTCGCCTTGTAGCGGCTGTTGGTGTACGCGAAGTCACCCGACAGCGTCGCGCGGCCGGTCGTCCACTTGAAGCCCAGCGCACCCTGATAGGTGTCGGTGCGATCGTCCTGCGCCACGCGCGAGAATTCGGGCACGTAGCCGCCGGTCTTGGTAAAGCTCGCCGCCTTGTCCGGCTCGCCAGGCACCAGCACGACGTTGCTGAGCGTGGGTGCGACGCCGTTCGCGTCACGCCGTTCGAAGTTCACGTTGAAGGAGTCGCGCAGCACGTTGCCGCGATAGGCCTGCCACAGACCCTCGGCGTAGATTTCCAGGTTGGCGGACGGTCGCCATTGGATCGTCCCGTTGACGGCGGGACGGTGCCGGATGCCTTTCTCGTAGAAGTTGCCGGCGTTCGCCGGAAAGTTGAAATTGCCGACGCCGGGCGTGGTCACATGGATGTCATCGGCTGGATCATCGATGCCAAAACCTTTCGGCGTGATCACGGCGGAATCGGCGTAGCGATCCGCATTGCGATAGGTGGAGCGGACATAGCTGAGGTTCACCAAAGCGCCGATTTCGCCGATCGGGGTGTCCCAGCGCTTCGTCAGCAGGAGGTTGCCCGAGGGATCGAACGCCTTCGACTGGTCGTTGTACGATCCGCGGATTTCGCCCGCGATCTCCGTGTCCTTCACATCGAACGGACGGCGCGACCGCAGGTTGACGAGCCCCGCCAGACCGGGTTCGATCAGATCCGGCGTGCCGGACTTGTAGACTTCGATACCAGCCGCGACGCCGGCCGGGAAATCCTGAAGATGCAGGACGCGATCTTCGGCCGAGAAGAACTCGCGCCCGTTGAAGGTGGTCGCGACGTCCGGCAGACCCCGAACCAGGATGACCCCGGCCTCGTCGTTGTAGCGCGTGACGGTGACGCCGACGATCCGCGAGATCGCTTCGGCGGCGTTGTTGTCCGGCAGCTTGCCGATGTCATCGGAGACGATCGCATCGACGATCGAATCCGAATTGCGCTTCACCTCCTGCGCGGAACCGAGCGCCGCGCGATAGCCAGTGACGACGATATCGTTGGCGGCGTCGTCCTGTATGGTCTCGGGCGCGCCGTTCGCCGGCGCTGGTGCGGCTGCGGCCGGATTGGTCGCCGGCGGCACATCAGTTTGTGCCCAAGCGGAACTCGCTGCGATCAGTGGAATGATGGCAGTCGATGTCAACAGGGCGCGGAAAGTCCTCGTCATAAAGATCCCCTCTTTTATCACGTTGGTTTTTGGCAGATTCTGGTGATCGGGGCTTTGAAGCCCCGGGCGGTCAGCTTGGAATCGACATGGCGGCCGCCTTTGGCGTGAGAAACGTCATGGTCATTTGGACGCGGTGTTCACCGCGCCCCCGTTCATCGTCCATGCGGTGAGCTTCATTTGTGCGACGCCGCTTCGCGAGGACGCGCTCCACCGCAGCGGGCCACCGCCACGGAAGAAGCGGTCGGTGATGGTGCGCTCACCGTCGTTGATGAAGACTTCCAGGATGGATTCGTCGGCCAGCACGCGCAGTTTGACCCGGCGCGATTTCAGATCGACCGGAGCGACGTGGCGGTTGGCGAAGCCATCGTTGAAGTGCGGCCCCGAACGAGTCCGATCGACAAAGACCTCATCCACGCTCGGGTTGACGCCGATGATCGTCTGATAGCCTTCGCCATCGGTGAGGGTGATCGCCACCTGCTCGGACGCGCCGGTATCAAGCTCGAATTCCAGATCCGCCGATCCGCCCTGAATGGGTAGCGCGGTCGGGGTTTCACCCAGCGCCGCAGCGAAGGTCTGCCGGGCGCCGTGCAGCGATGCGACTTCGCGCACGGGCATCTGCGCGAGGCGGTAGCCCTCGGGCGTCTTCTTGAGCGTGACTTGCCGTGGCACGGTCATCAGTCCGCGCGACGGCCAGGTGGGGATGGTCTCGGCGTAGCGCCAGTCGTTCGCCCAGCCGATCCAGATGCGGCGTGGGTCGTCCTTGGGCAGATCGTTCCAGGAGACGGCGGCGTAGAAGTCCGCCCCATAGTCCATCCACTGCGTATCACCCGACCAGCCGGGCACGGGGGTGAAGCGCGTACCGTCGAAATCGCCGACGAAATATTGCCCGCCCGATCCGCCACCGATGGCGTTGTCGCCAAGGTTGATGCCGAGCACCCAATGCGTCTCACCCGGCGCGCCACCCGCCACGGGCAGTTCGAAAAGATCCGGGCATTCCCAGTTCTTGCCCCGGCCGCCCGCCGGCCCGAAGCTGCTGGCGAACGTCCATTGCTTGAGATTGGGAGAGGTGAAGATGACGGCACGGTTCTCCAGCGCCATCACCGCGACCATGACCCAGCGCTTCGTGGCCGCATGCCAGAACACCTTCGGATCGCGGAACTCCGGCGATCCCACGCTCAGCACCTCGCCGTGTACGGTCCAGGTCCGCCCACGATCATTGCTGTAGGCGACGTATTGCGATTGCAGCTTCGCCTTGGGATTGTGGCCGGTGTAGATCGCGATCAGCGGCGGCTTGCCGTCGCGGCCGAAGCCGCTGGTGTTGTTCCAGTCGACCACGGCGCTGCCGGAAAACGCCATGACATCGCGGGTTTCGGGAATGGCGATCGGCAGTTCCTGCCAATGCACCAGATCGCGGCTTACCGCATGTCCCCAGTTCATATGGCCCCAGCGGTCTCCGTGGGGGTTGTACTGGAAAAACAGATGATACTCGCCATCGTAATAAACCAGCCCGTTGGGATCGTTCATCCAGTTCTTCGCGGGCGCGAAATGATAGGTCGGGCGCGGGTCGGCGCGCTGGGCCGACGCCGAAACCGAAGCCGTGAGCGCCACGCTCGCCGCCAGCAACATCGCGATCGTCTTCATGCCACGGTTCCACGCAAATTCATGTCTTCCAGGGCGACGCCGTTGGTTTCCGGCATCATCTTCCACGCCCAGACGAACTGGAGCAGCATCATCCCTCCGAAGAAGGCGAACACCCAGCCGCCGACGGCGCCGGCGACGACCGGGAACAGCCAGGTGATGATCGCGGCCATGACCCAGTGCGTGGTCGAACCCAGCCCCTGCCCCTTGCCACGCACCGAGCTTGGGAAGACCTCGGAAATGAACACCCAGATCACCGCGCCCTGGCTGACCGCGAACGCAGCGATGAAGGCGAGCAGCCCGGCGAGGATCAGCGTGCCGTCGGGCGCGGCACGTTCGAGCTGCCAGCCAACCAGAAGCAGCGCGGCGGCACAGATGATCGAGCCGACCAGCAGCAACGGCTTGCGGCCGAACCGATCGATGAGGAAAAGCGCCAGCGCCGTGAACAGCAGGTTGGTGCCGCCCACCGCGACCGACTGGAGCAGTGCGCTGTCCGCGCCGGCGCCGGCCAGCTCGAAAATGCGCGGTGCGTAATAGAGCAGGGCATTGATGCCGGAGAGCTGATTGAACATCGCGATTGCGATTGCGCAGGCGACCGGCAGACGATGCGATGCCTGGAAGAGACGCGGAACGCCCTTGTCGGCTTCGCGACGGTCCGCAGCCTCGATACGGAGCAGCTCGGCATGCGGATCGCTGAAGCCGAGGCGAGTCATTACGGCGATTGCCGGGTCGCGGCGTCCGCGTATCGCAAGCCAGCGCGGGCTTTCGGGGAGAACGAGGATCACCACCAGAAACAGGATGGAGGGCACCGCAACGATGCCGAACATCCAGCGCCACGCCGTCTCGGGCGGCAGTGTCTGCGCGATGACATAGTTGGAAAGGAAGGCGATGAGGATGCCGAGGACGATGTTGAGCTGGTTCATCGCCACCAACCGGCCACGGAACCGCGCCGGTGACACTTCCGCGATATAGATCGGCGTCACCACGGAAGCGGCGCCGATCGCCACGCCGCCGAGGAAGCGGAAGGCGATCAGGATATACCAAGTGTGCGCCAGCCCGGTGCCAAGCGACGAGAGCACGTAGGCGATCGCGACGGACAGCATGATCGCCTTGCGCCCGTAGCGATCGGCCGGCACGCCCGCGACGAGCGAACCCAGCACGGTGCCGATCAGCGCGGAGGCGACGGTGAAGCCCAGCGACGCCTCGGTCAGCGCGAACTGGTTTTGCAGCGCGCTGGTAGCGCCGGAAATCACAGCGGTATCGAAGCCGAAGAGCAGGCCGCCAAGCGCGGCGCCCGCCGCGCTCATCACGATCGCGGGCGTCGCCCGGGCATCATCGACGACGCCGACATCGTCGGAGCTTACCACGTTATGCATTGACGGTTTCCGCTCTGCTGGAGTTGGTGTCGGTGATGGCCCAGTGCATCGGCCACTGACGCGTCGCGGTGCGATACGCGAGTGCGAGGGCGCCGGTCAGGCCGGCGGACGATCCGGCTGTCGGTGCAGCGACATAATCGTCCATGTCGATCGCGCGCATGCTTGCGTCGTAGCCGGCCAGCTTCTCGGTCAGCGCGCGGCGCACCCGGCCATACATCTGCGGCTGCATTACGCCACCGCCGATGATGATGCGGTCAGGACGGACGGTATAAGTGAGCGTCGCGCACAGACCGGCGAGGTAATCGGCTTCGATAGCCCATGCCGGGTGATCGCTGGACAGCGTCTCCGCCGGCACGCCCCAGCGGGCCTGCATGGCGGGGCCGCAGGCAAGACCTTCCAGACAGTCGCCATGATAGGGGCAGATCCCGGCGAACCGATCGTCCCCCGGCGCGCGCGGCAGTTTGATGTGGCCCGCTTCCGGGTGGTTCGCGCCGCCGTGCGGGGCGCCGTTGATCAGCAAGCCAACGCCGATGCCGGTCCCGACCGTCACGTAGCAGAAGGTATCCAGCCCCTGCCCGCTGCCGAACAGCCGTTCACCAACCGCCGCGCAATTCACGTCCGTGTCGAGTGCGATCGGCCCGCTGATGGTGCGGCGGAAATGCGTGAGCAGATCGACGTTTTGCCAACCGGCCTTCGGCGTGGATGTGATGCAGCCGTAATCGGCTGCGACCGTGTTCAACGACAGCGGCCCGAAGCTGCCGATCGAGAAAGCCGAGAGCGCTCCGTGCTTCTCGGCGGCATCCGAGAAAAAGGCGCTAGCGGCGCCGAGCGTCTCCGCCGGCGTCGTGGTGGGAATACGGGTCTGCATGAGCAGGGCGCCGTCGCGATCGGCGATGGCGCAGAGAAACTTGGTTCCGCCAGCTTCGATGCCGCCGAGCAGCAATGGCTCAGTCATCGAAGCTCACCCGAGGCGGGATGCCGGCTAACGATCGCTTCAAAACGGACAGACACCACTTCCCCCTCCCGCTGGTGCCGCCAGATTCGCGGTCACCAGACTAAATCTACTGATGGGATTTAATCTGTCAAGTCCGGTCAGAAATCTGGTTGGACGGCGGCGTGTTCGGAAGGCTCGCGGGTCACTCCTTCTTGAACAGGCTGGCGAGATCCGGCGTGAAGCTGGCGTGGAGCGGAAGCAGGCCGGCGCCCACCGCCGCGGCGAGGTTGCCAAGCGTGCCATTGCGGATTTCGGGCGCGAAGAAGTCGGGCGGTGCATCGGTGGAAAAGTGGCGACGCAGGCCGTCGGCAATCTCTTCCAGGCCGGAGGGCGGAAGCGCGCCGTCGATGATGACCGCTTGAAGGTCGAGCAGGCTGTTGGCGCTGGTAACCGCCGATGCGAGCGCTTCGATGCATCGCCGCGTCCAAGCCGAACGCGCCTTGGCGCGGGCGTCCTGATCGAGCGCATACAGCGAAGCGTGGTGGATCAGATAATCGCTCTTGCCCGCCGCACACACCGGAATCGACGCAAGCGCCCCGGCGTTGCCATGCCGACCTTGATGGACGCGCCCGCCCAACACGAGGCCACCACCGATGAACGTACCGATGTTGATCGCCAGAAAATCCTCAAGATCAACGCCCGCACCGCACAGCAACTGGGCAAGTGCGGCCGCGTTGCCGTCATTTTCGAAAAAGGCCGGCCAAGCGAGCCCAGCCTGCAACCGGTCGGCCACGTCGGCGCGACGCCATTCATCCGCTTGATCGATCGAAATTCCGAGCTCGTCGCGCCATTCCCCGAGGAACCAGGGCATCGCCACACCAATGCCCATGAAGGCTTCGGCATTGAGCGCGTTGGTGGACCCGAGATGTTCGTCGATAAACGCGGTGACGTGCCGCAGCACCGTATCGATTGACGGGAAGCTGCCGGCATGACGGCAGACCGCTTTCCGCTCACCGTCGAAGTCCAGCAGGACGAGCGTGGTGTCGCTACGCCCTACCTCGATGCCGACGGTGTACCCCCGCTTACCATTAATTCGGTAAATTGTCGCCGGCTGTCCCATGCCGCCGGTCCGCTTGCCTGCTTGGTATAACAGGCCGCCCTCATCCAGTTCATCGACGATGCGCACGACCGCCTGGGGAGACAGCGCCGTTACACGCGCGAGTTCCGCCTTCGAGGCGCCGTTCATCCGTCGCACGGCCGACAGGATCAGCCGCTCATTGTAGCGTCGCATTCCACCGCTATTCGTACCCTTGTGAAATGTCTTCACGCCTCAGCCTTTCAATCGATACGCAAGCGCTATGCGGTCGTGCTCGGCCGTCGTCCACCAACGAGGCCGTCAAGGCGAGGCTCGTCCTTTGCGTAGTTCGTCCTCTGCTTAGCGTGTTCTGAAGGGGCGTTCCCGGGCACCATTCAGACTACAGCTCGACCGCGTGCTCACGGCCAAGCTGGGATGAGTGCGGTGTCCGATCCTCGAACGGCTGCTGTTACGTCGGCGCTCAGCGATCGCGTTCGGCACGCTTGCGGTCGGCTTTGCGCGCGCGGCTGATCGCGGCGGCGCGCTCACGGGCGCGGCGCTCGGAGGGCTTTTCATAGTGCCGGCGCAGCTTCATCTCGCGGTAGACACCTTCGCGCTGCAGCTTCTTTTTCAACGCGCGCAAGGCTTGGTCAACATTGTTGTCGCGGACGATGATCTGCATACGAACGGCTTTCGGGTCTTGGAGCGGGAATCGAATGTCGTGCGCTTTATGACGTGTCCGCCGGCAAGCCAAGGCGTGAATGTACCGCCCGAATTTGCGCATCACGGTGCAAATCGGACCGGCGGTATTCGGGAAAGATAGATGGAAAGCGGAACGACCGCTTTGGCGCGTCGATTCCGGCGGTTCGTTCAACACGTTTTTGACCGCACCTGCGTGATCAACCGAACTCGCTGCAATCAAGGAATGTCTCTATAACTCGGACAAATGCACGACCTATCTCGATCAACTTGGTGTGAAATATCCAGACCTCGACACGGGGCGAGCAACGCCGGCTCGTAGTTTTGAGGGTCTCTCCGATTCTTATCCAGGCGGAGTATGAAGATCCGGCGTTCGTCGCTGCCGTCGTCATCCTCCACCCTGTCGCCAGCAAACAAGGCCGACGAACATCAGTAGCCTGGATAGGTGTTCCTGTTGGGCGCCGATTACCGGTCGGCCAGTGCCCGCTCGCACGCCGGCACAGTGCCGGTGTTCGGTGCGAGCGACCGGCGCGGATTGCCACTGCATCAAAACCATTGCGCGGCCGATTTCTCGCATGTAATAGTCGGAGTAATAAGAGCGTTGGCGGTATTGCTGCGCTGCTTCGGGGAGGGTTTATGTACATGCATCGCACCGCTACGGTGTCCACACTCGCGCTCATCGCTGCGGCTGCCGCGCCTGCTTACGCTCAGGATGCGAGCAGCGTCCCGGCTGCGGTTCCCGGTGCGACACAGGAGGCCACGCCGCAATCACAAGCACTTCCGGGTGATCCTCAGGTGGCCACCGCCGAACAGGATATCGTCGTCACCGGCGTGCGTGCGAGCCTCGCTTCGGCGCAGGGTATTAAGCGCAATGCAACCGCGATCGTCGATTCCATCGTCGCCCAAGACATCGGGAAGTTACCGGACAATACCGTTTCGGATGCTCTCCAGCGCGTCACTGGTGTTCAGGTTACGCGCGGCTCGGGCGAAGCCGGCACGGTGCTGATCCGAGGCCTCCCCAACATCGCCACGCTGATCAACGGCAGGGAATCCTTTACCGGCACCCAGCGCGGCATTTCGCTACAGGATCTTCCGGCGGAACTGGTCGCCGGCGTCGATGTCTATAAGACGACGACCCCCGACATCATCGAAGGTGGTTTGAGCGGCACGGTCGATGTGCGGCTGCGCCGTCCGTTCGATTTCAGCGGCCTGCAGGTCGCCGGCGGCGGCCGTGCGGTGTATAGCGATCAGTCCGGCAAATGGGGCTATCTTGGCAGCGGGCTGGTTAGCGATCGCTGGACGACCGGCATCGGCGAGGTCGGTGCGATGGTCGGGGTGTCGTACAACAAGCGCCAGTATCGCGACGATACCGCATTCGACTTCGTCTCCAACCCGATCACGCCCGCTACGGCCACGACCCCTGCGTCACCGGCCATTCCTGATACCGTGGGTGGCACCTATGCCAGTGGCGAGCGCACGCGGCTCGCGGTTAACGGGTCGCTGCAGTGGAAGCCGACCGACAACCTCGAGTTGTACGCCGACGGCATCTACACGCGCTATCGCAACACGCACGACGTCAGTTTCTTCATCGGTCTGCCCAAGGCGACTGCGGTCGGTGGTACGGTGGTGACCAGCACCTATCCTGGCAACCCCGAACTCGCCAGCGGGACGCACTCGACCAACGCCTTCACGCTTACGAGCAAGCAAGCGTATCAGGACCAGACCGAGACCTATCAGGCCGATTTCGGGACGAAATGGACCACTGGTCCTGCGGTGCTGTCAACCGAACTCACTTACAATTACAGCAAGCTGCCCAACCGCAGCGTGATCGTCGACACGTCGTTCAATGCGCCGACGCTCGACGTCAATTTCGACAACAACGGCACGCCGCTGATCAAGGTCGGCGGGGTCGATCTGACCAATCCAGCCAACTTCTCATTGGCGACGCTGTTCGACAATCATAGCGTGGCGACGAGCAAGCAGTGGGCGTGGCGCGGTGATTTGCTGTATACCTTCGACGACAGCGTCCTGACCAACTTCAAGATCGGCGCCCGCTTCACGGATCGCCAAGCGGATTCGCAGGCAACTGCGTCGCAGGGGCTCGGCATCAAGAATCCGCCGCTGGTCAGCGCTGTGCCCGGCTTCGGCACGCTCTCACCCAACGGGCTCGTTCAGGGGGCGTCTGGCATCGGGCAGTTCGTCGATGCCGACACCGGCTTCCTGCTCAACAACACCAATACGGTGCGAACGCTGTTCTCGCAGCCCACCGGCGACCGTGCGTATGATCCGAGCCTGGCCTTCTTCGATCATGAGAAGACCTATGCTTTCTATGGCCAGCTCGGCTACGGCTTCGATATCGGGTCGATGCACGTCAGCGGTGTCGGAGGCCTGCGCGTCGTCAACACGGCCGAGCAACTGACCGGCTTCGGCGTGTCGGCCAAGGCGAACTATCTCGACATTCTGCCGAGCTTCAACGCCAAGGTTGGGCTCACCAACAATCTGCAACTGCGTCTGGCTTTCGCAAAGACGCTGACACGGCCTGAGTTCGCCCAGCTAAACCCGCTGGTCAGCTACACCACGACGGGCAATACCGGCAATCAGTCGGTCTTCTACGTCGGCGCTGGCGGCAATCCGGCCCTCCAGCCGATCAAGAGCACAGCCTATGACGTGTCGCTGGAATATTATCCGGCCCGCTCCACCTCGATTACTGCAGCAGGCTTTTACAAGGACCTGAGCGGTTATATCCAGACGTACTCGCGGACCGAAACCTATCTCGGCCGACCGGCGCTGGTCAGCCGTCCGCGCAACACCGGACCGGGCAAGCTCTATGGCGCGGAAGTCGCCTATCAGCAGTTCTTCGACTTCCTGCCGGGGGCGCTCAGCGGGTTCGGTACCCAGCTCAATGGAACGTATATCTTCGGCACGACCCAGGACCCGATCTTTGGGGGGCAGCAGCGCCTGGTCAATGTCTCGAAATATTCGTTCAATGCTGTTGCGATCTACGAAAAGTACGGCATCTCGGGGCGGCTCGCGTATAATTGGCGCTCTAATTTCGTCGATAGTTACACTTCGGGCGGCTCGCAGGCGAGCAGCATCTTGGTGGCGCCGACCGGTCAGCTCGATTTCTCGGGTAGCTATGCGCTGACCAAGAACTTCACGATCACGTTCGACGCGACCAACATCACCGACCGCGTCTATCATGACCGATTCGCGGGCCTGAACCAGAGCGGCATCTATTCGAGCACGCCGCGCGATACGCGGACCTATGATCGTACCTTTGAGGTCGGCGGTCGCTTCCGCTTTTGATCTTTCAGGCGGCGTCGAGCGCTCGGCGCCGCCACTTTTATGAGTAAAGCCCGTATGCCGATCCGCAGTCTCCTCGTCGCCGCTGTCGCGGTGTGTGCGCTGACACGCGGAGCGATTGCGACCGCCGAGGCCGGCCCGGCGACCACTGGACCGATCAACTCGGTCATCACCGGTGATATCGTGCCGACGCACGACCCGGTGCTGGTCAAAGAAAAAGGTGTCTACTACGTCTTCGGGACCGGCTTGAGCGTCAAGACATCGCCCGATCTCATCCACTGGACCGCGAAGCCGCCGTTGTTCTCCAAGGTTCCAGCCTGGGGTGTGGGGGCCGTGCCCGGCACCAAGGATATGTGGGCGCCCGACATGTCGTTCTTCAACGGGCGGTGGCACCTCTATTATGCGCTCTCGACCTTCGGGTCGAATCAGTCGGCGATTGGGCTCGCTACGAGTCCGACACTTGATCCGACCAGCCCCGACTATGGCTGGAAGGACGAGGGGCTGGTGGTGATGTCGCATCACAGCGACGACTTCAACGCGATCGACCCCAACCATTTCATCGATAGCGATGGTCGCCACTGGCTAACGCTCGGCAGCTTCTGGAGCGGGATCAAGCTGTTCGCGCTCGATCCGAAATCGGGCAAGCTCCTCGACCCTGCCGAGAAGCCCGTCTCGCTCGCGCGCCGCCTCGCGCCGGCGGGCGGGCCGGCGCCAGTCGAGGCACCGTTCCTCATCCAGCATGGCGGCTATCACTACCTATTCGTGTCGTACGACTATTGCTGCAAAGGCGCGAACAGCACCTATTATACCATTGTCGGCCGATCTAAGGACGTGCGCGGGCCGTATCTCGGCAAGGACGGAAGCAAGCTGATGGACGGTGAGGGGACGATCATCCTGCGCGCCGATCTCTCGGAACAGGATCGCTTTCGCGGCCCCGGTCACCCCGGCTTTTTGCACGATACCGACGGCAAGGATTACATCGTGTACCACGCTTACGATAAAACCAACCACGGTGCGCCAACGCTGAGGATCTCGCCGGTCGCATGGACCGATGGCTGGCCAGTCGCGGTATACTGAGGGGAGGACCATGCTTCCTGCCCCGCACGCGCTCCTTGATCGTTGCAACAACGCCTGAAGCCGTCCCGGTCAACCCGTCAGGCGACGGCGCGCGGGTGTTCCTGGTCGTGCAGAGACGACATGCAAGCGGAAGGAATCAAAGCCTGCGCAGAAAGGAAGAAGGGCCGCCCAGAGCGAGCGACCCTCCACTTCATCAACCCTCGGATGCGTTACGGAAATTACCGTTACGACCGGGCTCGATATCATAGATAAAAGTTACAGCCTCGTCGTGGTGCTCAGTCTTCAAAATGGCGATTTCGCGGACGATATCCCAAACCACTGAGAGTTACACTTTTACCGGCTGTTAGAAGGGAACGTCGTCGTCGAGATCGTCGGCGAAGCCGCCGCCGCGGTTGCCGCCCGCCGCCGGCGCCGCAGCGCCGCCCGAGCGACCGCCGCCGAAGCTGCTGCCACCGCCGCCGCCGCTATAGCCGCCGCGTGCGCCGCCGCCGAAATCTTCATTGCCGCCGAAATCGTCACGAACGGCTCCGCCACTGCCACCGCCAGCACCGCCGCCCTGCGGGCCATCGAGCATGGTCAGCACCGAGTTGAAGCCTTGCAGCACGATTTCGGTCGAATAGCGGTCCTGCCCCTGCGCGTCCTGCCATTTGCGGGTCTGGAGCTGGCCCTCGATATAGACCTTGCTGCCCTTGCGCAGAAAGCGCTCGGCGACGTTGGCGAGACCTTCGCTGAAGATCGCGACCGAATGCCATTCGGTCTTTTCCTTGCGCTCGCCGGTGTTGCGGTCCTTCCACGATTCGGACGTGGCGATGCGGAGGTTGACCACCTTGCCGCCGTTCTGAAAGCTTTTGCTTTCGGGATCGCGGCCGAGATTGCCGACGAGAATGACCTTGTTGACGCTGCCCGCCATATTGATTTCCTACAAACCGAAAAATTTTGCGACCCAATAGGTCGCTCCGGCGGCACCGTAGGCGAGTGCGAACAAATAGCCAACCATGAAGGCCGGCCATTTCCACCCGTTCGTCTCGCGGCGCGTCACCGCGATGGTGGAAATGCATTGCGGCGCGAACACGAACCACATCAGAAAGGCGAGCGCAGTCGGCAGGCTCCAGCGTTTGGCGAGCGTCGTGGCGATCTGCGCCTCGCCGCCGTCGCTGCCCGATTCGTCGATCGCATAGACCGTGCCGAGCGCCGCCACCGCGACCTCGCGCGCGGCCATCGCCGGGATCAGCGCGAGCACGATGTCGCGGTTGAAGCCGATCGGGCGGAACACTGGCTCAATGCCGTTGGCGATGCGCCCGGCGATCGAATAATTGACCGGCGATACCGGGCTGCCCTCGGGCGGCTTGGGGAAGCTGAGCATCGCCCACAAAACGATCGTGGTGAAGGCGATCGTCGTGCCGGCGCGCTTGAGGAAGATCGCCGCGCGGCTCCACAAGCCGATCGCGAGATGGTTGAGCTGCGGAAGCTGATACTTGGGCATCTCCATCATGAAGCCCGACGATGCGCCCTGCGTGACGGTCTTGCGCAGCACCACCGCGACGACGAACGCGCCGACCACGCCCATGATGTACAGGCCGAGCATCACCAGCCCCTGCAACCCGACGAAGGGCAGCACGCGGACATTGGGGATCATCGCGCCGATGATGAGCGTATAGACGGGGAGCCGCGCCGAGCAGGTCATCAGCGGTGCGATCAGGATGGTGGTGAGCCGGTCCTTCTCGTCGTCGATCGTGCGCGTCGACATGATGCCGGGCACCGCGCAGGCGAACGACGACAGCAGCGGGATGAACGCGCGGCCCGAAAGGCCGGCATGCGCCATCAGCCGGTCCATCAGGAAGGCAGCGCGGACCATATAGCCGCTCGCTTCGAGCAGCAGGATGAAGAAGAACATCACCAGGATCTGCGGCAGGAACTTCACCACCGCGCCGACGCCGGCGATCACGCCGTCGGTGATGAGCGAGCGCAGCACCGAATCGGGCATCAGGTGCTTGACGACGCCCGAGACCCAATCGAACCCGGCGGCGATCGCGTCGGCGGGGGCCGCGCCGGCCCAGAACACCGTCTGGAACATCACGAACAGGATCGCGAGCAGCATCAGCACGCCCGAGACCGGGTGCAGCGCGACCGAATCGAGCGCATGGCCCCAGCGGCGCACCGGCGCTTCGGACACGGTGGCGAGCGCGGCGATCTTCCGCGCGCGGCGTTGGAGGGTGACGATATCCTCTGCTTCCGCCGGCGCCGGCTTCGCGCACGGCGCGCCGGTCAGCACGCCATCGACCTGCGCGCGCAGCTCATCGAGGCCACGCCGACGCACCGCGACGGTCGGCACCACAGGCACGCCGAGTTCGCGCGACAGCCGCTCGGGATCCAGCTTCAACCCGTCGCGTTCGGCGAGATCGATCATGTTGAGCGCGACCACCACCGGCAGGCCAAGCGCGATCAATTGCAGCGTGAAGCGCAGATGGTTGTCGAGGTTGGAGGCATCGACCACCACCACCAAGGCATCGGGCAGCCGCTCGCCGGCCTGCGTGCCGGCGAGGAAGTCGCGCGTCACCCGCTCGTCCGGGCTGGAGGGTTCGAGGCTGTAGGCGCCAGGCAGATCGACCAGTTCGACCGGGCGGCCATCGGGCAGCACGAGTCGCCCGGAGTGGCGCTCGACGGTGACGCCGGGATAATTGCCGACCTTCTGGCGCGCGCCGGTCAACGCGTTGAACAGGGCGCTCTTGCCGGCATTGGGATTGCCGACCAGCGCCACCAGCGGCGCGGCGTTCATGTCAGCCGCCCACGATCAGGCGGCGTGCTGCGAAACGCGGATCGCGCCGGCGACGGTGCGGCGCAGCGCCACCGTCATGCGCCCGATCCGGCACGCGATCGGCCCCTTGCCGATCAGCGAGCGGTGCAGCACCTCGACACCGACGCCCTCGTCGAAGCCGAGTTCGCGCAAGCGCCGCGCCTCCGGCACGCTCAGCCGCGCCCAGTCGATCGCCGCGACGGTCGCGGGCTGACGGTTGGGCAGCGATTCAAGGCTGAGGTGCGAGTCCACGCGCGAGAACATGTTCATTGCGACTGATTATCAATAGAGTGCGGCGAACGCCAGCGTTATCGTGATCGCATATTCGCAGACTCTACCTCCGTTCGTGCCGAGCCCTTCGGCTGGCTGGCAAGCCAGCCGCTCAGGATAAACTTCGGCCCCTGCGGGCCGAAGTCGAGGCACCTGCGCCCGGGGGTGCCCCTCGACTTCGCTCGGGGCGAACGGCAGAGGGGTGCTACACCGCCGGATAGCGCAGCCGGCCAATGAAGCGCGACAGGCTCGGCCGGTAGGCGGCGCGGGCGAGCACGCCGGCCTTGGTCTTCTCGAAGCGCATGATGCCTTCGATCCGCCGCGCGAGGAACGCGCGGGTGTCGGCCCAGCCTTCGCTCTCGTCGTCGAGGAACACGCTCATCGTCGCGGCATAGATCGCGGCGAGGATCGTGCGCTTGGTGTAGTGATTGTAATCGGTGGCGGTGTCGCCGGCCGCGCGCCAGATTGTATCCGCCGCCGACCAGCCGAGCTTCGCGCCAGTGGCGAGGTTCTGCGGCATCGCCAGGATCGCGAAGGCGCGGCGCAGCGCCTCGCGGTTGGGCGCGACTATCGCCAGCCGCGCCTCGACCAGCGCGGTGATGCGCGTGCGGATCTTCATCGTCGCGATCGTTTCGGGCGGCAGCCGTTCGGCCATGTCGGCGTCGATGCTGCGGAACCACGCCGCGATCATCTCGGTCTGGCCGGGCAGCGCGAGCAACGCGACGTCCCGGTCGACGCCGGCGCTGTCGGCGGCGGCGTCGCGCGCGGCGGTGCCCCAGCCGTCGAACGCGGCGTTGGCGGCGATCAGCGGCGCGAGGCCAATCGCGATCTCGTCGAGCGTGGCGTCTTCGGGGATGGTCTGCATCATAGGTCTCCGCCACTATTCTGGTGCTTGGGCACGTCAGACGCAACCGGCGCGCCCCGTTCGCGCACCATCACCAGCGCGACCGCGACGAGCAGCGCGCCGATGATATCCGCCGGGCCGAGCGCCTCGCCATACCACAGCCAGCCGACCGTCGCCCCAACGATCGGCTGGACCAGCAATGCGAGGCCGATCACCAGCGGCGAAAAACGGCCGAGCGACAGCATCATCAGGCTCTGCCCGAGGATCTGGCTGGCGAAGGCGAGGCCGACCAGCGGCCCCCAATGGTGCGGCATCACGCGCTCGTGCAGAGCCAGCGCGAACAGCAGCGTTGGCAGCACGCTCATCACCGTCGATAGCGCGAGCGCGGGCATCGGCGGCGTCGTCGCGCGCACGCGCGCCATCAGCGCGAGGAACACGGTGTAGAACAGCCCTGCGAGGATGCAGAGCAGATCGCCGGCCAGGTGGCGTGGGTCGAGCCGGTAGGATTGCCCCATCAGCAGCAGCGCGCCGATAAAGGCGAGCAGCAGCGCCCCCGCCTGCATCCGCGTCGGCAGCATGCGCGCGGCGATGAAGCCGTAGATCGGGAAGAGGATCGTCGTTGAATTGCCGAACAGCGACGCATTGGCGAGCGTGGTGCGCAGGATGCCGAGGTGCCAGCTCGCGAGGTCTGCCGCGAAGCAGACCGCGCCGAACCCGGTCATCGCCCACAGCCGCCACGACCATGCCGCCGGCCGCCAGCCCGAGCGGAGCGACAGCGCGACCAGCACCGGCGTCGCCAGTGCGAGCCGCCAGAAGGCCGCCGCGACCGGCCCGGTATCGGCGAGGCGCACGAACCACGGCCCGAATGCGATCGCCACGTTGCCACCCATCAGCGCCGCGAACGCCAGCGCACCGCTGGTTTGCGGTGCAGCAGAAATTCTTGGGAAGGCCGGGCGATGCATGCCGCCCCTTAGCGCCCTATCTCAGTCGCGTCAGGCAACAAAAGGACTGTGCCGCTTCATGACTTCCCTCTTCGACCCCATCGCCCTCGGCGATATCCAGGCTCCCAACCGTGTGCTGATGGCGCCGCTGACGCGCGGCCGCGCGACGCGCGAGCATGTCCCGACCGAGATCATGATCGAATATTACCGCCAGCGCGCGAGCGCGGGGCTCATCATCACCGAGGCGACCGGCATCTCGCAGCAGGGCCTGGGCTGGCCGTACGCGCCCGGTTTGTGGAGCGACGAGCAGGTCGCGGCCTGGCAGCCCGTCACCGCCGCCGTCCACGAGGCGGGTGGCCGCATCGTCGCGCAGCTCTGGCACATGGGCCGGCAGGTGCATTCGTCGGTGACCGGCGAGCAGCCGGTGTCGTCTTCCGCGACCGCGACGGCGGGCGACGCGCATACCTATGAAGGCAAGAAGCCGTTCGAAACGGCGCGGCCGCTACGCACCGACGAGATTCCCGGCATCCTCGACGATTACGAGCGCGCCACCCGCAATGCGCTCGCCGCCGGGTTCGACGGGGTGCAGATCCACGCCGCCAATGGCTATCTGATCGATCAGTTCCTGCGCGACAACGCCAATGTCCGCGACGACATGTACGGCGGCTCGATCGAGAACCGCACGCGGCTGCTGCGCGAAGTGACCGAGCGCGTCATCGCGGTGGCGGGCGCGGGGCGGACATCGGTGCGGCTGTCGCCCAACGGCGACTCGCAGGGCGTCGACGACAGCAATCCCGAGGCTTTGTTCACCTATGCCGCCAAGCTGCTGTCCGATCTCGGCATCGGCTTTCTCGAACTGCGCGAACCCGGCCCCGACGGCACCTTCGGCAAGACCGACGTTCCCAAGCTGTCGCCGGCGATCCGCAAGGTGTTCGCGCGTCCGCTGGTCGTCAATTCGGACTATGACACCGCCGAGGCGGCGCAGGCGGTGATCGATTCGGGCGTGGCCGATGCGGTGGCGTTCGGTCGTACCTTCCTCGCCAATCCCGATCTGCCCGAACGGCTGAAAATCGGCGCGCCGCTCAACACCTCCGACATGGCGACGTGGTACAGCCAGGGCGAGGCCGGCTATACCGACTATCCGGCGCTTGAGCAGGAAACCGTCGCGGCCTGAGCGCGAACGCCCAAACACGCCGTCACTCCAGCGTACGCTGGAGTCTCTGCGGGGGCGGGCGTTCCGCTTCCCCACCGGGAAACCCCAGCTTGCGCTGGGGGGACGGGGGTTAGGTCAGGCGAAGCGCTCGCGCAGCGCGAGCATGGCGAGCGCGGCCTTGGCCGCCTCGCCGCCCTTGTCCTTTTCGGTCGGCTTGGCGCGGGTGAGCGCCTGCGCCTCGTCTTCGGTGGTGAGGATGCCGTTGCCGATCGCGAGGCCGTCCATCGACAGCGCCATCAGCCCGCGTGCGCTCTCGCCCGCGACGATCTCGAAATGATAGGTCTCGCCGCGGATCACCACGCCGATCGCGACATAGGCGTCGTAACGGCCGCTTTCCGCCGCAAGGCCGATCGCGCCCGGCAGTTCGAGCGCGCCGGGGACGGTAATCGTCTCATGGCTGTGCCCGGCCTGCTCGATCGCGGCGCGCGCGCCTTCGAGCAGCATGTCGTTGAGATGCGTGTAGAAGCGCGCTTCGACGATCAGAACCCGCGCCATCAGGCGTCTCCCTCGACGACGCGTTCGATTTCGCGTTCGCCGACGATCGACAGGCCATAGCCTTCGAGCGCGACGAGCGTGTGGCGGGTGTTGGTGAGCAACACCATGTCATGCACACCCAGTTCGGCGAGCACCTGCGCGCCGATGCCATAGTCGCGCAATTCCTCGGATTCGCTTTCGAACGCGCCGGTCTTGTGGACTTCCATCTGGCGGGACGCGAAATTCCGCATCGGCCGGTTGATGATGACGACGACGCCGCTGCCTTGCTCGGAGATCATCTTCATCGCGCCGGCGAGCAGCCCTTCGCGGCTCGAACGCTCGCCGAAGGTATCGGCGAACAGCGACAGCGTGTGCATGCGAACCAGCGTCGGCTTGGTCGGATCGATACTGCCCTTGACGAGCGCCATCGTCTCCGTACCGACCGCCTTGTTGAAGAAGCTGATCGCGGTCCAGTCTCCACCCCAGCGGCTGCTGAAGCGCATTTCGGTGCGGCGTTCGAGAAGATGGTCGTGGCGGCGGCGATAGGCGATGAGATCGCGGATCGTGCCGATCTTGAGGTTGTGGCGCTGCGCAAAGGCGACGAGATCGTCGAGCCGCGCCATCGTGCCGTCGTCGTTCATCACCTCGCAGATCACGCCCGACGGATTGAGCCCGGCGAGCCGCGAAACATCGACCGCAGCCTCGGTGTGGCCGGCGCGGATCAACACGCCGCCGTTCTTGGCGACGAGCGGAAAGACGTGGCCGGGGCTGACGATATCCTCGCGGCCGCGGCTGCCATCGATCGCGACCGCGACGGTGCGCGCGCGGTCGGCAGCGGAGATGCCGGTGGTGACGCCCTCTTTCGCCTCGATCGAGATGGTGAAGGCGGTCTCGTGGCGGGTGCCGTTGTTGCGGCTCATCAGGTCCAGCCCGAGCTGGTCGACTCGCTCCTTGGCGAGTGCGAGGCAGATCAGCCCGCGCCCGTGAGTCGCCATGAAGTTGATCGCGTCAGGAGTCGCCATCTGCGCGGGGATGATGAGATCACCCTCATTCTCGCGGTCCTCGTCGTCGACGAGGATGTACATGCGGCCGTTGCGCGCCTCATCGATGATCTCCTCAGGCGAGGAGAGGAAGCCGTGACGAAGCCGGTGAAGGTCGCCCGAGCGGGGTTCAGCGTTTTGCACGATAGTCTTCCATCCGTTGGAGGTAGCGGGCGAGCACATCGATCTCGATGTTCATCGTGTCGCCCGGATTTGCCGCGCCGATCGCGGTGACGTCCGCAGTATGCGGGATGATGTTGACGCCGACGCGGACACCTTCTGGTGTGTCCTCGACGCTGTTGACGGTCAGCGAGATGCCGTCGAGCGTGATCGACCCCTTCTCGGCCATGTATGGCGCGATCTCCGGCCCGGCGAGGATGGTGATCCGTTTCGAGCCGCCTTCGTCATGGAGATCGACGATCGTGCCGGTGCCATCGACATGGCCGGTGACGATATGCCCGCCGAGTTCGTCACCGAGCTTCAGCGCGCGTTCGAGGTTGAGGCGGCGCCCTTCGGTCCATTGGCCCTGCGCGGTGCGCGACAGCGTTTCGCCCGACACATCGACCGCGAACCAGCCCGGCGCCTTGTCGACCACCGTGAGGCATACGCCCGAGCAGGAGATCGACGCGCCCAGATCGATGCCGGCGGTATCGTAGGACGTGGTGACGCGGACGCGCGTGTCGCCGCGCGGTTCGACGGCCGCGATTGTGCCGACATCGGTGATGATTCCGGTGAACATTAGTCTCTCCCCGTGCGCTCGTAGACCTCGAGCCGGTCGCTGCCAAGTTGCCGCGCGTCAACCCTCGTCCAGCGGGCATGTGCCTGCGCGAGATCGCCGAGGCCGATATCCGGCAGCGTGCGGCCGCCGCCGATCACGATCGGCGCGCGGTACAGCAACAGCCGATCGACCAGATCTTCGGTGAGGAAGGCGGCTGCGGTCGCCGCGCCGCCTTCCACCAGCAGCGTATCGACTCCGGCGAGAGTCGCGATCGCGGCAGGGGTGGCGAGCGTCGTCCAGCCGGGTTCGGGTGTGGCGGACAGCAGGATGCGGGCCGGCGCGCGCCGTTCGAGACCGGCGAGGCGCACGTCGAGTCGCGGCTGGTCGGCCTCGAACGTGCCGCGCCCGACCAGGATCGCATCATGCCGGGCGCGTTCGAGATGGGCGTGCGCGCGCGCCTCCGCGCCGGTGATCCATTGGCTGCGACCGTCGCCCATCGCCGCCGCGCCATCGAGCGACAGCGCGAGCTTGAGCGTGACGTGGGGGCGGCCGAAACGCTGGCGGGCAAGGAAACCTGCCATGCTGCGCCGCGCCTCAGCCGCGCCGACCCCATTGGTGACGGCGATCCCCGCCGCCGCCAACCGCGCGATGCCGTCGCCGTCGGTGCGCGGATCGGGATCGCGGAGCGCGACCACCACGCGCGCGACGCCGCCTGCGACGAGCAGATCGGCGCAGGCGGGTCCGCGCGGCGAGACGTGCGCGCAGGGTTCCAGCGTGACGTAGCAGGTCGCGCCACGCGCGGCGTCGCCGGCCTGAGCGAGCGCCATCGCCTCGGCATGCGGACGCCCGCCCGGTTGAGTCCAGCCGCGCCCGAGGACACGGCCGTCCTGCACGATGACGCAGCCGACATTGGGGTTGGGCGTCGATCGCCCCCGCGCGCGTTCGGCGAGCGACACTGCCGCCGCCATCCAGCGCGCGTCTTCCGTCACGATCAGTAAAGGCCGACCGCGTTCATCTGATCGCCGAGCCGCTTGAAGATCGCGCGTTTCTCGGCCTCGAGGCGCTTTTCGGCCTCTTCGCGCTTGGTCTGTTCGGGGCCGTCGATCTTCTGCTGCGCGACGATCTGCGCATCGGTGCGATCGGCGTTCCACTGTTTGAAATAGACGATATCGCGGTGATATTCGCGCGGCTTGCCCTTCATCTCGATCGCGAAGCCGTAGATCATCAGGAAGGTCAGCCCGATCGCGGCGGTGAGGAACACGATCTGATGGCGCTGGCGGCGGCGCAGATACGTGCGCAGATCGCTGAGCGCGCCGCGCGGCGAGACGGCGGCGGCGAGATCCTCGGACATCCAGGGCATGCGGAACTTCATGCCCGCAAAGATAGGGCGGGGGCGGCGCGGACACCAGCCCCCGCCCCATCCGCGCTCATTCCGCTTCGTTCAGCACGAAGCTGACCGCGATCGTCCGCCATGCCTCGACCGGAATGCCGTCACGCGTGCCGGGCTTGAAACGCCATTTCTCCAGCGCGCGCTTGCGCGTGACCGCGAAGAACGAATCGCTGGTCGCGCTGACCTGCTCGATATCCTTCACGCGGCCATCGACCCCGACCAGCACGCGCACCACCACGCGCCCGCCGCGACCGGCGCGCTGCTCGTCGGGCGGGAAGACCGGCTGGAACAGGTTGGCGTAGCGCTGGTCGATCATCGGGTCGACGATGGTGGGCGGCGCGGGCTTGACGGTCTCGACCGTACCGGCGCCGAAGGTGCCACCGCCGTCGAGGACCGGCGTGAAGGGCTGCGGAAGCGGTGCCGGATCGATGATCTTGCTGACGGTGACCGGCGTGCTGGTGTCGAGCGGCTGCGGCGAGGCATGCTCGATGGTTTTTGGCTTGGGCTGTGGCTGGGGCGGCGGGGGTGGTGGTGGCGGCTTGACCGGATAGATCGGGATCGCCGTGATCGTCAGGACGTGTTCGACCGTCGTCTTGAACGTCGGGTTGGCGAACAGCACCAGCCCGCCGAGGATTGCGCCGTTGATGGCGAGCGCGAGGGCGGCGCTGCCCGGATTGACCTGTCGGCGCCGTTCGTAACGATCCGCATACATGCCTTGGTCTCCTTCTCCTGGAGTCGTGCCGCCCGGTTCGGCGGCATGAGGCATGATGTTACATCATTACACGGAACGCAAGGGAGATGTTATATCCTCAAGAAAGCCGCTCCACTGCACGATCGCGCCCGATCAGCGGCAGCAGCGCCTTCATGTCGGGGCCATGATCGAGCCCGGTCAGCGCGCGGCGCAGCGGCAGGAACAGAGCCTTGCCGCTGCGCCCGCTCGCCGCTTTCAGCGCGGCGGTGAGCGCGCCCCAGGGTTCGGCGCTCCAGTCGAGCGTCGCGGCAATCCCGGCGGCCTGGGCGAGGAAATCGGTGTCCGCGGGGTCGCGCTCGGCGGTGATCGGCCCTTCGATCACGCGCCACCATTCTTCCGCCTCGTCGATGCGGGTGAGGTTGGGGCGCACCGCTTCCCATTCGGCCTGGCCCATGCCCGATGGCAGGCGATCGGTGACCTGCGTGACATCGAGCTGGTGGACGATGCGGGTGTTGACCGCCGCCAGTTCGGCCTCGTCGAAGCGCGCCGGCGCGCGGCCGAAGCGACTGAAATCGAACCCGGCGACCAAAGCGTCGGTATCGACCAGCGGCTCGACCGGATCGCTGGTGCCGATTCGCGCGAGCAAGGCGCGCACCGCCTCGGGTTCGATCCCGCTCTCGCGGAAATGCGCGACGCCGAGCGAGCCGAGTCGTTTCGACAATTTGCCCTCGCTGCCGGTCAGCAGCGCCTCGTGTGCGAACGCGGGCGGAGCCACGCCCATTGCGTCGAACATCTGCAATTGCAGCGCGGTGTTGGAGACGTGATCCTCACCGCGCACGACATGGGTGATCGCCATCTCGGCATCGTCGATCGCGGAGGGCAGCATGTAGAGCCACGATCCGTCGGCGCGGCGGATGACGGGGTCGCTCATCGTCTTCGCGTCGAAGCGCTGGGGGCCGCGAATCAGATCGTCCCAGACGATCGGCGCGTCGTGATCGAGCTTGAAGCGCCAGTGCGGGCGCACGCCCTCTGCCTCCAGTGCGGCGCGATCGGCATCGGTGAGCGCGAGCGCGGCGCGGTCGTAGAGCGGCGGCAGCCCGCGCCCGGCGGCGATCTTGCGCTTGAGATCGAGTTCGGCCTGAGTTTCATAGGCGGGATAGACCCGCCCGGCGGCGCGGAGTTGTGCGAAACGGGCTTCATACAGCGCGAACCGGGCCGACTGGCGTTCCTCGCCGTCGGTGGTCAGCCCGAGCCAGCCGAGATCGGCACGGATCGACTCGACGAAACGCTCCTCGCTGCGCTCGGCATCGGTATCGTCGATGCGCAACCAGAACTCGCCGCCGTGTTTCTGCGCCCACAGCCAATTGTGGAGCGCGGTGCGGATGTTGCCGACATGGAGCAGGCCGGTCGGCGAGGGGGCGAAGCGGGTACGGACGGTCATGCCCCACCGCCTAGGGCAAGCGTCAGTAGATCGGCAAGCCGGCGCGCTCCAGCGTCGCGCGCAGATCGTCCGCCGCCTCGGGCGTGAAGACGCGTTGCGGCAGGAACTGGAACAGCGTGTCGTTCATGTAGATCAGCATGGCGGGCTTGGTCTCGTGCCAGCCGTGCAGATCGTTCCACGGGAATCGCCCGTTGCCCTGCACCGACGACCATTCAAGACCCGCATCGGACCAGCGATATTCGAAACTCTGCTGGATCGAACGCTGCTGGCGGAACAGCCGGCCGGCGCGGCGCGGCAGCATCAGATAGGAGATCAGGTAGATCAGCGCGAACAGGACCGCGCCATAGGCCAACCCGCCGAGCGCATATACCGCCGTCCAGGCGGGGCTGCTGTGGTCGATCAGGCCGAGTCCGGCGCCGATCGCGGCGAACACCAGCGCGATGATCACGATCGGCCGGAGCGTCCGCCGCCGCCGCATCGCCAACAGGAAATTCGCCCGGATCGCATCGACGTAATCGGTCTCGCTTGGCGTGAATGTTACGCTGCCCGTCATAATTGCTCCGCAAGCCCTTCCCGGATGGGTAGCGCGCTTCTAAGGGAGCGGCAAATATCGTGCATCAGGGGGCCGCCGCTTATGAAACTGCTCACGGGCAATTCGAACCTGCCGCTGGCGCGCGACATCGCCGCCTATCTCGAAATGCCGCTGACGCAGGCGAGCGTGCGACGCTTCGCCGACGAGGAGGTGTTCGTCGAGATTCAGGAGAACGTGCGCGGCGAGGACGTGTTCGTGATCCAGTCGACCGGCTACCCCGCCAACGACAATCTGATGGAATTGCTGATCTGCATCGACGCGCTCAAGCGCGCTTCGGCGCGGCGGATCACTGCCGTCGTCCCCTATTTCGGTTATGCACGGCAAGACCGCAAACCCGGCCCGCGCACGCCGATCTCGGCCAAGCTGGTCGCCAACCTCATCACCGTCGCGGGTGCCAACCGCGTATTGTCGGTCGATCTCCATGCCGGGCAGATCCAGGGCTTTTTCGACATCCCGACCGACAATCTGTTCGGTGCGCCGGTGATGTCGGCGGATATCGAGACTCGATTCGGCGGGCGCAATTTGATGGTGGTCTCGCCCGACGTCGGTGGCGTGGTGCGTGCGCGCGCGCTCGCCAAGCGACTCGACAACGCCCCGCTCGCGATCGTCGACAAGCGTCGCGAGCGCGCGGGCGAATCGGAGGTGATGAACATCATTGGCGATGTCGAGGGGCGGTTCTGCATCCTGATCGACGATATCGTCGATTCGGCCGGCACGCTCTGCAACGCCGCCGCCGCGCTGAAAGAGGCGGGTGCGTCGGGCGTGGTCGCCTATGTCACGCACGGCGTACTCTCGGGCGGCGCGGTCGCGCGCGTCGAGGCGTCGGCGCTGGAGGAACTGGTGATTACCGACTCGATCGGCGCGCACGAGATCATCAAGGCCGCCAAGCGAATCCGCCATTTGACGATCGCGCCGCTGGTCGGCGAGGCGATCAAGCGGATCGCTGACGAGAGTTCGGTGTCGAGCCTGTTCGACTGAACCCTCCGTTCGTCCCGAGCGAAGTCGAGGGACATGCCCAACGGTCGCGCACGGTGTCTCGACTTCGCTCGACACGAACGGTCTTGAAAATCGTAATTCGGGGCAGGCGTTACACCACCGCGTCCCACACCAGTTTCACGCCCACCACGACCATCAGCACGTAGATCGCGCCGTAAAAGCGTTGCGGTGACACGCGCCGTACCAGCCACACGCCGGCGAAGGTCGAGAGAATCGCGACCGGCATCAGCAGCGCCGCCGTGGTGAGGTTGCGCGGCGTGAACTGGCCGAGCGCCCAATAGGCCGGCACTTTCAACCAATTGGTTGCCGCGAAGAAGATCGCGGTGGTGCCGACCAGCACGTCGCGCGGCAGCCGGCGTGGCAGCACCCAGAGCTGGAAGGGCGGCTGGCCCGCGTGCGCGATCTGGCTGGTGAAGCCCGAGACGACGCCGGCGAGCGTCCCCACCCAGCCGGGCGACTTGGCCGCCGGTACGTCGCCGCCGCGCCGCTCCAGCCACAGCCGGTACAGCCCGAACACGATCGAGATCGCGCCGACCAGCCCGAGCACAGCATCTGGGTCGACATGCGCGGCGAACAGATAGGCGAGCGCGATGCCGATCACCGCGCCGGGCAGCATCCACGCGAGCACGAAACCGTCCCAGTCGCGCCGGAACGCCCACACGCTCACCACGTCCTGGACGATCAGGATCGGCAGCAGGATCGCCGCCGCACGGACCGGCGACACCGCCATCGCGAGGATCGGCAGCGACAGCGCGCCCATGCCGGCGAATCCGCCTTTGGAGAGGCCGAGCAGGATCACCGCCGGCACCGCCAGCGCATAGAACAGCAAAGATTCGCTCATCGCGCGGCGGGCGCCCGCACGCCGGCCCGCGCGCGGCGCTTGAGCTCGGCCTTGAGCGCTTCCGGCTTGGGCGCGTAGAGGAAGCCGAAGCTCACCGTGCCGTGCTTGGTCTCGACGACATGGTGGAGCCGGTGCGCCTGTACGATCCGCTTCATATAGGTGGAGCGCGGCACGTAGCGGTGCGGCACGCGAGCATGAACGATCACGTCGTGGAAGCCGAAATAGATCGCGCCATAAGCGGCGATCCCAGCGCCGATCCAGGTGAAGCCCGGCCACCAGCCAAGCTGCACCCCGCCGAGCAACAACACGAACGACGGCACCGCGAAGATCGCGGCGTAGAGATCGTTCAACTCGAACCGGCCGTGGCGCGCGCGGTGATGGCTGGCGTGGAGGAACCAGCCCGGCCCGTGCATCACCCAGCGGTGCGCGGCATAGGCGAACAGCTCCATGCCGGCGACGGTTGCGAGGAAGAGGAGAAGGGCATTGGTCCACGGCATGCGCAACGCTATAGCGCCGGGATGGCCGAGACGCGACGCCTGATCCCGCTTTTGCTCGTGGCTGCGCTCGCCGGCTGCTCGTCGCCCGAGCAAAAGCTGCGGGCCGGGTTGGTTGGCGCGGGCGTGCCGCAGTCGATCGCGAACTGCATGGCACCGCGGATGACAGACCGGCTCTCGTTCGCGCAGTTGCGGCGGCTCGGCGAGATCAAGGCGCGCCGCGCGCGCGGCGTCGGCGAACTGATCCGCGAACTGCGCGCGCTTAACGATCCCGAAATCGTCGATGTTACCGCAACCGCAGCGGCGCTGTGTGCGAGCGGGCTTGCTCGATAACGTCTCGCAATAGCGTTAGGGGTCAACAGTCGCTTGCCCATACCGCGCTGCGGGGGTGGATTCGCGCGGGCCGCTGTGCTTTAGGCGGAGCAACTGTCCGCAAGTCGAAAGGCGCGCTCCATGAATATTCACGAATATCAGGCCAAGGAACTGCTCGCGAAATATGGCGTGCCGGTGCCGGCAGGCTACGCCGCGATGACCGTCGAGGAGGCCGTCGAGGTTTCCAAGAAGCTGCCCGGGCCGCTTTACGTCGTGAAATCGCAGATCCACGCCGGTGGCCGCGGCAAGGGCAAGTTCAAGGAACTGCCGCCTGAGGCCAAGGGCGGCGTCCGCCTCGCCTGGAGCGAAGAGGAAGTCCGCGCGGCGGCGACCGACATGCTCGGCAACACGCTGGTGACGATCCAGACCGGCGAGCACGGCAAGCAGGTCAACCGCCTGTATGTCACCGATGGCGCCGACATCGAGAAGGAATTCTACCTCGCGCTGCTCGTCAACCGCGCCAGCGGCCGCGTATCGATGGTCGTCTCGACCGAAGGTGGCATGGACATCGAAACCGTCGCGCATGACACGCCCGAGAAGATCCACGCGATCGACATCGACGTCGCGACCGGCTTCATGCCGCATCACGGCCGCGCCGTTGCCGCAGCGCTCGGCCTGACCGGTGATCTCGCCAAGCAGGCGGCATCGACCGCGTCGAAGCTGTACGATGCCTTCCTCGGCACCGATGCCGAGCAGATCGAGATCAACCCGCTCGCCGTCACCAAGCAGGGCCAGTTGCTCGTGCTCGACGCCAAGGTCGCGTTCGATGGCAACGCGATGTTCCGCCACAAGGATCTGATGGAACTGCGCGACGAGAGCGAGGAAGATCCCGCCGAGCTCGAAGCTTCGAAGTACGACCTCGCCTATATCAAGCTCGACGGCGACATCGGCTGCATGGTCAACGGTGCTGGCCTCGCGATGGCGACGATGGACATCATCAAGCTGAACGGCATGTTCCCCGCGAACTTCCTCGACGTCGGCGGCGGCGCCAACAAGGCGAAGGTGACGGCGGCGTTCAAGATCATCCTCGCCGATCCGAATGTGAAGGGCATTCTCGTCAACATCTTCGGTGGCATCATGAAATGCGACATCATCGCCGAGGGCATCGTCGCTGCCGCCAAGGAAGTGAACCTGTCGGTGCCGCTGGTCGTCCGCCTCGAGGGCACCAACGTCCAGCAGGGCAAGGACATCCTCGCCAATTCGGGCCTCGCGATCGTTCCGGCGAACGATCTCGGCGATGCCGCGAAGAAGATCGTCGCCGAGGTTCAGAAGGCCGCGTAAGCGGTTTGCAAAGCTAACAGCGGCCGGTTTGCAACTTTACATTTGCCAACCGGCCGCCGCATCGCCCACGGCAGCCTCCGAAGCGCCGTGTCGCGCGAAGAAACGTTGAGAGGACTGCCGCATGAAGGTGCTGGTGCCGGTCAAGCGGGTGCTTGATTACAATGTGAAGCCACGGGTGAAGGCGGACGGGACGGGGATCGACCTCGCCAACGTCAAGATGAGCATGAACCCGTTCGACGAGATCGCCGTCGAAGAGGCGATCCGCCTCAAGGAAAAGGGCGTGGTCACCGAGATCGTCGTGGTCTCGATCGGCGAACCCAAATCGCAGGATACGCTCCGCACCGCGCTGGCGATGGGCGCCGACCGCGCGATCCTCGTTACCTCCGATACCAAGGTCGAGCCGCTCGGCGTGGCCAAGCTGCTCAAGGCGATCGCCGACGAGGAACAGCCCGGTCTGGTCATCCTCGGCAAGCAGGCGATCGACGACGACAACAACCAGACGGGGCAGATGCTCGCTGCCTTGACCGGCTGGGGGCAGGGTACGTTCGCTTCCAAGGTCGAGGTCGAGGGCGATTTCGTCACGGTCACGCGCGAAGTCGATGGCGGTGCCGAGACCGAGAAGCTCAAGCTTCCCGCGATCGTGACGACCGACCTGCGCCTGAACGAACCGCGCTACGCCTCGCTGCCCAACATCATGAAGGCGAAGTCCAAGCCGCTCGCGACGAAGACCGCTGCCGATTTCGGTGTCGATGTGTCGCCGCGCTTGACCACGCTCAAGGTGGTCGAGCCGGCCAAGCGTTCGGCGGGGATCAAGGTCGCCGATGTCGATGAACTGGTCGGTAAGCTGAAGGCGATGGGAGTCGCGAAATGAGCGTTCTGGTTTGGGTCGAGCATGACGGCGCCACCGTCAAGGATGCCACGCTGTCGACGGTGACCGCCGCCGGCAAGCTCGGCGACGTGACGTTGCTGGTTGCAGGCGAAGGCGTAAGCGGCGCAGCCGAGGCTGCCGCGAAGATCGCCGGCGTGACGAAGGTGCTGGTCGCCGACGACGCCGCGCTCGCGCACGCGCTGGCCGAGAATGTCGCACCGCTGATCGTGACGCTGATGGCCGACCATGACGCGTTCCTGGTGCCCTCCACCACCAACGGCAAGAACATCGCGCCGCGCGTCGCTGCTTTGCTCGACGTGATGCAGATTTCCGACATTCTCAGCGTCGAGAGCGCGGACACGTTCACGCGCCCGATTTACGCGGGCAATGCGATCGCGACGGTGCAGTCGAAGGACGCCAAGAAGGTGATCTCGGTGCGCGGCACCGCGTTCGAAAAGGCGGCGACCGAAGGCGGTTCGGCGACGATCGAGCCGGTCTCGGGCGCGGCGGATGCGGGTGTGTCCACCTATGTCGGCAGCGAGATCGCCAAGTCGGAGCGTCCTGAACTGACCTCGGCGAAGATCATCGTCTCGGGCGGGCGCGCGCTTCAGAACGGCGAGAACTTCCACGCGCTGATCGAGCCGCTCGCCGATAAGCTCGGCGCGGGCGTCGGCGCGAGCCGCGCGGCGGTCGATGCGGGCTATGTCCCCAACGACTATCAGGTCGGCCAGACCGGCAAGATCGTCGCGCCCGAGGTGTATGTCGCGATCGGGATTTCCGGGGCGATCCAGCATCTCGCCGGCATGAAGGATTCGAAGACGATCATCGCGATCAACAAGGACGAAGACGCGCCGATCTTCCAGGTCGCCGACATCGGGCTGGTTGGCGATCTGTTCAAGATCGTGCCGGAGTTGACGGAGAAGCTGTAGGATCGGAGCGAAGCTCCGATCCGGTGCGCGCGAGCGAAGCAAGCGCGCAACGCTTCGACCGGCCGGCGCGGCCAAAGCCGCGACCGACGACGCGGGATTTACTCCCGCGTCGCTGCCCGGCAAGCAAACGCGTATGCTGGCCGCTGACACCCTGACCCTCGAACCCCACGGCGCGGAACGTCTCGACCGCGCCGCCCTCGCGATCCTCTCCGACCTGCTGGCGCTGGCCGCCACCCTCCCGACAGAACGCGCCGGCACCCGCCTGCACGGCATTCCGGCACTCACAGCCCTGCTCGCGCGCGACGCCGCGCTTGGCACCATCGCCAGCACCCGCCTCGGGCCGCACAGCCGCGCGGTCCGCGCCATCCTCTTCGACAAGACCGCCGACACGAATTGGGCGCTCGGCTGGCACCAGGACCGGGTCATCGCCGTGCGTGAGCGAATCGAGACGCCGGGCTACGGGCCGTGGTCGGTCAAGCAGAATATGGTCCACGTTGCTCCGCCAGCCGCGTTGCTGGCCGGGATGCTGACGATGCGGGTGCATCTCGATGCGGTGCCGGCAACCAACGCACCGTTGCTCATCTCACCCGGCTCGCACCGGCTGGGCCGGATCGCGGAAGACCGCATCGACGCGGTCGTCCGCGATCACGGCAGCGTCGCGTGTCTCGCCGATGCGGGCGACGTCTGGCTCTACGCCACGCCAGTCGTTCATGCGTCGGCGCTCGCTATGCAGCCAAAGCGACGTCGGGTTTTGCAGATTGATTTTGCCGCGTGCTACTTGCCGAACAGGCTGGAATGGCTCGGCGTGTAGGCGCGGGAACCGTGCGCCCCGCCTCGCGTTCAGAACATACACAGAACATGCGAGGCAGATCATGACCGACCATCCGCACAACCCCAAGCTCGACGCGCATCCGGGTTCGAATACCGAGAAAGACCCGGCCGACTGGGTATCCGGCGACGAGCCGATGACCGGCGCGCAGGCGAGCTATCTCACCACGCTCAGCGAGGAGGCCAAGCAAGCGCCCCCGCCCGAGGATCTGACCAAGGCCGATGCGTCGAAGCGGATCGATGAACTGAAGGGCGCGCTCGGGCGATAGTCCGGCGCTTACCTGCCGGGCGCGGGGCATAGGTGCCTCGACAGGCTCCGCACAAACGGAGTGGTGCTGTGACCACGCCCGCCCCCGAACGCAAACGCCCGGCGCGACTCGAGTCGCGGCCGGGCGATTCGCGACTTTACTTGGGCGAAAGCACCATCAGCATCTGGCGGCCTTCCATGCGCGGATAGGCTTCGACCTTGGCGGTCTCGGCGGCATCGGCCTGGACGCGCTGGAGGAGCTGCATGCCGAGTTGGCCGTGCGAAAGCTCGCGGCCACGGAAGCGCAGCGTCACCTTGACCTTGTCGCCCTCACCGATGAACTCGATGATCTTCTTCATCTTCGTATCATAATCATGATCGTCGATGTTTGGACGCATTTTGATCTCCTTGATCTCCTGCGTCTTCTGCGACTTGCGTGCGAGGTTGGCTTTCTTCTGCGCCTCGTATTTGAACTTGCCGACGTCGAGGAACTTGGCGACGGGCGGATCGGCGTTGGGCGACACTTCGACGAGGTCGAGCCCGACCGCCTGCGCCTGTTCGAACGCCTCGCGCGTGTACATCACACCCAGATTCTCGCCGTCCTGATCGATCACGCGGACCTTGGGCGACTGGATGAATTCATTGAAGCGCGGGCCGTTCATCGGCATCGGCGCGCCCTGCGGGCGCCGGATCATGGGAGGACGTATGGGTATTGCTCCTGAGGTTTCAGACCCGTCTATATAGGGGATTTCGCGCGCGTGCGAAAGGTGCGGCAGGGCCGAACCGCATCATTTCCGTCATATTGAGTGGATTTAACCGCGCATTGCGCTGATCCGACCGGCGGGGAGACCCTGCTCCGGCAGCGGGTGCCCGTGAGCACCCGCTGATCCGGGAGAGTGGTGCGGTCGAGAAGACTCGAACTTCCACGGCCTTTCGGCCACAACGACCTCAACGTTGCGCGTCTACCAGTTCCGCCACGACCGCACGTGATACACCGGGAGACCCCGGTGGCTGGCAGGCGAGCGCCACTAGCAAAGCGAATCCGGGCTGGCAACAGCAATCATCTTTTTAAAGCGGAACCTGCAAAATCTGGCCCGCCGCCCGTTCGTCCCGAGCGAAGTCGAGGGGCAAGCCAGGAGCGCAGGTACCTCGACTTCGGCCTTTCAGGCCGAAGTTTATCCTGAGCGGCTGGCTTGCCAGCCAGTCGAAGGGCTCGGCACGAACGGTTGTGATTGAACGCCCGCCGCTTAGTTTCGCGTTTCGCCCGAGAAGCTCAGCACCAGCTTCTTGGCGTTGACCGGCACGTCGAGCTTGGCGCTGTTGAAGGCGACCTGGCCGTGCGGTGCGAGCATCATCGCGTCGGGGCGGATCGTCCAGCTATAGACGAGCCGGCCGTGTTCGTCGCGCAGATCGGCGCGGATGTCGGGCACTTGCTGGCGCGAGTCGGTGGGGTTGAGCACGTTGCCGCTGATCGCGAAAATCTCGCTGCCATTGTCGAGATCGTGATGGTCGATCGGCTTGCTGACGATCCTGAGCGGGGTGTCGCGCGGGGCGAGCGTCAGGCCGAGTTGTGCCGCCAGCCCCGGCGCGCCCGAATAGAGCACGATGCCCGCCGCGATCAGCATCACCAGCCCGGCCGCGATCGCCGCCAGCGTCCAGCGCCGCGCGGGGTTGCGGCGGGGCTTGAACGGCGGGCGGTGTGCGAACGGATCGATCCGGCCGGTGTAGCTTGCATCCTCGAACACGCGCGGCGCTTCCGGCGCGGCTTCGGGTTCGGGCGCGGCGGGCGCGACTGCGACGGGTTCGGGGGCGGTTGCGATCGGCTCGGGCGCTTCTTCCTCGACGATCTCGACGCCCGGCTGGAACCAGCTATGCCGGCAACTCGCGCACCGCACCGTGCGTCCATCCACGCCGATCGCGGTATCGGGGACGAGGTAACGGGTTCGACAATCGGGACATTCAAGGATCATGATACGCAGTCCGAGGCAGCGGCCACCTGCAGCCCCGCCCCGAATCTAAGCATCCGGCGCGCGCGGTGGCAAGTCTTTCGAGTCGCCCGGCTTGAAGCATCGCGCCGGATCGTGCGATGGGCTTGCGCTGGGGCATGGCAAGGAAGCGAGCGGCAAACGCCGGGATCAATGGCGAACATCGTCCAGTTCGAGAATGTCGGCCTGCGCTACGGCACGGGCGCGGAGACCTTGTCCGACGTGAGCTTCACGTTGTCGAGCGGCGCCTTCTATTTCCTCACCGGCACGAGCGGCGCCGGCAAGACCTCGCTGCTCAAATTGCTGTATCTCGCGCAGCGCCCGACGCGCGGCGGCATCCGGCTGTTCGGCGAGGATGCGGTGACGCTGCCGCGCGCGCGCCTGCCCGGCTTCCGCCGGCGGATCGGCGTGGTGTTCCAGGATTTCCGGCTGGTGCCGCACCTTTCCGCCTATGACAATATCGCGCTGCCCTTGCGCGTCTCCGGGGTGGCGGAGAGCGACATCGACGCGCCGGTGCGCGAGATGTTGGCGTGGGTCGGGCTCGACCAGCGCATCGACGCCAAGCCGCCGACGCTGTCGGGCGGCGAGCAACAGCGCGTCGCGATCGCGCGCGCGGTGATCGGCCGGCCCGAGATCCTCGTCGCGGACGAGCCGACCGGCAACGTCGATCCCGACATGGCCGAGCGGCTGCTGCATCTGTTCGATTCGCTCAATCGGCTCGGCACCACCGTCGTCGTCGCGACGCACGATTTCCATCTGCTCGGGCGCATTCCCGACGCGCATATGATGCGGCTCGACAAGGGCCGCTTGCTCGATCCGACGGGTTCCTTGCGCTTCCCCCCGCCGGGCGAGGCGGCATGAACATCGGCTTCATCACCGCCGCCGCCGACCGCCGGCTGCTCGACGAGCGGCGCGGCACGCGCGCGATGATGTGGATCATGGCGATCATGCTGTTCCTCACCGCGCTCGCTGCAGCACTCGGCCTCGCCACGCTGGCGGCGACGACGCTGCTCGACCGGCAACTGGTCGGGCGGCTGACCGTGCAGATCGTCGAGCCGTCGGCACCGGCGCGCACCGCGCAGACGGCGGCCGCGCTTGCCGCGCTGCGCAGGGCGCCGGGGGTGCGCAACGCGGTCGAGGTCGATCGCGACCGGCTCGCCACGCTGCTGCGGCCGTGGCTGGGGGCGGACGGCGCCGATCCCGACCTGCCGATCCCGGCGATGATCGACGTCGATCTCGCCTCGGGCAGCGCCGCTGCGGTGGCGGCGGTTTCGGCGGCGGTGACGCGCGCCGCGCCGTCTGCGCGAGTCGACCGGCACGAGAGCTGGATGTCGCCGGTGAGCAGCTTCATGCGGCTCGTCACCTGGCTGACCGCAGGGCTGGTCGCGCTGATCGCGGGGGCGACGGCGGCGGTGGTGATCCTCGCCGCGCGCGCCAGCCTGGAGACTCACCGCGAGACGATCGAGGTGATGCACATGCTCGGATCGACCGACATGCAGATCGCGCGGCTGTTCCAGCGCCGCATCGCGCTCGACACGCTGCTCGGCGGCGCGCTCGGCACGGTGCTGGCGGTGGTGGTGACGGCGGCGATGGGCGCGCGACTGGCCGCCTTGGGGTCGGACCTGCTCGACGGCCTCTCGCTCGGCCAGCGCGACTGGGCGGTGCTGGCGATGCTGCCGTTCGCCTTCGCGCTGCTTGCCACGGTCGCGGCGCGCTACGCGGTGCTGGGCGCGCTGAGGAAGATTTTGTGATGCGCGCCACTCTCTCTTCTCTCGTCACCCCAGCGAAAGCTGGGGTCTCTCGCACGGGCGCTCGCTATCACCAGGAGACCCCAGCTTGCGCTGGGGTGACGGCACGATGATCCGCAAGCTCGTTGCCGCGCTGGCGCTGCTGTGGGGCGGCGGCTTCGGCGTGTTCCTGCTGGCGATGCCGGGACCGCTCGACGATCGCCGCACCGATGCGATCGTCGTGCCGACCGGGGGCGCGGGGCGGATCGATCGTGGGCTCGCGTTGCTCCAGCGCCACGCCGCCAAGCGGTTGCTGGTGACCGGAGTCGCGCCCGAGGTGCGGCCGATCGAACTCGCGGTCGAATATCGCGTACCTGCATCGCTGATGGCGTGCTGCGTCGATCTCGGCCACGAGGCGGTGGATACGCGCTCCAACGCCGACGAGACGTCGCAGTGGCTGCACGAACATGGCTATCACACCGTGCGGCTCGTCACCTCGAACTGGCATCTGCCGCGCGCGCGGCTCGAACTGGTCCACGCCACCGGCGACGACATCGTCGTCTATGGCGACGGCGTGGCGAGCAAGCCGCGCTTCGTCACGCTGCTCGCCGAATACAACAAGCTGATCGTGCGTTGGGTGGCACTGACGCTGGGAGTGGGCGCGTGATCGGTTTGCGGAATCTGGCTTTCGCGGTGGTGTTCTACGGCGGATCGGTGCCGTTCGTCCTGATGTCGCCGGTCGCGGCTCTGTTCGGGCAGGGCGCGTTGCTGGGCTTCGCGCGCGGCTGGATCGGCTTCCACCGCTGGGCGGCGCGCGCGCTGCTCGGCATCGAGACCCGGGTCGAGGGCGATCCGCACCTCGCCACGCCGGCGCTGTACGCCGCCAAGCACCAGTCGATGTACGAGACACTCGAACTCAGCCGAATCCTCAACCGCCCGGCGATCGTGATGAAGCAGGAACTCGCCGACATCCCGGTGTGGGGCTGGGCGGCGCGGCGTTACGGCGTGATCGTGGTCGACCGCGAGGCGTCGGCGGGGGCGCTCCGGCGGATGCTGCGCGAGGCGAAAGTGGCGCTCGAGGCGGGGCGCTCGATCGTGATCTTCCCCGAGGGCACGCGCGTCGCGCCGGGCGAGCAGCCGCCGCTCAAGGCGGGGTTCGCCGGGCTGTACCAGATGCTCAAGCTGCCGGTGGTGCCGGTCGCGCTCGACAGCGGGCAGGTGTGGCCGAGGCGGGGGCCGAAGCGGCCCGGCGTGGTGACGATCCGCTTCGGCGAAGCGATCCCGCCGGGCCTGCCGCGCAAGGAGGCCGAGGCGCTGGTGCATGCGGCGATCAATGTGCTGGAGAAAGCCTGACCGAGTGGTTGAAGATGGCTGAGGTTGTCTATCGGATGCGCGGTACGGGGCGTGTCACTTTTGGGCGTGCGGGCAAGCGGACGCGCCCGTCGCAGGCTTCGAAACGGGGCGGGCTTGGGTGGCGCTGACAGTGTCAAAGAGCGTGCGCGGGACTATGGCCGAAGCGGTGCGTGTAGGACAGACCCAAGGCAGCGCTTATCGAACAGTGGAAAGACGTGCAAAGTGGAATGGCCGCTTTAGGGCGCGAACGGAGAATAACGGACCGCCATTTTTTATCTTCGCAGACGACACTAAGCATGGCAGTGCTACATGTAAATCAGATAACGGGGGATGGTTGTGGCTTTAATTAAATGCGGGGAGTGCGCGCGTGAAGTCTCCGACAAAGCATCGGCTTGCCCCGGATGCGGCGCACCAGTTAGCATTTCGGAGACGACTGCCACGGCGCCGGACTCGGTTTCTTTTGAAGACGGACGCTTCAAGGGAACTCGCGCGATGGTCCTTGATCTCGCGGTTAAGGCGGTCCAGGCCGCGCGGTACAAGGTGGATCAGGTAAACGACAGTGCTGGGGTGGTGGGCTTTACTACGGGAATGACAATGGGTTCGTGGAGTGGAGTCTCTGGATCTATCGTTCTTTCGGAAGTCGAGCCATTTACGTTCGATGTTGTGGGCACCGGGAAGCAGAATGTGCGCGGCGGACAAGTTATCGCACTTGACCTTTTCGGCGAGTCGAAAGCTAAGGTTCAAAAAGTCGTTCGTGAGATGCAGCGCCTCGCGGGTTAGACGCTAACGTGCTACTTTATTGAGAGTGTCCGCTTGGGATAGCGCATGCGGGTTAGACTAATTTGCGCATCACGAATGCTCAGGTTGATAGTGGGCGGTCGTTAAAAGCCCCTCCCTGGAAGGGAGGGGTTGGGGTGGGTCGGCCCGATAGTGCTTGCCACAGCCGCCATGATCGCTTCGGCCACGCCATCGGCATTATCGCGAACATCACTGTTCCAATATCGCAAAACCCGCCAGCCAAGGCTTTCGAGAAACAGCGTGCGCGTATCGTCATAGGCGACGGCATCAAGATGCTGGCTGCCGTCGAGTTCGACCGCCAATTTGATCGCGCGGCAGGCGAAGTCGATAATATAGCTGCCGATCGGAAGTTGCCGCGTGAAGCGAGGGCGCAGGTGGCGAAGACGTGACCACAAGGCGCGCTCCTCTGCGGTCGCGGCGTTGCGCAACAGGCGGGCGTTTGCCGTCATGCGGGGTGCTACTCTGGGCACCGCGTAAGGGTGCCGTTCCTCTCTACTGAGGGCAACCCACCCCCGACCCCTCCCTTTCAGGGAGGGGAGCAGATGGTCGCAATGGGTTCCTGCTGCCATACCCCTCCCGCCGCCAGAGGGGCGCGAAGCGATCTCCGTCACCCTCACCCTTCCGCCGACTGCGTCGGCTCCCTCCCTCTCCCGTTGGGAGAGGGACATCGGCTATTCCCCCTCCGCCGTCACCCGCCCCTTGAAGCCTTGCGCCACCACGTACCATTCGGACGATCCCTTGCGGCTCGCCGGGGGCTTGGCGTGTTTTACGCTGGTGAAATTGCGCTTCAGCTCCGCGACCAGCGCCGAATCGGCGCCGCCCGCGAACACCTTGCCGATGAAGCCGCCGCCCGGTTCGAGCACGTCGACCGCGAAGGCGACCGCCGCCTCCACCAGCGCCATCGTGCGCAGCGCGTCGGTCTGCGGGTGGCCGACGGTGTTGGCGGCCATGTCCGACAGGACGAGATCGGGCGCGCCGCCGAGTTCGGCGATCAGCCGGTCGGGCGCGGCATCGTCCATGAAATCCATTTGCAGCAGGATGACGCCGTCGATCGGATCGACCGGCAGCAGATCGATGCCGACCACGCTCGCCTTGGGCGTCTGCCGCCGCACCACCTGCGCCCAGCCGCCCGGCGCGACGCCGAGATCGACGACGCGGCGCACGCCTTTCAGGAAGCCGAACCGCTCGTCGAGTTCGCTCAGCTTGTATGCGGCGCGGCTGCGAAAGCCTTCCGCCTTGGCGCGCTTCACATACGGATCGTTGAGCTGGCGTTCGAGCCAGCGCGTCGATTGCGCGGTGCGCTTGCGCGCGGTTTTGACGCGGGTGCGCAGGCCGCCGCCGTCGCGGCTCATTGGAAGTGGCTCAAAACACAGGTCCGTTCATGAGGCGGCGGAGGATGCCTTCGCGGATGCCGCGATCGGCCACGCCGAGTCGCTCCGCAGGCCAGAGGTCGAGGATGGTTTCGAGGATGGCGCAGCCCGCCACCACCAGATCGGCGCGTTCGTTGCCGATGCACGGCAGTTGCGCGCGCTCGGCGAGGCTCATCCGTGAGAGGTCGCTGCTGATCTTGCGCATCGAGGCGGCGGGCACGATCAGCCCATCGACGGCAGCGCGATCATAATGCGAGAGTTCGAGATGGACGCTGGCGAGCGTCGTCACCGTGCCGCTGGTGCCGAGCAGACGCGGTCGCTCGACCCGGGGCAGGCGGCGCGCGAAGCCGGCGAAGCTCTCCGCCACCGCCGCGCGCATCCGCGCATAAGCGGCGAGGCGGCCGTCCGCGCCATCGCCGTGGCCGAGGCTCTCGGTCAGCGAGACGACGCCCCACGGCGCGCTGTGCCAGTCGAGCACGACCGGATTGGGGCCGCGCGTATCGACCAGCACGAGCTCGGTCGAGCCGCCGCCGATATCGAACACCAGCGCCGGCCCGTCGCCCGGTTCGATCAGCGCATGGCAGCCGAGCACGGCGAGCCGCGCCTCCTCCTCGGCGGTGATGATGTCGAGGTGAATGCCGGTCTCGGCATAGGCGCGCGCGATGAAATCGGCGCCGTTGGCCGCGCGTCGGCACGCCTCGGTCGCGACCGCGCGCGACAGCGTGACGTTGCGGCGGCGCAATTTGTCCGAACAGATTTTCAGCGCGGCGACGGTGCGCTCGATCGCCGCGTCGCTGAGCCGCCCCGACGAGGCGAGTCCTTCGCCGAGCCGCACGATTCGCGAAAACGCGTCGATCACCGCGAAGCCCGCACCCTGCGGCCGCACGATCAGCAGCCGGCAATTGTTGGTGCCGAGATCAAGCGCGGCATAATGGCGCGCTCCGGCCCATTGCCCACGCACCTCCTTGGGAGCCGGATGGGCGGGAGGTTCCTCCCGCCGACGCGGCATTCTGGGCGAATGATCCGCCATGCCGTCAACTCACTCTCTACATCATCTGCCGTTGCGACATGCCGGAATGGCCCGCGCCCGGTGCTTGGCCGCCACGCTACCGCAGGCGCGCCGATGCGGCAAGCCGCCGACGCCATCGGTTGACAGCCCCGCGCGCGCCACCTAAGGGACCAGCCCGCGTTGCCCCGTCGTCTAAAGGTAAGACTACGGACTCTGACTCCGTTAATTGAGGTTCGAATCCTCACGGGGCATCCAGCGGTTTTCCAATAACGGACTGTAATAGCGCGATACTTTCGTGGAGCGTCAAATGCGCTCCAACGGACGCGCCCTCTGCATATTGCGGAAGGCTCGGTCACGCGCGAGCCGCGGCGATGCTGGCGCCCCCCCTTTTAGGCCGCTCCCGGTCGAAAAGGGCGATTCGGTATCCTTTGGCAAGTGTCGCCAAGGCCGCCTTTTTCATAGCATGCCGACGAGCCACTGCCGCAGCGACTTTCGCGGCACATCGGCTCGCTGGGGACGATCCGCGCCATTATAACCTCGCGGCGGACATAAGGGGGCGGGATGCAGGTCAAATCCTACGGTGCGGTGATGGGGTTGCTGATGCTCTCGTCGGCGTGCTTCGCGCAGGATTTCCAACACACGTCGCTCAAAGGGGTAAGATACTTCGAGCCGATGGAGATGTATCTGCAGCGTGTCGTCGACAGGAACGGTAAGCGCAATGCCATCTGTGTGGTCGGTGAGAGCACGGGCGAACCTGTGCCTAATGCCATGGTGTATTGGCCGATCGAGCGAAAGCTGATTTTATGGGAGGCCAGCGTGGACGATCCTGACCCGATCAGTCGATCGAGGCGCTATCTCGATATTCGCCGCGACGTCGTCTTGGGTGACGACGTCCATGGCAGCACCTATCTCGTCACCCGCAAATGGGTGGATCAGGTCATTGCCGCCTGCAAGCGCTACGGCACCTCGTTCACAATCATCAAGTCGGACGGACGTCACGACCGGCGTTAGCTTTACGAGCCGACGCTGGCGCGAACGGCGTATCTCGTGCCACCTCAATATCCAGACGACCATGGGCCATCGCTATACTTTTAATGGATAGCTTGAACGTACAAGGTCTTTGTCGCCGGGAGAAGCAGGAATTACGTCGGCGCTTGCTCAACAAGCAGACAGCAAAGTGTCGACGGCTTCTAAATGCACGGACATTTTCACGCGGGTCGACGTCGCAGACGGGCGCGCATGGATGCTGCCGAACGGCACGGAGGTCTTTGCCGGCGATCTCCCCGAGGACGGGCAGAAGCTTGTCTGGGCCACGCACCACGCACTGGTCTCCGACCTCCATCAACAGACGCTCGGTGAGACCGATATCGCGTGGACGTCGAAGCCGAGGCAGACGCCTATGCCGAAAGGAATGACAAACCGTTGAGCCACCTATGGGGCCATGGTAGTTTGCGCCCTATGCTTACGATGGTATTCCTTCTCACCGCTATGGCCTTGCCACAGGACAGGGTCTCCGCTGATCCTGTCCCTGGCATGTTGCCCAACGGCGTGGGGGCCGATGAAGTGGCCATCTCGGCGATTACCGATGCCTCCGTTCAAAGGTGCGTCCATTTTTTTGAGCAAGAACTGGCTCCCCAGGCGGGAATGCGCATCGACCGGCGTGCAATGACATCCAGCCCGAATCTCGGGCAAATCTGGCGCGCAGATGCGGTGAGCATCAGCAAGCCTGTGCGGGCTTCAAGATTTGTTTGTACGAACGCTGGTAAATCGATCGAGCCGCTTGATGCGGCAGGCGCGGAGTAAGCTAGAGCATCGACCCAATCGGGTGATTCACGATTGGCTGGTTTCGTGCGAGGCGGGCGAGATATCCCAGATCGTATGTGTGATCGTAAACTCTGAAGATGCCGCCCTGGTCGGCTTCGACGCGCGCGAGACCGTGACGATCCCGCCGCTCGCCGACGAGCATCTGCCGCACTGGAGCGCGATGCAGGCCGAACGCGCCGCGCTCGCGAACGTGCTCAGCCGCCGCGAGCCCGCCGCGCGCTACGCCGGGCCAGCCCGCGCCTGAGCGACCGGGCGCGCCGCGCGACCCCGCCGGCGCGCCCGCTTGCCGCCCCGCCGCGTCCCACGCTCGGACGCGGCGGCGCGGTCGCTCGCGGCGGTCTCGCGCGCCTCGGTCGCCAGCGCGCGCAGCAGCGTATCGACCGGGGGCAAAGCGGCATCGCCCGCCGCCGGGCACACCTCGGCCACCGCCACCTCGGGCGCGCACTCCCCGGTCATCGCCCACAGCGCCTCGTCGCCTGCGAACAGCGTGACATCCTCGACCGGCATCACTGGCTCCTGCGTCAGCCAGGTCGGCTCGTCGGCCTCGTCGCAGCGCACGAACGGCGCGGTCGGATCGTCGAGCTGCGCCGCCGCCGCGTGCATGCCGCCCTGCTCGATCACAGCATCCGCCGCCCGCTGGCGCGCCGCGCAATCGGCCAGCGCCGCCGCGATCGCCGCCTCCGCCTGCGCGTCGAGCGCCACCCCGGCGAAGTCCTCCAGCGCTCGCGCCGCCGCATCGCCACGCTCGGCCCCGCCCGCATCGCGCCCGTCGCCCGAGATAACCGTCCGCACCGTCGTCGTAGACGCCCGCGCGACCGCACCCCCGTCCGCGCTCCCCGCCTCGGCGCGCGTGCTGAAATACTCGACCTTGGTGCGCCGCCCCTGCGCATCCTGCCCGTAATGGCGCAGGCAGAACATCAGCAGCGCGTCATTGGTTTTCCGCCGATATCCGGCGAGCTTGCCGCCCACGAACACCGGCACCAGATACCCCTCGATCGCGCGCTCGAACGCGACATCCTTCAAGCGCTGCACCCCGAAATCGAGCGCCGCATCCCACGCCCGCCGGAACTCCTCAGCCCCCGGCGCCCGCCTGAGCGTATAGCAATTCGCCTGCGCCATATTGACCATCCGCGCCGCCCGGCTGACCGCTCCGGTATCGGCCAGCGCCTCGATGAACGCCTTCTGCCGCGCGGGCGTCCAGCCATCATGCCGGTATTTGCGCGGCACGGGTGCGAAGTCGGGGAGGGCGGGGCGGTCTTCGCGCGGGATGGGGGCGCGGTTTTGCATGGGTGGTGGCTCCCGTGGCTGGTGATGCGGGAGTGGTAGGTATGTCAGGTTGGGGGCTGTAGGACAGGGGTTTGTTTTTTGTTTGTTCTTGCGAAGCGTGGGCTGTCAACGATACGATGAATTCGTACTTAGGAGGCTCAATCAAATTGGGCGCAGCGGGGACGGGGCGGGATGGCTATCAAACGTTGGACCGAAGCTGAAACCAAGCGCGCTCTCTATCTCTATTTTCAGCTTCCGTTTGGGCAACTTCATTCTGGTAACACGGAGATAATCGCGCTTGCGCGTATGTTCGGTCGCACGCCTTCCTCAATAGCCATGAAACTCGCCAATTTTGCTAGTTTAGATCCGAAAATAACGAATTCTGGACGTAAGGGATTGGTGGGAGCTACCGCTTTGGATAGGCAGGTTTGGGCCGATTTCAACGGTGATTGGACTCGTCTTATAGCCGATGCTGAGAACTTCGTTCCTTCAGAATTAGGTGAGGATAATACGCTCAAAGAAGAAAGGCGCGATTTCATCTATGAGCCTTTCTCTGGGGAAGCGACGACAGTCGCAGCGATTATCGAGCAGAGAGTGGGGCAGAATTTTTTCCGCCGCGCTGTGTTGGCAAACTATGACAATAAATGTTGTGTGACAGGTATCGCAGACCCAAGGCTGCTAAATGCAAGCCATATCGTACCGTGGAGTGTTGATAAGAAAAATAGACATAACCCTGAAAACGGATTGTGTCTTTCTGCTACATTCGATCGAGCCTTTGATCGAGGATTGATGGCTGTTGATAAAAGCGGGAGAGCACGATTTTCCGATGGTCTGCTGAAAAGCGAAAGCGCTGAAACGCGCTCTTTCTTTCGACCATACGAGGGCACGGTGCTTCTCGAAGCAAGCCGGTTCAATCCGAATTCCGAGTTTTTACAGTGGCACCATGAAAATTGCTTTCTGGGGTATCACGGCAATGTATAATAGTCTCGAAAGTTCATTGACGTATTTTGAATATTGCTATCGTGACGCCTCTAATTTCAAGGTACACGGAGCCATTGCGATTAGCGGAAAGATTTCCGTGAAAGATCGCGAAGCTATTTTGATACGGCTTGAAAGTGAGGAGTTCTTCATCGCGGAGCAAGTTGGCTTGCCAACTTTATACAAAGATCTTTACAGATTTAGTAATGGTCCTACATCGGAAGATCATTGCTGGCACGAATTCATAGCGTTCAGCGACATGCATTCCAGTAAAAACGACTTGGAAGTTTGGGGTGCGGCAAGCAAGCTCGTCGAAAACTTTAACTCGGTAAAAGACTGGGATTGTCGACTTTCACCGCACGGCCGTTAATAAATGTACGAGCTGCGATGCGTAATTGAGCTTATAAGGCTTGATGAGCTATTTTCAGCCTTTGAACTGATACCGGAAGTTCTCTTCGTGGCGCTGGGCTTGGCAACACTTAATTGGCGGTGCGGTTTAGAGGTGGCTATAATTGTACCCGCCGCGGCAAAGTCGCGTCGTCGGCCGCCGCTGTAGCGGCGCCGGCCGGGCCGGCTGCCGGAAGCGCGCCGTAGCTTGCGCTACGGCGCGCGCAGCCGTCCTCAGGCGGCCTGCTTAGCCCGGCTCGCGCGCTTGCGCTCGTTCGGGTCCAGATAGCGCTTGCGCAGCCGGATCGACTTCGGCGTCACCTCGACCATCTCGTCGTCGTCGATATAGGCGATCGCCTGTTCCAGCGTCATCTTCTTCGGCGGGGTCAGGCGGATCGCGTCGTCCTTGCCGCCGCTGGCGCGGAAGTTGGTGAGCTGCTTGGCCTTCATCGGGTTGACCTCGAGGTCATCCGGCTTGGCGTTCTCGCCGACCACCATGCCCTCGTACAGCGCCTCGCCGTGGCCGACGAACAGGATGCCGCGCTCTTCGAGCGGCCCCAGTGCGTAGCTGTTGGCTTCGCCGGCGCCGTTCGAGATCAGCACGCCGTTCTTGCGGCCTTCGATCTTGCCCTTGTGCGGGCCGTATTTCTCGAACAGCCGGTTCATGATGCCGGTGCCGCGCGTGTCCGACAGGAACTCGCCGTGATAGCCGATCATCCCGCGCGACGGCGCGGAGAAGGTGATGCGGGTCTTGCCGCCGCCCGAGGGGCGCATGTCGGTCATCTCGGCTTTGCGCAGGTTCATCTTCTCGACGACCGTGCCCGAATATTCCTCGTCGACGTCGATGATGACGGTTTCGTACGGCTCGGTCTTCTTGCCGGTCTCGTCCTCGCCGAACAGCACGCGCGGGCGGCTGATGCCGAGTTCGAAGCCCTCGCGGCGCATCGTCTCGATCAGCACGCCGAGCTGAAGCTCGCCGCGCCCGGCGACTTCGAAGCTGTCCTTGTCCTCGCTCTCGGTCACCTTGATCGCGACGTTCGATTCGGCTTCGCGCGCGAGTCGGTCGCGGATCATGCGGCTCGTCACCTTGCTGCCCTCACGGCCCGCCATCGGCGAATCGTTGACGGCGAAGCGCATCGACAGCGTCGGCGGATCGATCGGCTGCGCGTGGAGCGGCTCGCTCACGCTCGGGTCGCAGATCGTGTTGGAGACGGTCGCGGTGGTGAGGCCGGCGATCGAGATGATGTCGCCCGCGTTCGCCTCGTCGGTCGGCACGCGCTCGAGGCCCCGGAAGGTCATGATCTTGGAGGCGCGACCGGTCTCGACGATCTTGCCGTCGTTATCGAGCGCGTGGATCGGCATGTTGGTCTTGACCGAGCCCGAGAACACCAGGCCGGTGAGGATGCGGCCGAGGAAGTTGTCGCGGTCGAGCAGCGTCACCAGGAACTTGAACGGGCCGTCGGGATCGGCCGCAGGCGGCGGCACATGATCGACGATCTTCTGGAACAGCGGCTTCAGCGTGCCCTCGCGCAGCGTGTAGTCGCCTTCATTGGCATAGCCGTTGCGGCCCGATGCGTAGAGCACCGGGAAGTCGAGCTGCTCGTCGGTCGCGTCGAGCGTCACGAACAGGTCGAACACCTCGTCGAGCACTTCCTGGATGCGCTCGTCCGGGCGATCGACCTTGTTGACGACGACGATCGGCTTGAGGCCCAGCGCGAGCGCCTTGCCGGTGACGAACTTGGTCTGCGGCATCGCGCCTTCCGACGCGTCGACCAGCAGGATCACACCGTCGACCATCGACAGGATGCGCTCCACCTCACCGCCGAAATCGGCGTGGCCGGGGGTGTCGACGATGTTGATGCGCGTATGCGTGCCGCTGCCGTCATCCCACTCGACCGAGGTGCATTTCGCGAGAATCGTGATCCCGCGCTCCTTCTCGAGATCGTTCGAATCCATCGCGCGCTCTTCGATGCGCTGGTTGTCCCGGAACGTGCCCGACTGACGGAAAAGCTGGTCGACGAGAGTGGTCTTGCCGTGATCGACGTGCGCGATGATGGCCACATTGCGGAGGCTCATGAAATACTGCCCGATGCTTTTGAGTGAAAAGGATTCCCGGCGCCGATAGCCTAAATGGCGCCTGACGGAAAGGGGGCGTCAAAAACCCCAAAACAAAGCCGCCGCCCCCTTTCGGGAGCGGCGGCGATGGCACGATGCGGCGGAGCTCAGAAGCTGACGCGCGCGCCGATGCGGATGAAGTAGAGCGACGGTTTGATTTCGGCCACGCTCGTGTTCGGCGTAATCGGCAGAGTGTAATTGTACTTCGCGCAGGTGTTGGTGTCGACAGTGGCGCACGTCACCGAGATGACGTCCTCGACATACGGGAAAGCAGCTTGGCGGAAACCACCCCATTTCTTGTTGAGTAGATTGGGGAAGTTCTGGATGTCACCGAACAGGGTTAGTTTCGACTTTCCGACGAAGAGGGGTAATTCCTGTGCTACATGAAGATCCATTTGAGTATAGGCGCGCGAGCGGACGACGTTGCGCGGCAATATTTTGCCGCGATAACGCTCCAGACCGTTATCGACGATGATCTTGTCGAGCGCGGCGGCAACTTCGGGCGTCATGTTGATCAGCGGGTCGTTCGGGCCGGTCGGCACGTACAGGAGGAAGCGATCGTCACGACCGGTCACACCGAACACGGAGCTTCGGTTTCCCGTGCCGAGATCCTGCATGGTGATGCTGTACGGCCGCCCGGCGTTGGTTGAGCCAAACAACTGGAACGTCGTCGTGTTGTCGCCGAAGAAGGCGTGGTGGAAACCGACGCCATACTTGAACGACCACTTGGACTGGTCGTTGCTGACGCCATAGGCCGCGCCGCTGCCGTCGAGAAACGCGCCGTTGCCGTAGTTCGAACCCGCCGTCGATGAGGTCGCCGGGGTCTGATCCTTCACGTCCTGCAGCGTGTACGACACGTCGAGATCGAGACCGAAATCGAAGGTCTTGGCTGCACGAACCACGCCAATATAGCTGCGGCCCTTGCTCGTGTTGGCCAGAATGATGTCAGTGTTGGTATCTGAGCCGATCAGCGGGCCGTAGCGGGTGCGGCCATCCGGCAGCGTGCCGATCGGGATCGAGCGGAGATCGGTGAAATACACCTGATCCTTGACCTTGCTCCAGTAGAAGTCGGCGCCGAAGTCCCAGCCGCCGCCCAGCAGGTTGTTCGGCGTCCAGTCCGCCGATAGCGTGCCCTTATAGACCGACGGTATGCGGAAATCGCGGCTGAGCGCGTTGATGTTGGCGAGCGAATTGGGGCCGTTCGGGATCAACGCCTGAAGCTGCGCCGGGATCGTAGCGCCGCCCGGATTGTGCAGGATCGCGCTGGCGATCGCCGGATCGATCGATGCGCCGTTCAGCGTGTAGGTGTTGGTGCCGGTGCGGTTGATCGTCAGGCTGGTGATGCCGACCCCGCCGATGCCGGCGCCCGCGCTAGAGTAGCTGTTCGACAGATACACATCCGGCGAACCGCCGCCGAAGATGCCGAAGCCGCCTCGGATCGAGATGTCTGAAACTGGCTTGTAGTTGAAGCTCACGCGCGGCTGGAGCAGGCCGAGGCCCGAATAGTTCAAGGTGTTTGGGAAGCCGTAGCGTGCGGTGAAGCCGGGGTTTAGCGGCACCGGCGAGTGCGAGCCGTACAGGTCGTACCGCACGCCAGCCGTGATCGTCAGTTGGTCGTTGACGCGCCAATCGTCTTGCAGGCCGAACTGGTACTGCTGGTAGCCGAAGCTGGCGGCGGCGTCGTTAGGGTTGCCGGTTGCTGCGTTCTGATAGGTGACCGAGCTAGCCGTGCGGGACGCCAGATCTGCGGTCGAGTCATAATACCAGTTGCCGCGCGTGTTCTGCAGGAACAGGTTGAAGATCTTCACCTGATCGTACTGGGTATACAGCTTGATGTCGTGGTTGCCGGCATTGTAGCGGATCAGGAACGAACCCGAATACGTATCGGTGTTGAAGACGTTCGACTGGCGCGAGCTGTCCGGGCCGAAGGTGACCACCGGGTTGCCGCCAACACCCGGGGCGCCACTGCCGCAGGCGATGAACGAATCACCATTATTGCCGTTAGTAATGCTGGTCGCTGCGGTGCAGACGCGGTTTTGGCCGAAGGCATTGCCGCCGAGCGAGAGCTGACCGCGATCATAGCTCTTGTAGAGGAAGCGTGCCTCGGTGGAGAGGTGATCGGTCCAGTCCGAGTTCAACTGGACAATGCCGGCGCGCAGCAATTCGGTCGCCTTATAGGCGTCCGACGACAGGCCAAGTTGGGGCGTGGACCTCGACGTGTTCGAATTTTGAAGAAAGTTCGTTTCGTCATAAGCGTTGATGTAGCTGAGTGAGAGCTTCTGACGATCCGAAATATTCCAGGTGATCTTACCGACGATCTTCTCGTCCTTATCGGACGACGAGGTCAGCACGCCGCCCACGTTATAGTCCGGGAACGCGGTCTTAGCGGCACTGGTGACGCTGTCGATCAGCGACTGGGTCAGGTTCGGCACCTGCCCAGGTGCAGGCGACAGCGGGTTGCCTTCCGTGTTCCGCTCACCTGAGACCATGAAGAACAATTTGTCCTTGATGATCGGGCCCGACAGCGTGACGCCGTACGTCTTGCTGTCGAAGTTGAGCTTGGTGGCGCCGAGGCGACGCGCATCGCCGGTCAGGCCGTCGCTGTTGTAGCTGAAGAATCCGCTGCCGTGGAACTTGTTGGTGCCGCTCTTCAGAATGGCGTCCATCGCGCCGCCCTGAAAACCGCCCTGTCGCACGTCATACGGCGCGACCGAGGTCGAGAACTGGCCGATCGCGTCGAGCGGCACCGGGCCACGACGGGTCGGGTTGGCGTCCGAGTTGAGACCGAAATTGTCGCTGACGGTGACGCCGTCGACCGAGAATTTGTTGTAGCGCGGGTTGACGCCAGCGAACGAAATCGCCTTGCCGCCGCCCGAACCCGACGTGTCCTCGAAGCGCGCGAACGGATCGCGGCGCGCCAGATCGCGGATGTCGCGGTTGACCGAAGCCACGCGCGCGATGTCGGTTGCGGTCAGGATCGTCTGCGGGCCGTCCGAGCGGACGCCGGCGCCCTGCACCCGGTTGGCGGTGACGACGATGTCGGAGCCGCCAGTCTGCTCGGCGAGGTCGACCGGGAGGTCGTAGGGCTGGCCGACGACGGTGAAGATGTCGGTGATGGTCGAATTGCCCTGCGCGCTGGTCACGGTCAGCGTGTACGGACCACCTGCCTGCAGGCCGTTGAAGTTGAACGAACCCGAACTGTCGGTGGTCGCTGTCGAACGCGCGCCAGTGGTGCTGCTTTCGATGACGACCGCAGCGCCAGCGACCGGAGCACCTTGAGCGACTACGCTGCCGCGCACGGTAGCCGTCGTTTCCTGGGCGCTGGCCGCAGCCGGCATCACCAAGGCGGCGATCGCTGCGCCCATAAGCAGTTGATTACGCATGTTTGAACCCCCAAGTATTTTTTATCGCGATGTCGCGAGTCCGCGCGGTGTCCGCGCCGTCCCCGGCCCACTGCGACCTGATTATTTAAGTAAAATGACAAAGGGGTCATGCGCCAGCCCCCCGGCGCAGCTAGTTTTGCCGCGTTGCAAAAAAGCATCACCGGGTCCGAAACGAACCCGCGTCTTCAGATCGCTCCCGCAACCAGCGCCGCCCAGCCGGCCTCGTCGATCACTTCGACACCAAGATCGCTCGCTTTCTTGAGCTTCGATCCCGCGCCCGGCCCGGCCACGACCAGATCCGTCTTGGCGGAAACCGACCCCGCCACGCGCGCGCCGAGCGACTCGGCCTGCGCCTTGGCTTCGTCGCGGCTCATCGTCTCGAGCGTGCCGGTGAAGACGATCGTCTTGCCGGTGACCGGCGACTCGCGGGTATCCTGGGCGAACGCCGGCGGCGTTACCTCGCCGAGCAGATCGCTCCACACCGTCCGGTTGTGCGGTTCGTGGAAGAAGTCGGCGAGCGCGTTGCCGACGGCGGCGCCGACATTCTCGATGCCGATATGCTCGGCGACCGCTTTGTCGACGCGGTTGCGAAATTTGCGCGGCTCCTCCGCCAGCGCCGGGGTCATGCCGTCGCGCAGTGCGATCACCGCGTCGGCGAGCGCCTGAACCTCGGGCAGCGTACGGTAGCGCCGCAACAGGTCGCGCGCGGTGACGATGCCGATGTGGCGAATGCCAAGCCCGAACAGCAGCCGTACCGGATCGGGCGTGCGCTTCGCCTCGATCGCGTCGAGCAGGTTCTCGACCGATTTGTCCTTCCACCCCTCGCGCCCGATCAGGTCGTCGCGGTGTTGGGCGAGCCGGAAGATATCGGCGGGTTCGGTGATCCAGCCCAGCGCGATGAACTCCTCAAGCGTCTTCTCGCCAAGCCCCTCGATATCGAGCGCCCCGCGCGAGACGAAGTGCTTGAGCCGTTCGAGCCGCTGCGCCGGGCAGATCAGTCCGCCAGTGCAGCGGATGTCGATCTCCTCATCCTCGCGCACCGCCTCGGACTGGCAGATCGGGCAATGCGTCGGGAACGGCCAGCTCCCGCGCGATTCGTCGCGCGAGAGGTTCTCGACGATCTGCGGGATCACATCGCCGGCGCGCTGCAACACCACGCGGTCGCCCGGCCACACGTTCAGCCGCGCGATCTCGTCGGCATTGTGCAAAGTCGCGTTGGTGACGACGACACCGCCGACGGTAACCGGGGTGAGCCGCGCGACGGGGGTGAGCTTGCCGGTGCGGCCGACCTGGATGTCGATCCGCTCCAGCGTGGTCTGCGCCTGCTGCGCGGGGAATTTGTGCGCCAGCCCCCAGCGCGGCGCGCGACCGACGAAACCCAGTCGCTGCTGCCAGTCGAGCCGGTCGACCTTGTAGACCACCCCGTCGATATCGAACGACAGGTCGGCGCGCTCGGTCTCGATCGCCTTGTAGGTGGCGAGTGCGTCCTCCAGCGGGCCGCCGGGGCGGAACGCGGCGGCAACGGGAAAGCCCCAGTCGCGGATCGCCGCGATCACCGCGCTTTGCGTCTCGCCCGGCAGGTCCGACGTCTCGCCCCAACCCCAGGCGAAGAACCGCAACGGACGCTGCGCGGTGATCGCGGCGTCCTTCTGGCGGAGCGATCCGGCGGCGGCATTGCGCGGGTTGGCGAATTGCCGCGCGTCCTTGCCGGCCGCTTCCGCCTCGGCGAGCAGCCGCGCGTTCAACGCGGCGAAATCGCCCTTCGCCATATACACTTCGCCGCGCACCTCGAACACGTCGGGCGCGCCGTCGGGCAGGGCATCGGGAATGTCGGCGATGGTGCGGACATTGGCGGTGACGTCCTCGCCGATGTGCCCGTCGCCGCGCGTCAGCGCACGGACCAGCCGGCGCTGCTCGTAGCGGATCGAGCAGGACAGGCCATCGATCTTGGGTTCGGCGGTGAGCGCGATTCGCTCGTCGTCGGCGAGCTTGAGATAGCGCCGCACGCGACCGAGGAAGTCCGCCACCTCCTCATCGCTGAAGGCATTGTCGAGGCTGAACATCGGCCGCGCATGCGCGACCTTGGCGAGATGCCCGGACGGTGCCGCACCGACCTGAACAGAGGGCGAATCGGCGCGGACGAGCTGCGGGAAAGCCGCTTCGATCGCGGCGTTGCGGCGCACCAGTGCGTCATAGTCGGCGTCCGAAATCTCGGGCGCGTCCTCGGTATGATAGCGGCGATTGTGATGCGCGATCTCGGCGGCAAGCGCGGCGAGGTCTGCGGCGGCGGCGTCTTCGGTCTCGGGCAGCGGTGTCGACATCGCGACGGGCTAGACGAGAGCGGGGCCGGGGATCAAGCGCGACATCGTTCGTGCGGGGTTCGTCCCAGGCGCAGCGGTTCACACCACGCCCGGTACGAGCGGAACGGTTCAGACAGCCATCATGCTCACGCTGAGCTTGGCTTCTTCGTTGACCGAGCGGCGCTGTTCGGTCTTCTCGGCGCGGACCGCCATTTCGTCCCACGCCTTGGCGGCGCGTAGCCAGCGGTCGCGGACATTGTCGAGGGTTGCGGACGCGGCATCGGCGTGCGCCTGGCGCGCGCGATCCTGGTAGAAAAGAACAGTGGTGCTCATCGCGTATCTCCGCAAGGAAGGGAAGGCGGGCGGCGCGAGGAGGATTCCCCGTGCCACCCGATCCGTTTACGCTGCGCTCAGATTGACCGCGGACGTTTTGCCGCGACGATCCTGCTCCAGTTCGTAATTCACGCGCTGCTCGCGATCGAGCGTGCGCATGCCAGCGGCTTCCACCGCGCTGATGTGGACGAAGGCGTCGTTGCCGCCGTCTTCCGGCGCGATGAAGCCATAGCCCTTGTCGGCGTTGAAGAATTTCACGGTGCCAATCGGCATGGGTATTTCCTTAGCGTAGCGGCACCGGGCGTTGGCGCGGTGCCGGTTGGGGCCGAGATCAGAGACGCAGACACCGTCCGGCCCCGGCCGGCGTCTACGAGGGGCTGCGCTCAGCCGATGGCCAAGCGCGCTGGCACAGCGACGGCCAAAAGGCAGTCGCGTGGCGTCGGGATGTGTGAAAGGAGAGCCAAAGCACACGTCCGTCGCCAACAAGCGGGAGCGCGGGAGTCTCTCAGTCCGACGATGCTTGAGGGCCAGGTCGCGGGATACCGATGGTGTAGCACAGCCTGCGCCGCGTGTCGCCCGCTAATCCTGACTCGGGCTCGCACCGCCGTTTTACTATGCTGCGGCGATGCTGATCCTGCTCCTTGCGCTGGCCCAGGCGCCGGCGATCGACGACACGCCGCCGATCGGCACGACCCCGTCATCGTCACCCCGGCCTTGTGCCGGGGTCCACCCCGCAGCACGCGGTGCCGCAGATGGTTGAGCGCATACCATGCGTCTATTTGCTCGCGAGCGGTTTCAACGGACGGCTTTATGTCGGCGTGACATCGAACTTGCCCGGCCGCGTCGCGCAGCGCCGGCACCTTCGACGGTCACACGCGCAAATATGGCATTCGCCGCCTCGTCTATTTTGAAGTTGCCGAGACGATGGACGCCGCGATCGCACGCGAAAAGCAGTTGAAGCGCTATCGGCGTGACTGGAAGCGCAACCTGATCGAGCGCGAGAACCCGGCGTGGAACGATCTTGCGGTGGGGTTGGGGCTTGCGCGGCTGGCGTCACCACCCAGTCCTGCGGTGGACCCCGGCACAAGGCCGGGGTGACGGAACGGGATCACCCCGTTACGCCGTCTCCAGCAACCGCTCCGCCTGCGCGCGCGCCTCGGGGGTGATCGTCGCGCCCGACAGCATCCGCGCGATCTCCTCGCGCCGCTCGCCCGCGTCGAGCTGGCGGACGCCGGTGCGCGTGACCAGACCGTCATGGCTCTTGGCGATCAGCAAATGCTGGCGCCCGCGCGCGGCGACCTGCGGGCTGTGTGTCACCACCAGCACTTGCGTGCGCTCCGCCAGCCGCGCGAGCCGCTCGCCGATCGCGCTGGCGACGGCGCCGCCGACGCCACGGTCGATCTCGTCGAACACCATCGTCGCGGCGCCACCCTCCTCGGCGAGCGCGACCTTCAGCGCGAGGATGAAGCGCGACAATTCGCCGCCCGAGGCGATCTTGACCAGCGGCGCGAACGGCGCGCCCGGATTGGTCGAAATCTCGAACTCGACGCGGTCCTTGCCGCTCGGGCTCCATTGCGCGGGCGACAGCGGCGCGACCACGGTGCGGAACCGCGCCGCGTCGAGCTTGAGCGGCGCGAGTTCGGCCTTCACCGCCGCGTCGAGTCGCGTAGCCGCAGCGGTGCGCGCCGTGGTCAGCGTGGCGGCGGCGGCATCATAGGCGGCAGCGGTCTGCGCCACCGCGCGCTCCAGCGCAGCCAGTCCGGCGCCACCGCTCTCCAGCAGGTCGAGCCGCGCCCCCAGCTCTTCGGTCAGTTCGGCAAGCGCATCGGGCTGGACACGGTGTTTGCGCGCCAGCGCGCGCAGATCGAACAGCCGCGTCTCATCGGCCTCCAGTTGCGCCGGATCGAACGCCAGCGCCCGCGCGGCGGTATCGATGCCGTCCTGCGCCGCGTCGGCCTCGCTGATCGCACGGTCGATCGCCTCCAGCGCCTCGGCGAGCGCCTCGTGATCCTCGGTTAGCCGCTCGAGGATGCGCGCCGCTTGCCGCAGCCGCGCCAGCCCGCCGTCCGATCCTTCGAGCAGATCGGCCACCGCCTGCAGATCGCCAGCGATCTTTTCGCCGCGCTGCATCCCGGCGCGCCGCGTTGCCAGTTCCTCCTCCTCGCCCGGCTCGGGGGCGAAGCCGCGCAGCTCGGCGACGGCATGTTCGAGCCATTCGCGGTCGCGCTCCTGCGTGTCGAGATCGGCGCGCGCCACCGCCAGCGCGTCCTCGGCGGCGCGCCAGGCGCGGTGCGCGCGCGTGGCCGCGCCGGTATCGATCCGCGCGAAACTGTCGAGCAACGCGCGGTGTCCGCTCGCCGCGAGCAGCCCGCGATCGTCATGCTGGCCGTGGATCTCGACGAGGTGCGCGCCCAGTTCGCGCAGCAGCGCGGCCGGCGCCGCCGATCCGTTGACGAGCGCGCGGCTGCCGCCATCGGCCTTGACGATGCGGCGCACGATCAGCGGCTCGCCGGCTTCGAGATCGAAGCCGTTTTCGGCGAGCAGCGCCGCGATCGCGCCATCCGCGTGCGGCGTATCGAACACGGCGGTGACGACCGCCTGCGCTGCACCCTGCCGCACCAGCCCCGAATCGCCCCGCGCGCCGAGCGCCAGCCCAAGCGAATCGAGCAGGATCGACTTGCCCGCCCCGGTCTCGCCGGTCAGCACGCCCAACCCTTCGTGGAAATCGAGGTCGAGCGCCTCGATCAGCACCACATCGCGAATCGAAAGCGAGGTCAGCATGTCAGCGCCTCCGGCCTGACGATCAGGCCTTTTTCGCGGCCAGCTTGACCGGATGATCCTGCATCAGCTTGTACGCGCGGGCATACCAGGGCGTGCCCGGATAGTTCGCGCCGAGCACCGCCGCCGCCTTCTCCGCCTCTTCGCGCACGCCGAGCGCGAGATAGCATTCGGTCAGCCGCATCAGCGCCTCGGGCGCGTGCGTGGTGGTCTGATACTCGTCGATCACGGTGCGGAAACGCATCGATGCCGCCAGCCACTGGCCGCGCCGCTCGTAGAACCGGCCGATTTCCATTTCCTTGCCGCCAAGGTGATCGCGGACGAGATCAACCTTCAGCCGCGCGTCGGAGGCGTATTTGCTGGTAGGATAGCGCCGCATCAACTCGCCCAGCGCGTCGAGCGCCTGCTGGGTGATCTTCTGGTCGCGGGTTGCGTCGCTGATCTGCTCGTAATAGCCGAGCGCGATCAGATAATAGGCATAAGGCGCGTCGCGGTTGCCGGGGTGGACCGACAGGAAGCGCTGCGCCGCCTGGATCGAGCTGGTGTAATCGTGCGCGAGATAATAGCTGAACGAGCTCATCAACTGCGCGCGCCGCGCCCAGATCGAATAGGGATGCTGACGCTCGACCTCATCAAACAGCGCCGCCGCGAGCTTGTACTGGCCCATGTCGAGCCGCTTGCGCGCCGCCGTATAGAGCGTACCGACATCGCGCGCGACATAGGGGATATCGGCCTTGGCCTTGCCGCGCGAAGCGCAGCCGGCGACAGGAAGCGCCGAAGCGGCGATGAGCGCGAGCGCGATCGAGCGGGACATTGGGATACGCATCGCCAGCACCCTTAGCCGAACGCCTGAGCCACGAACAATCCCCTTCGAAAAAAGCCGTATCGCCGCCACGTTTCCGCCACGGATGGCGCCGGATCGGGAAGGATTGCCAAGGGATCGGATGACAGACCCGGCGCGTTCGGGCTAGATCGTTACGCAAATGCAGCGGAGATTCGAATGACGGCCACTCTTCTGGCAACCAAGCGCGTGGAAAAGCCCTGGGGCCGGCATGATCTGTGGCCGGGTTTCCCCGATCCGGCGGCGGAGTCGCCCGCGATCGGCGAAGTGTGGTTCCAGACCCCGCACGCCGGCGAACCCGAACTCCTCATCAAATATCTGTTCACCAGCGATCGCCTGTCGGTGCAGGTCCACCCCGATGACGCGGCGGCGCGCGCGGCGGGCTATCCGCGCGGCAAGGACGAGGCATGGCTGATCCTCGCCGCCGAGCCGACCTCGACGATCGCGATCGGCACGCTCGCGCCGATGACCCGCGACGAACTGCGTGCCGCCTCGCTCGACGGGTCGATCGAGCATCTGCTCGACTGGAAGCCGGTCAAGGCTGGCGACTTTTATTATTCGAAGGCTGGCACGGTGCATGCCATCGGTGCCGGGCTGACCGTGATCGAAATCCAGCAGAACGTCGATCTCACCTACCGCCTGTACGATTACGGCAGCGATCGGGAATTGCATCTCGACGCGGGCGTTGCGGCTTCGGACCCAGAGCCGTTCGTGCCACTGCCCACCCCCGCGCCCGACGGCCGCGATCACACGGTTTTGGCGGAAGGCCCCAAATTCGTGATCGAACGCTTCGCCGGCGGCGCCCGCGACATCACGCTGCCCGAGGGCGTGACCGGCTGGTTCGTCCCCGTCACCGGATCGGGCGTGGCGGACGGCGTCGCCTGGAAAGCCGGCGAATGCCTGACGCTGACCGGGGTGTGCCACATCGACGCGGCGGCGGGCAGCGACGTGCTGTTCGCCTATCCGGGTGACAAGCGCATCTGATCGCCGGGAATCGTATTCCCAACCGTTCGCCCTGAGCGTGTCGAAGCCTGTCCTGAGCGGCTGGCTTCGACGGACTCAGTAAGAACGGCGCAACGTGCCTTCCGAGATCAGCCCCACGAGATCCACCGCATCGGGAGTATCGTCCGACTGATGACGGCCGCCCCGCCCGCATCCTGCTCGGGCGGATAGCGAATGCGTTGCCGATCTCGGAGGCCTTCGCATCAAGCGCGGCGTTCACCTCGCTCTCGACGCCCGCAAGGCCGAGGGATCGACCTTGCGCACCGCCGTTGCCAATTCGTTGGCGGAGAAGAGAGCGCGAGTTTGGCGGAAATCCCCCGAGGAACGCGCGGGGAAAAGGCGGTAGCTCGGGCCATGAACGACCCCGTCCAGGCCATTTGCCAATCCTAGCTACTCTAGACGCCAGCGGCTTCGGTTCGATTTGGTTCGCGTTAATGTTGGTCGCGCAAATCTGCTCGGCTGGCTAGACGGGCCGTGGCGGTCGCTCTCTGTCTGTCACGGGGAGCAAAACCTACCGCCCAAAAGGAGGTGATTAACATAACAATCGACATTGCAACTTTGATTGTCAGCCTATGCTTGCTGACGATCGCTTTCGCCGCTTTGGTGGTGCAGATCATTGAAGCGGCTCGCCGGAAGTAAGCCGCAAGGCTCACTCTAGCGGAGGGGGTCGGGCCTGCCAGCTTGGCCCCCTTTACGATTTGGCCCCGACCGCTGCCACGGCCGGGGCCATCGTTCGGGAAGATGATCACACACCTAACCGACATTGCGACTAACGATATAACTCGTGGACGTAAAAACTTCAACTAACTCGTGGAACGATAGACGGACCAAAAGCCAGACCAACACTCGCGCCACAATGCCGGATTTAAGTGCCGGAAAAGTGATGCAGCGCAGTCTTAACCTTCACCCGCTAAGCCCGGCACTATGCTCCGCGTGTTGACCCTCGCCACCCTGTTCCCGCATGCCGCCGCGCCCAATCTCGGCGTGTTCGTCGAGCGGCAGACGCTTGGCCTTGCCGCGCACCGCGATATCGATTTGCGCGTTGTAGCCCCGGTCGGGCTGCCGCCGTGGCCGCTGTCGCGGCACGGCCATTACGCCCCGCTCGCACGCCTGCCGACGCGTGAACCGTGGAAGGGCCTCGACGTGCGGCGTCCGCGCTTCCTCACGCTGCCCGGAACAGCGGGCCGCTTCCATGTGCCCGCGCTGGTCCGCGCGCTCGCGCCGCTGCTCGCCGACATCCGCCGCGATTTCCCGTTCGACGTGATCGACGCGGAGTTCTTCTTCCCCGACGGCCCCGCGGCAGTCGCGCTCGGCAAGGCGCTGGGCGTGCCGGTCTCGATCAAGGCGCGCGGCGCCGATATCCACCATTGGGGCACCGCGCCCGCCACCGCCGCACAGGTGATCGCCGCCGGGCGGCAGGCGGACGGAGTGCTCGCGGTCTCGCAAGCGATGCGCGCCGACATGACCGCGCTCGGCATCCCCGCTGAGACGATCCGCGTCCACCATACCGGCGTCGATCTCGACCGCTTCGCGCCGCGCGACCGTACGGGAGCGAAAGCTAAGTTCGGCGTTACCGGGCCGCTGGTCGTCTCGGTCGGCGCGCTCATCCCACGCAAGGGGCATGACGTGGTGATCGACGCGGTCGCCGCGATACCCGGCGCCTCGCTGCTGATCGCCGGGGCAGGGGCGGCGCGGCCTACGTTGGAGGCGAAGATCGCCGCGCTCGGCATCGGCGACCGTGTGCGCCTGCTCGGCGCGCTGCCCCACGCCGATCTGCCCGCGCTGATCGCCGCCGCCGACGTGATGGCGCTCGCCTCCGCGTCGGAAGGGCTGGCGAACGCATGGGTCGAGGCGCTGGCGTGCGGCACGCCGATCGTCATCACCGATGCCGGCGGCGCGCGCGAAGTGGTGACCGATGTCGCTTACGGGCGCGTCGTCGCCCGCGAGGCGAACGCGTTCACGCGAGCGATCGGGGAGGTCCTCGCCGCCCCGCCGATGCAAGAGGCTGTTCGCAAGGGCGCGGAGCGGTTCACATGGAGCGCGAATACCGATGCGCTGTACGCGCACCTACGAAATTTGGTCTCAGCCTAAACCAACCCGCGTGGGGTTAGCTCAAAGGGTACAACGCTGCCGCGATCCAGCGCCCCTCGCCGCGCAGCACCGCCCAGGCACGCGCCGCCGCACGGCTGTCCATCGCCTCGATGCCGTACCCCAGCGCCTCGACCGCCCGCACAAACGCGACCGGGGGGCGCACCAAAGTCGCGCCCGTACCGAGCAGCAAAAACTCCGGCTTGGGATCGAGCGCGAGCAACGGCGCCACCGCGTCCACCGTCAGCGCGTCGAGCGCGGGCGGTTCCCAGCCATCGGCGCGCTCGGGCGTGAGCAGCAGCGCGCGGTACACGCCATCATCGACCTTGAAGCCGCCGAGCGAAAAGGCCGAGACGATCGGCCCGTCGCTGTTCTGCTCCCTGTCCATCCTCATAAGGCGTCCATACGCACGGCGGATCAGCGCTTCTTGGGCGGCATGCCTTCGCTCGGCACCGCCTTGGTCGTGGTATCGCTCTTGGTCGGGTCGGGGCGCAGGCCCAGCGAGATCAGCAGCGAGGACGACACGTAGATCGACGAATAGGTGCCGACCACGATGCCGAGGATCATCGCCGCAGTGAAGCCTTGCAGCACATGCCCACCGAAGATCAGCAGCGCGACCAGCGCGATCAGGATCGTCAGCGAGGTCATCACCGTGCGCGGCAGCGTCTCGTTGACCGAGAGGTCGACGATCTGCGGCATGTCCATCTTGCGATAGCGGCGCATGTTCTCGCGGATGCGATCGTCGATGACGATCTTGTCGTTGATCGAATAGCCGATGATGGTCAGCACCGCCGCGACGATGTTGAGGTCGAACTCCAATTGCGTCAGCGCGAAGAAGCCCAAGGTCATCAGCACGTCATGGACGATGGCGACCACGGTCGAGACGCCGAACTGCCATTCGAAGCGGAAGATCGCGAACAGGCCGATGCCGAACACCGCCAGCACCACCGCGAGCGCACCCTTCCAGATCAGCTCGTTCGAGACCTTGCCCGAAACCGCGTCCTGCTTGGAAAATTTGGCGTCGGGGAACTTGGCGTTGATCGCCGCCTGGACCTTCTGGACGACCGCGTCGGTCGCGCCCTTGTCGGTGCTCTTGGGCGGCGGCAAGCGGATCGACACCGTCTTGGGATCGCCGAACTGCTGGAGCCGCACTTCGCCCAGGCCGAGATTGTCGATCGTCGAGCGCAGCGAATCGAGATGCGGCGGCGTCGCGAACTTCTCCTCGATCATCAAACCGCCGACGAAATCGACGCCGAGATTGAGCCCGCGCGCGACGGTCAGCCCGATCGCGGCGATCGACAGCAGCATCGTCAACCCGAACGCCCACGCGCGCAGCGAGACGAAGGGCAGGTTGGTGTTGTCGGGAACGAGTTTCAGCAGGCGCATACGGGTCTCGTCACCCCAGCGAAAGCTGGGGTCTTTTCGGGGAGGGCGTTACGCGCGCCACAGGGAGACCCCAGCTTTCGCTGGGGTGACGGTATCGGTCTCATATATTCATATCCGTAGGCCGCGCGCGGCGGATCCACGTCACCACCAGCATCCGCGTGAACACGACGGCGGTGAACACCGAGGTGCCGATGCCGATCAGCAGCACGATCGCGAAGCCGCGGATCGGGCCGGAGCCCATCAGCAGCATGATGATCGCCGAAATGGCATGCGTCACGTTCGCCTCGAAGATCGTGCGGCTGGCTTCCTTATACCCCAGCTCGACCGACTGGAGTACGCTGCGCCCGCGCCGCCGCTCTTCGCGGATACGTTCGTTGATCAGCACGTTGGCGTCGACCGCAGTGCCGACCGTCAGCACGAAGCCGGCGATGCCCGGCAACGTCAGCGTCGAGTTGAGCAGCGCCAGCACACCGACGATCACCACGACGTTGATGATGACCGCAAGGTTCGCATAGAAGCCGAACCGACCGTAGGTGACGAACATGAAGATCATCACCGCGATCACCGCGATCGTGCAGGCGAGCACGCCGGCATGGATCGAATCGGCGCCGAGATCGGGGCCGACGGTGCGCTCCTCGACCACCTTGAGCGGGATGGTCAGCTTGCCCGAGCGCAGCGCGATGGCGAGCTGGTTGGCGCTCGCGACGGTGAAACGCCCCTCGATATAGCCGCTGCCGCCGAGAATCTCGGTGTTGATCGACGGCGCCGAGATGACCTTGTCATCGAGGATCACCGCGAAACGCTTGCCGATATTGGTCTGCGTGATCCGCGCGAACTTCTTGCCGCCTTCGCTGTTGAAGGTGAAGTTGACGATCGGCGAATTGTCGTCCTGCTTGAACCCCTGCGACGCGGTGACGAGCTGGTCGCCGGTCAGGATCGCCTGACGCTTGACCATGATCGTCGCGCCCGGCCCGCCCTCGACATAGGGCAATATCTGGTCGCCCAGCGGCACGATGCCCTTGGCGGCCTGCGCAGGATCGACCGGCGTCTCGTCGACCATCTTGAATTCGAGCTTGGCGGTCTGGCCCAGCAGTTCTTTCAGCGCCTGCGGGTTCTGCAGCCCCGGCACCTGCACGACGATGCGATCGTTGCCCTGGCGGACGATCGTCGGCTCCTTGGTGCCGAGTTCGTCGATGCGCTTGCGCACGACTTCGGTCGCGTCGCCCATTGCCTGGTTGAGCGTCTGGTCGAAGCCGGCCTGAGTCGGCGTCATCACCACGCGCGACGAATCGACGACGTTCAGATCCCAGTCGCGCTGGCCGGTCAGCCCGGCGCCAGCGGTCAGCTTGTTGAGCCGCTCACGCGCCGCATCCACCTTGGTGACGTCGCGCAGCATGAAGCTGATCTTGCCGTTGTCGGTGGCGATGTCGCCGATGTCGATCGCGGGTGCGCGCGACATCTCGCTCTGGATCTGGTCGCGCATCGTGCCGATGCGCGTCTTCGCGAGATCGGCGGTGTCCGCCTCGAGCAGCAGATAGCTGCCCCCGGCGAGATCGAGACCGAGGTTGACGCGCGGATGGGGAATCCAGCCCCACGCCTTGGTCTGGTCTTCGGGGAAGAAGCTCGGGATCGCCAGCGCCATCAGGCAGGCGAGCAACCCCAGGATCGAGGCGATCTTCCAGCGCGGGAAATCGAGCATCGGATCAGTCGTTCGCGGGCTTGGCGAGCGGGTTGGTCACTTCCGTCAGCGTCGCCTTGACGACGCGGATGCGGACGTTGGGAGCGACCTCAACCTCGACATACTGATCCTCGACCTTGGTCACCTTGCCGAGCACGCCGCCGGCGGTGACGACCGAATCGCCCTTCTTGACGCCGTTGATCTTGGCCTGCTGCGCCTTGATGCGCTGTTGCTGCGGGCGCAGCAGCAGGAAATAGCCGACCACGGCGATCGCGATATACGGGAAGAACAGCAGGAACATCGACGCCACACTACCGTTACCGCCGACGGCGGATGCGGAGGTGGCGGAAGCGGCAAGGGCTGAGGTGGCGAACATGGCGTCCTGAACAAAAGCTGCCGGCAAAGCACCGGGCGCGGAGGCGGCAGCCGCCCCGCTTACAAGCGGCGCGCGCTACCATCATCGCGAGGACCACGCAACAATCCGCTGCGCGCGAGTGGGGGCGGCGGAGGCAATGCCGATCCCGCTTGCATCCCGCGAGCCTTCCGCCTACACGCGCCTCCCTCGGTCGGGGCGTAGCGCAGCCTGGTAGCGCATCACACTGGGGGTGTGGGGGTCGCAGGTTCGAATCCTGTCGCCCCGACCAGAGAACACCAAGTATGAATGCGTTTGAACTCGCCGTTGGTGCCGAGGCCTCGCGTCAGCCTCGGTGAGTGGCACACTAGCATTAGTGGTTAACGCGTGACTCCCAGATCGGCGCGCATGGCTCGCTTCATGTCGGCATCCGCCGTTTCGCGTCCCAATCGATCTTCGTTGGTGGAGACAATTCGGCGTAACCATTCGGCAGCAGATGATTTGCGAGATCGCGTACGCCACGAATTTCAGAGCTCGTTCTTGTCGCTTTTAGTTGACGGCCGACGTCTTGTCGCATAAAGGCGACAAGTGGCCTATCGAGTCAAACAGACCGAAGACTTCGAGCAGTGGCTTGATGGCATCACCGACCGGATCGCCCAGAAGGCGATCGTCCGGCGGATCGTTCGGGTTGAGGGTGGTCTGTTCGGCGACGTAAAGTCGCTCGGAGACGGTGTGTCGGAGATGCGGATCGACGTGGGTCAAGGCTACCGCGTCTATTATGCCGTCATCGGCAACGCCGTTGTGTTTCTGCTGTACGGTGGAACGAAATCCACCCAGCGGCGCGATATCGCCAAGGCGAAGGAGATGGCCGACGATATCGAATGATCCGCCTCCACAACACATCCGGTAATATTGGTTCATATAAGGGCAATCCTATGAACACGCGTATCAAAGACTTCGACGCGTCGAAGTACCTCGCCACCACTGAGGATCACGCCGAGCTTCTGAGCGACGCGCTTGAAACCAAGCACGCCGGCTACATCGCCGCCGCGCTCGGCACCGTCGCGAAATCTCGGGGCATTGCCCAGCTTGCCGCCGAAACCGGCCTGAGCCGGCAAGCGCTGCACAAAGCGCTCAGCGAGAACGGCAATCCCACGCTCGATACCATCCTGCGGGTAGTGGATGCGCTCGGCCTGCAACTTGCCGCCAAGCCACAAGAGGTTGAGCACGCCTGAATTTTCGTAGCGGGGCGCTTCATGCCCCGCGCGCCGTCAGTCGCGGCAAAGCCGCGCCTTGTGGCGCGCTTTGTCGCGCTGGCCGATCTTGCAGGCGTGCGCATCAGCTTCGCTGATGCGTCTCGCCGGCGGCGATGGTGGGCGATGACGGGCTCGAACCGCCGACATTCTCGGTGTAAACGAGACGCTCTACCAACTGAGCTAATCGCCCCTCTCGGGAGCGAGCGTCTTTAGCGAAAATCGTCGGGCCTGCAAGACCACGCTGTCGCGTCCCGGTAGCTCCGCCGCCGCGCATGCGGAAAGAATCGTCACGATTGCATCTTTCGCACTTGTCAGCCATTGCCACCGCACTATCTGCACATGCAGATATTTCGGAGGCAGGTTTTGGCACGGCTCACCATAGAGGATTGCGCGACGCAGCGCTCGCCCGGGCGGATGCTTCGGCGGCTCGAACAGCACGTCAAGACGCTGCTCGAACGGCGCTTCGCGGCGGAGGACATCACCGTCACGCAGTGGATTGCGCTCAAGGTCGTGCGCGACGGGGCGATCTCGAACCCCGGCGAGCTGGCGCGCGAGCTCAACATCACCAGCGGCGCGACCACGCGGCTGATCGACACGCTTGAGGAACGCGGGCTGATGCTGCGCGATCGCAGCGCCGAGGACCGCCGTGTCGTCGGCCTCAAGGTGAGCGCGGCGGGCGAGGCCAAGATCGATGCGATCGCGCCGATCGTGGTGTCGGGCTGGAACACTCTGATTGCTGACTTCAATGATGACGAGGTCACGCAATTCTCGGCGATGCTCGCGCGGTTGCTGGTCGCCGCCGAACGGATGCTCGATGAGGACCACGCCGGTTTCGTCGTGGAGGCAGGCGAATGAGCCGGCGTCACATCAAACGCGGCATCGCGGCGGCGACCGCGCTGCTGCTCGCCGGCTGCGCGAGCGTGCCGCACGATGCCCCGCAGGTCGCACAGCTCAAGCCGGCCGCGCTCGGCCTCGGCGATACCGCGCCAGCGGTGTCCGATCGCTGGTGGGACTCGTTCGGCGATCCACAGCTCGGCCGGCTGGTCGAGCTTGCGCTCGCCGACAATCCCAACCTCGCCGGTGCGCTCGCCCGCGTCCGCACGGCACAGGCGGCGATCGATGTGCAGCACGCTGGCCAATTGCCGCAGGTCACCGGCGACGCCGGGCTTCAGGCCGAGCGGTTCAGCGAACATTACATCATCCCGCCACCCTATGGCGGGCGAGTCTATTCGGTGCCGTCGCTCGCCGCGAACCTGTCGTGGGATCTCGACCTGTTCGGCCGCCAGCGCGCGCTCGTCGCACAGGCGCGCTCGAGCGAACGCGCCGCCGAGCTCGATGCGGCGGCGGCGCGGCTGATGATCGCGACCGCGGTCGCGCAGAGCTACGCCAGTCTCGTCCAGGCCGACCGGCAGGCCGAGATCGCCGACCGTTTCGTCACCACCCGCCAACAAGCGCTCGGCTACGTCCAGTCGCGGATCAAGCACAAGCTCGCCAGCGAGTTCGAGGCGCGCACCGCCGAAACCCTGCTCGCCGAGGCGCGGCAGGCGAAGGTCCGCAGCCTTCAGCAGCATGATCTCGCGGTCCACGCGCTCGCCGCTCTGGTCGGTCGCGGCGCCGATTTCTATCCGCTGATCGCGGCGCCGACGCTCGCGCTCGATCATCCGCCCGCAGTGCCGGCGCTGCTCCCCGCCGATCTGCTCGGCCGCCGTCCCGATCTGCTCGCCGGACAGGCGCGGATCGACGCGGCGGTGTCGGGCCGGGCGGTCGCGCGCGCGGATTTCATGCCCAACGTCAACATCTCGGCGCTCGCCAGCCTGGCCGCACTCGGGCTTGGCCAGTTCTTCACCGCCGGCTCGGCGCAGGTGTCGGGCGGCGCGGCGATCCATTTGCCGATCTTCGAGGGCGGCCGGCTGCGCGCGCAATATCGCGGCGCCGGCGCTGATCTCGACAAGGCGGTGGCCGATTACAACGCCAGCGTCATCACCGCGGTACGCGACTCGGCCGATGCCATCACCAACGTCCGCGCCGCCGATGCTGATCTCGTCGAGCAGGACAAGGTCGTCGCCGGACTTCGCGACACCGTGCGGCTCGATGCGGTGCGGACCTCGACCGGGCTCGGCTCGCGGCTCGACGCGGTCGATTCGGGCTTCCGCCTGCTCGAAGCCGAGCAGAGCCGGATCGACGCACAGGCCAACGCCATCACCCAACGAATCAAACTCATCGCCGCGCTGGGTGGGGGCTTCGATCCCCGCGTCGCGGTAGCCGCTAACACCAAGGGGTCGGGACTATGACCGAATACTCGACGCGCATCGACCGCGATACCGCACGCGACGACGGGGACGACACGCCCGCCGCGCCCGTCACCACGGCAGCGCCGCCCCAGTCGCAGCCGGCGTCCGCGCCCGCGCCCGAACCGCCGACGGCCAAGTCGCGCACCCGCCGGATCGCCTTCCTGATCTTCGGCGCGGTGCTGCTGATCGCCGCGATCCTCTATGCGATCCGCGTCTTCACCGCGCCGCCCACCGAGGCGACCGATGATGCCTATGTCGGCGGCAACGTGGTGAGCGTCACCGCACGCGACGGCGGCACCGTGCTCGCGATCCACGCCGACAACACCCAGGCGGTCAAACGCGGCCAGCCGCTGATCGATCTCGACCCCGCCACCACCGATGTCTCGCTGCAAGCCGCCGAGGCCGCGCTCGGCCAGGCGGTGCGCGGCGTGCGCTCGGACACCGCTTCGGTGGACGAGGCCAGCGCGGAAATCGCGCAGGCCCGCGCCGATCTCGCCAAGACGCGCAGCGATCTCGCTCGCCGCAAGGGCGCCGCCGCCGATGGCGCAGTCTCGGGCGAGGAGGTCAGCCACGCCGCCGACGCCGTCACCACCGCCAATGCAGCCCTCAACCTCGCGCTCGCCAAGCGCGCGCAGGCGGCGAGCGCGGTGGCCGGCACCAGCGTCTACACCAACCCGCGCGTGCTCGCCGCGATCGCCAACGTGCGGCAGGCGGCGATCAACTCCAGCCACATGCGGATCGTCGCGCCGATGGACGGCGTCGTCGCGCAGCGCACCGTCCAGCTCGGCCAGCGCGTCGCCGCCGGCACGCCGCTGATGGCGGTGGTGCCGCTCGACAGCCTGTGGATCGACGCCAACTTCCGCGAGACCCAGCTCGAAAAAATCCGCGTCGGCCAGCCGGTGACGATCACCGCCGACGTCTATGGCAGCAAGCTCGCCTTCCACGGCCATGTGCTCGGCCTCGGCGCGGGCAGCGGCAGCGCCTTCTCGCTGCTGCCTGCGCAGAACGCCTCGGGCAACTGGATCAAGATTGTCCAGCGCGTGCCGGTCCGCATCGCGCTCGATCCCCGCGAACTGCGCGCGCATCCCTTGCGCGTCGGCCTCTCGGCGAACGTCACGGTCGACACCGCCGACCAGTCCAAGCCGCTCGTCGCGATGAGCTCGCCCCCGGCTGGCGGCACGCAAGCAAGCCTCGACGGCGGCCCCGCGATCGACACCCGCATTCGCCAGATCATCAACCAGAATCTGGGCCGCGCGCGGTGAGCGGCCAGCCCGGAGCGGCCGCCGGGCCGCCGCCGCTCGCGGGGCTGGCCCTCGCGGTCACCGCGCTCGCGCTCGCGCTCGGCACCTTCATGCAGGTGCTCGACGGCACCATCGCCAACGTCTCGCTGCCGACGATCGCAGGCAGCCTCGGCGTCAGTTCGGACAACGGCACCTGGGTCATCACCTCGTTCGCGGTGGCGAACGGCGTGACGGTGCCGCTGACCGGCTGGTTCATGCAGCGCTTCGGCGTGGTCAAGACCTTCACCGCCTCGGTGTTCGCCTTCACGGTCGCCTCGTTGCTGTGCGGCCTCGCGTGGGATCTGCCCTCGCTGATTGTCTTCCGCATCCTCCAGGGCGGCGTGTCCGGCCCGATGATTCCGGGCAGCCAGGCGCTGCTCATCGCGATCTTCCCGGCGCACAAGCGCGGCACCGCGCTCAGCATCTGGTCGATGACGACACTCGCCGCGCCGGTGTTCGGCCCGGTGCTCGGCGGCTACATCTCCGATAACTACCATTGGAGCTGGATCTTCCTCATCAACGTGCCGATCGGCATCGTGGCGGGCTTCATCAGTTGGCAGTCGCTCAAGTCGCGCGAGACGCCGACGCGGAAGGTGCGGATCGACACGGTCGGCCTGATCCTGCTCGCCTTCTGGGTGTTCAGCCTCCAGACAATGCTCGATCTCGGCAAGGATCGCGACTGGTTCAACAACCCGCTGATCGTTGTGCTGGCGGTGTGTGCGGTGGTCGGCTTCGTCGCGTGGATCATCTGGGAGCTGACCGACGGCCAGCCCGCGGTCGATCTCACCCTGTTCAAGCGCCGTAACTTTGCGCTCGGCACGCTCGCGATCTGCCTCGGCTATGCGGTGCTGTTCGCCAACAACCTGCTGCTGCCGTTGTGGCTGCAGGAGCAGATGGGCTATACCGCGACCTGGGCCGGCTTTGTCGCCGCGCCGGCCGGGATCATGGCGGTGGTGATGACGCCGATCATCCAGCGGCTCAGGATCGATGTGCGCTGGATCGCGTCGTTCGCGTTCGTCTGCTACGCGGTCTCGTTCTTCATGCGCTCCTGGTACACGCCCGATGCGAGCTTCCTCGTGCTCGCGGCGCCGCTGTTCTTGCAGGGCGTGGCGATGGCGGCGTTCTTCGTGCCGCTCATCACCATCATGCTCGACGGCGTACCCCCGGAAAAGGTGCCATCGGCATCGGGCATCTCCAATTTCGCGCGCATCACCGCCGGCAGTTTCGCGGCGTCGCTCACCACCACCTTCTGGGACCGGCGCGAAGCGCTCCACCAGACCCGGCTGACCGAGGCCGGCAGCGACTGGTCGCCGGTCTATCGCCAGACGCTCGACCAGCTTCAGGCGCTCGGGGCCAGTCCGGGGCAGGCGGTCGGCGTGGTGATGCGGCAGATCGTCGGCCAGGCCTATCTGCTGTCGTCACTCGAAATCTTCTGGATGTGCGGCTGGATCTCGATCGTGCTGATCGGCGTGGTGTGGATGGCGAAGCGCCCGGCGCCGGCCAATCATGGGCCGGTGGCGGATTGAGGCAACCTACCCGTTCGTCCCGAGCGAAGTCGAGGGACAGGCCCCAAGCGCAGGTGCCTCGACTTCGCTCGGCACGAACGGGTTTGTTTTACCGAAAGCTTTACCTCGCAGTGCGCCCCCCCTCACTCCGGCCTGACCGGCGGGTTCCCCGGCAGCCGCAACACCCCGATCAGCCCGCCGGTGATCGTCCCAAGCCCAAACGCCTCGATCTTGCCGATCACATGTTCGCTCACCACGCCGGCGACGATCGCCACCGTGAAGATCACCGCCAGCGCGGCGAGTGTGGCGAGATAGGCGATCAGTTGCTCCCGCTGGTTCATCCTGTCCTCCTCATTGCCCGGCAAGCGGCTGCATCAGCGTGGCTACGTTGATCCCCGCCGCCGCCAGGATCGCGCCGCGCGTGCCGGGGTGAACACCGTTCCAGCCGGGCGCGTCGGTGATCCGGTAGGTGCTGGTCGCATCGGGCAATGTCGTCCACGGATCGGCGATCAGCAGTTGAGTCGCGCTGTTGCCGCCGATGCCGCGAAACTGCCCCGCGCCGGTGCCCGACACGATCTGCAGCTCAGCGCCGCGATACCCGCCCGCCGTCCACGCCTTGCTGCTATCGTTGAAGGTGTTGCCGGTGTTGCTGCCCGAAGACGTGCCAGTCGCATAGGTGACGGTGGCGGGCGGCGAAAAGCCGCCGTCGCGCGTCGGCACGCCGCCCGCATTCACCTCAAGCCCGGCGCACGGATCGGCGACGCGCGCCACGCCGGCATTGGCGACGCCCGCCACCTGCGCGTTCGCCTGCGCGACGAACCCCGCCGCCGAAGGATCGCGAAGCCACTGGTTGAACAGCACGCGCCCCGCCTCATAGGCATCCTTGCTCTGCCCGGCCATCGTCAGGAAACCATCGGAGGAGGTCGGCGCGGGCAGGATTGTCGCGGCGATGAACACCTGCCCCGGCGCGCCGCCGCCGCGCGGCATCATGAACGCCTTGGCCGCCTGCAACCGCACCGCCTTCATCGCCGCGACCGCCTGCGCGGGCGTCAGCCCGAGCACCCCGACGTCATAGCTCAAATCGTTGCGGCCATAAGCCCAAAGCACATGCGTGGCATAACCTGACGCCTCGAACCGCGACGCGAAATTCCACACCTGCACCGCATCCATCTCGCGTTCGCCGGACAGCGCGAGCAGCATGTGCGGATAGGGCGCGAACGCGCGCAGCGCCCAGCCGCCGGTGAAATAGCCGTAGCCCGCGTCATCGACCTTGGCGACGATACTGTCCCCCGCGATCGCGATCGACGGCGCGACCGATCCGTCCGCGCAGATGCCGAGCACCGCCAGCGCCGACCAGCCGGCGGCGAATTGTGGTGCGCCCACGCTCACGTCGCCGCCGGCAGTGTCGAACGCGCGCTCCACCCCCGAATTGACCGTCGATCCCTCGCCGCTGTCGCTGCCGAACCCGGTCGTGCCGCCGCGCAGCGACACCGTGCTGAAATATTGCTGCCCCGCCGCCGTCTGCGTGATCGCGGAGCGCTCGTAAAAGGCGGCGCCCGGCGCGACCGACGCCGACACGGGATCGGACAGCAGCAGATTGGGAAAGGCATAAGCCGCGCTCGACGGCGTCAGCGTCGCGGTCGGCTGTCCATTCCAGCGCACTGGCGAGCGCGGCTGTTGCTGGTCGGTCTTGGTGCCGGCGAACTCGAACGCGCTGTGGATCGTGATCGGATAGGGGTTCTGCCGCTCCTTGGGGGCGGACGGGCTGCCCGCCGAACTGGTGTTCGCCCAGCCGTAATTGCCTGCCAGCAGGCGCAAGCCCGTCGCGGTGCAGCCGGCGAGGTTGCGGTGAAGCACGCGCACCGTGTTGAACGTGCCGGCGGTCAGCGTCGCGGCGAGGCCATACCATTGCTCGGCGCCCGAGATCACCGACAGACGCGGCACGCGCGCGGCGGCGGCGGTGTTCGCCCGCAGCGCGAGGCCACGCGCGGCGGGATCGCTTTCGGCCACAGCCGGCGTGGCGATGAGCAACGCGACGAGCGCGAGGATGTGCCGCGCGCTCATTGCGCCACCACATAGCTGAGCGTGCCGGCGGTGACGCTGCACAGCAGATAGACTTGCGTGCCGGCGATGGTCTCGGACGTGATCGCGCTGTTGACCGGCGCGCTATACGGCCCGCCGATCGCGATATCGAAGATCGTCAGCGGCAGCTTGGTGACGCCGCCGTCGATGCTGTCGCGGATCTGGCACGAGAACACGGCATTGTCCGCGCTCCACAATTTGAGGCCGATGTCGCGCCCGAGTTGCGGCACCATCGGCCCGATCGTCGCGGTCCCGCCCGCGAAGCTCGCCGCGCCCGAGGTCGGCGTCACCGCGCTGGCGGTGACGCTGCCCGCGAGCGGCGTCGAGATCGCCGCGCCGAGCGGACCCTGCGTGGTCGGCAACGGCGCGGTCGGGCTGATCGGCACACAACTGCTGTCGCTCTGCCGCACGCACGGCGCTTGCATCGGCGCATACCCGCCCGGCGCCTGAACCGACGCCGCACTCTGCGCGTGCGCAGGCGCGGCCAACAGCGCGACCGCTAAGAAGAGGTGTTTCATGCAGCGAATCCCCAATGGCCTGTGAAGCCCGGGTCGCTACCGCGAACGGCACGCTGTAGGACAGTGATTTAACCGATTTGGTTATATGGCCGGAAAGCGGCGCTCCCCGAACGCGTCGCGAGCGCGACTTTGGACGTTCTACTCCCCTCCCTGGAAGCAGGGCTATCGCATTTGAGCGAGGAGAGAAGAGAGATAGTCGTCGTGCCATCCGGCGTGTTTAAATTTTCTGCGGATGGAGAGTTTTCGGGTGTCGTGCTGGAGCAAATTG
>NZ_SGIS01000025.1 GCF_004208535.1 Sphingomonas populi
AGCAAGGACGGGCCGGCCGCAGCCGGAGGACGACTGTGGCAAGGCCATAAACGTTACTCGCCATGTTAGTTTCCAGCCGCTTTGCCAGTTTGCTTTGGCATCCCGGCCGCTTCTCAAAATTCAATCCCTCGCGAGAAAGCCGGATCGGACACGAACGCCCATACCCGGACGTTCAGGCGGGCGATCCGTCCAAGCGGATAATCCCAATTATGCAGGCGGCGCAAATCGAGAAAGCCTCAACGAGGCCCGATCGCGAATACGCCGATAGCGTCCGCTTTCCTTCCCAACCCGGACATTCCTGGAACTCGATCCTCAGTGAGAATGGCGGCGCTGGCGCGACGACAATTAGCGCGATGGGAAGGCCGCCACATACCGTGCGCGTTTACAGACGGATTTCTGCGGGTTTTTTGGGGGTCGGTTGACAGTGAAGAATACGGTCGGTTTGTTGTCAGGCAAGAATGTGGAATTTAGCAGTTCGCCTTAAATGGGTCGCCGGAATACGAACTGAGCAATCTGAATAACCAGCGGTGCAAGTTTCGTCCCCGCTCCCCCGTCTGTCTCGGTTGCCGCCATTTAGCCCTTCCGCTTATAGGCGATGAAGTGGGAGTGCCCGGGCGCACTCAGCATAGGGCATTTGGGGGGATATGATCCGATATTTAATCGCGGCGCTACAGGTCGCAACAGTTCATCCGGCTCCGGAAGCCGCACAAAGTCTACAACAGCCAGTAATCTGGCGTGACTTTCGAGCGGGCATGACCCCCGAGCAATTCGCAGAAGGCTTGCGGAAGGTTGATGGCGTCAAAGCCGTCGATGTGACTCGGAAAGGAAAGAAGCCTGCAAAGGTCAGGATCACCTATTCCCTTGGAGTGGGTATGCCGATCGGAGACTTAAACGTCGCGGTTACACCATCGTTCGTCAACGATGGACTTGACTCGGTAACGTTATCGGAAAAAGGCTGCCTTTCCACGATAGCCGCCAAGATTGAGAAGCTAAGGACAGCGTTAGCTGACAAGTATCCCCACCAGCAGGGGGTAAAAGTCGTTAATCCCGATGGCGTCTCAATCGACACGCAACGAGCGTTTTATAATCAGGAAACACGAGTGACCGTTTCCGTCTCAACGGAAGAGAACCCCTACCCTCAGCACCTCTATGGCGGGAGCGGATTCGTCGCCGCAGCGAACAAGCTCGCAAACAGTATGGCCGACAGCAACTACAACTCTGCGAATGAAGCATGTCCGCTCGATCGAGGGCAAAAGGCGACGCTTCAGCTAGAATATGTTTCGCAAGAGAAGTTCTCGCAGGAGCACAATAAGGAAAGCGCCGACCGTGCGGCGAAAGCCAAGGCGACCGCAGACGGTTTGTGAATCAGGCCCAGCTTATTTAAGCTAATATCATCAGGTCGATGAAGTCGCCATAGAGTTTGATTATGTCGTCCACATATGCCTTCAATGAATCACCGAAGGAGTGAAGAGCCTCAGCGTACACCCCGACGCTCAGCGTCACCGTGTAGCCAAGGCCGACTTCATCGACCGTAGCCTTCGAGGCGAATTGCTTCGAACTCGCCTCGAAACATGCCCAGCGGGCTTTGACAATGTCACCCTCAGCGTTGTTGAATATCATCATGAGCTTGATGCGGCGTGGGTCCAGCCGATCGACCTGAACGACCATCATGTGTTCCCCGGTATGGAAGTTTACCGCGAGGCCCTTGGGATCGGGCTGGATCGCACAACCCGATGCACGCAGAAGTTTGCCGAGTTCTTCAAATCGATGTTGAGCGAGGATCGCGCGATCATGCTCGTTTAGAGACATGATGCGCGGCCGTTGGTCCGCTACGCTTCCCGCCGTAGCGGGGCTTTCTTCGTTCTTACGGCCAAACATTGTTCTCAGAGCCCTTTCATATCGGGCGCGGCCTTGGCGCTTTCGCTGACTGATTTGAGCGCTGTTTTGTGTTCGTCGTAGAACTTCATTTCGTCCCGCATCGCCGACATGCGGCCGAGTACGCCGCCAAAGTTGATATCGTTCAGCGATCGGCCCTGCCTCACGGCGGTTTCAGCATAGGCAGCATAGAACCGCGTCGCCGCATCAAACGGCGTCCCACCATCTGCCATTGTCGCGTTGACGGCCCCGCGCAACAGTCGCGCCTCGAACGCCGGCAGCGGGTTTTTGAGCGGTTGACGGTAATAGGTTTGCAGAACGCCAAGTGATCGAGCCTGAAACCACGGCCGCGTCAGCCACCTAATCATCCGTATCCCCTCATATTCCATCGATCGACGGAGCATTGTCGAGTTCGCAACGTCTGTCACTATGCGGAAGCAGCCGATCGGGCTTCCCACGAACGACTCGTTCCGTGGAGGATCATTTGAGCAACGGTCGGATCGGAACGCTTTTTGGGATAGACCACGAGCATCCGCTGCCCTGCCCTTCGTCCGGGTCGCGGCTACATCCTCAGGCGTGGGCCATCATCCTCCGTTCCGCTGCTCGTAAACGTCCATCATAATTTCGAGGAATGCACCGAGTTTGTAGCGCTCTTTTTTCGCCATTTCGCGGAAGCGGTTCAAAACTTGCTCCTGCGCGCGGATATTGATCTGGCCTTCGTCGCTTCTCTCCCGGCTGGGGAAACCTGCCATCTGATCGACGGCCTTCCGCTCGGCCACTTTGGTTTCTGGGGTTTGAGGTGTCGCCTTCGGACGGGTGTCGAAGTCGTCGAGACCGCCAAAGTCGATGGGCTTCCGTTCGGTGTTCATTAAGCGACATCCTTTCGTTCGGCTTTCGTACTCCGCAAAATATCGATCACCTCGGCCGCGAAGTTGTTGACGTTCGCCAGAGCGGCTTCGAGGTTGTTCACCTCCTTCGGGTTGAGCGTCCCGACCGCGCCACCTACCGCGAATATGGCCGCGAAGGCATCGCGTTCATTGATCTCAGTGTTCAGCGTCAAGAACTTCTGATTGTCGCGGAATTGCTTTGAGACGAAACGTGCCGTGCGCGATTTTACCGCGGCCTTCGTCTGTGTGAATAGTATCGCGAATGGAATTTCGCGCCTCACCGCTTTCATGTCGCGATGGATTTCCTTAACCACCTCAATCGCCGCTAGGGCGTCCTGCTGCTGCTCCTTCATCGGGATCAGGACCAGATCTGACTGGCTGATCGCATAGCTCGTCAAGCGCGAGGCGGTGCCTTCGAGATCGACGATGACGAAAGGATCGCGTGCCGCTGCTGCCTCGATTTCGTCGAGAATCGTCTTCTCAGATTCGTTGGTGATGACGGTCAGGTTCTTCGGTTTGTTTGGCAACGTGGCCCACGTCGTCAGTGGATGGCGAGGATCAGCGTCAATGATCGTCACGCGCTTGGCGTTCGCCAGTTCGCACGCCAGGAGAAGGGCAGAGGTCGTCTTCCCCGACCCCCCCTTCGAGTTCGCGAACGTGATGATCGGCATGGGCGTTCCCCCGTTTGATGTCGCTACAATATCGTAGCGTAGCGTATTCTAGCATTTCATACGATATGCAATCCTATAATACGTAATCCTACGATTGCATAGCGTATCATATGATATCGTAGGGGATGTTACGCTATGCTAGTTTCGGATATCACACGCTATCGTACGCTATCACATGCTATCAAAGATTTCTTGTGTGGCGAGGCGCTCAGCTTCACGCCGCGATCGGTGGTCGGCCATCGCTTCACAGGGTTCCGGCTGATCCCTATCTGTTCACCGTGAATGATAGCTTCGACCTCTTAGAAAATCTTCGGATTCCGTCGATGAACCTCAGCGTCGAGTGCGGGAGTTGCGGCCACCAGGGCGTCGTTGACGGGCCGAAGCTGTGGCGCTGGTTTGCCGTGCATCGCTGGAATGGATCGATCGAGAGAGTGGGGCAGCATTTGCGGTGCAGCGTGTGCAAGCGCCGGCCGAGCAAACTGGAAGCGACGCAGGCGCAGCCCTCGGTCGAGTTCGGGCCTAGAAGTGAACGCGAGTGGCAAGCCGTGGTGAAGCGGCTGCGGGGGTGACATAGCGAGGTGGATGTAAAGTGACCGGAGAGGCGAGGCGTGGCTTGCCGATCGCGCTCCGGGGGCCGCGGCAGATCGCAGCTCCAGATGTGCTCCACCTCGTCGGGCGACATGCCTAGGCGCAGGCCCAAGGCGGACGACCGTTCGGAAAGCGCACGCAATCGAGCATTAATTGTGTCTGCGCGTTGCTCACGCGCGTCGAGTTCCTCCGAGAGTTTCTGCACAGACGCTCTAATCGCGCGGACGTCCTCCGTGAGCGCGCGGATTTTCTCGGGATTTGCGGCGCAAAATTCAGCAAGGGTCATCTTAGATTGTCCCGACTTGTTCATAGGAAACGCTCCCAGAAGGTCCGCGACGCCTCAGGCGACATCCTGCAAGCGCCGGACAGGCGGTTGCTCATGCTGCCTAGCGCACCATAGATCGTAGTTAGCCTGCATTGCGAGCCAGGCGCGGGCGGTGCTGGCGCCGGCCTGTTCGAGACGAACCGCGAGGTCGGGGCTGATCGCGGCCTTGCCGTTCAACACTCGAGACAGCGCGACGCGCGACATGGCGAGACGATTTGCTGCCTCGGTGACGGACAGCGACAGCGCCGACACGACCTCATCGCGGAGGAGTTCGCCGGGATGGGGAGGGTTGTGCATCATCGTCATAGCCTCAGTGGTAATCCTGATAATCGACCAGTTCGGCGTCAGCGCCGACGAACCGGAATGTGATACGCCAGTTGCCGTTGACCCAGACAGACCAATGGCCTTTCAGGTCGCCCTTGAGCGGGTGCAGCTTGAACGACGGGAGATTCATATCATCCGGTCCAGCCGCCACATCGAGCAACCCGAGAATATTTCGGAGCTTCTTCACATGCGACGCTTGAACACCGCGCGTCGTGCCGCTGCGATAAAAGGCTTCCAGCCCTTTGTGCCGAAATCCGATTATCATGGGGCGAAATGTATCGCGAAGCGTTACACGATGCAAGCCGGTGCGACGTTTGGTTGCCGATCGGCGTGCAGTGAGGCAGTCTGACGCTATGGACACCAAACCTGACGGTTTCGAGGAGTCGGCTCGCATCGCGGAAGCCTTCGCAGAAGGCGAGACTGAGCCGCGCGTCCTCGAAATGCTGGTCGAGCTGGCGAAGGCCATCCGCGATCGCGCCGTGAACGACTGAGGGCAGCGGGGGTGTGCAACCGCGCGCGGATGTCGCACGAGCCGGAAACCCTATGGGGATCTGCCGCGAAGCTCTTTAGCGAGCGGCCACGCGACAATCGCTTCGATCCAAGGGAGTTGAACCCGAAAAGCCGCAACTACGTCGTGCGGGAGGAAGCCGGGGAGCGCGCATGGGACGTAATGACGTGGGACGTCCTGGGCGGGAAGGCCCCGTGGCCGATGACCAACGTCCGCAACCTGGCGCTTCCCCAATGGCGACGGCTTGCCGAGAAACCGGAAAATCGCTGTATCGTCCCGCTGACTGAGTTCTGCGAGTTCACGCCCGAAAAGCACGATCTACACGACGGAAAACCCCCGCTGAAAGGCCAGATGTGGTTCGCTGTGCCCGAACAGCCGGTATTCGCCGTGGCCGGCTTCTGGCAACGGACGGAGGCCGGCAACGGCTTTACGATGGTCACATGCGATCCGAACGCGCTCGTGGCGCCGATCCACCCCAAAGCCATGATTACGATCTTAGATCCTGCGGACGTGGATACGTGGCTTCGCGGTTCGTATGACGAGGTGGTCACGCTTCAGAAACCCTTTGACCCAGATCGTATGACGGTTCGCGGTCCCGTTTTCCCCACGCGCAGCAAGGCACGCTAAGTCGGTCTTACGCGCGGACTGGTCATTTCTCGCGCTCTCGGTACTGTTGGCGAATGGGTCTGTCGTTCAATGCGATTTTAGAAGATTACGGCATCAAGCCGAGTGATGTCAGGTTGCTACGCCACCAAACGAAACATGGGGGGCGGACACCTTACTTGCTTTGGCGTGACTACCATGACGGCTTCCTGCTGTACCAATCCATCCAGACCGTTCAAAACCGGGCGCGGCTAAAATCACCCTACTGGGCCAGCTTCGTCGTTACTCCTTCACAGGGAACGCTCTTCGTCGGCGTGTACGGGGTCGAACTGGTGGGGCCTTGCGACCCGGACATCATAGACCCTTTGCGCGGCTTAGGGCGTTTCGGCGGGCGGTCCAGATGTCGTTGAACATATTCGAGGCTCCTGTGAAGCCGGCGGGGTTCATCCCCGCTCGACAGGCGCCCGACAGGACGGGGAGGGGCCGCGATCACTTTTCCGGTACGGAAAAGCCGTAGCGAGCTGCCCGCAGATTCTGGCGCCTGCCTCGCCGCGCTCGCTGCGCTCACCGTCTCGCTGCCGACCCACACCGTCCGCAGCGAAGAACAGATCGCGCTCCAGCAATTCTCGACCCCTGCCCCGATCGCGTATTTCAGCGTCCAAGGGAAGGTTCGCCATCGCGATCGTCCTGTGGGTTTGAAGTATCTCGGTCATCGGTGCCTCCGGTACGATATTGAACCGAAGACCAATCAGCATCCTCCCCTCAACTGTCGGCGCGAGCCGACTGTCCCTGCGTCATAGTCGTGAAGCGTCCCTTTGAAGTGTTGTCGAGGCGGGCTGGTTTGTCACGCCCGTTCGGCGTTTTTCGCCGGTGAATTGTTGCAAGGTATGCGGTCAGTCTGAATAGCGGCCATTGAAGAGATCGCCGACGGCACGACGCCGGAAGGCGTTCCACCAGCGTCGCCGGCGATGTTCGTCGGCGTCGTGCTTCATGTGGCAGCGCGGGCAGAAGGCGGCGAGGTTGCGCCAGCGGCGTCCGCTGTCGGAGGGATCGTGGTTGAGATGCGCGGTTGCGAGATAGACCGGCCGGCGCGTCATGCGGATGTTTTCGAGCGCGACGAAGGCGGGTTGAGAGCGCAGCGGCCGACCGCGACCGTCACACCAGGCACGCGCATCGCGATCCCACCAGACGCCATCGGCGTCGGCGAGTTGGGCGGCGTAGTGTCCGTGTGGGCGGCGACATTGTTCGCAGCGCCCCTTGGCGCGCACGAAGCGGACGAAGTTGGTGATCTCGGGCCAGTCGATTGGGTAGAGCCAGCGATGTTCGGGACGTATCGGCATGGGGCGATTCTGAATCATGCCGGGCCGGAACGAAAGGGGAAAATCGCTGTTGCCGCGCCTTTAGGCGGGATTGCGACAGTTCAGAGTCGGGTGTGGAGGGATATAAAAAAGGGAGAGGCTTAAAGCCCCTCCCTCGATGTCAGTGGATCAGCTTCGCGATGATCGGTGACAGTGCGGAAACCAGCACGCCGATCGCGATCACGGAGCCGAGCGAACCGATCAACCAGTTCGTGGCCTTCTGCTGTGCTACCAGTTCGGCCGTCGCTTCCTTGATCTTCACCGCTACATACTCCTCAAATGCTTCTACAACCTCGGTGGCCTTGTCGTCCGACACACTAACGGATTTCAGGGCTGTAAACAATGCGATGTGCATTTGGTTCTCCTTCTCGATGATTGGAGTGGCAAGTTCGGCATGGGCTCCGGCGCTGGCTGTCACAGGACCGCGAAGCGGCCGCGCCAGCGGGGGGTGGGGGAGCCGATTTACGCAGTAAATTGGGGGGACCGCCCATCCTTGATAGTCAGCGCGCACCCATGCCAGACTGCCACATTCAATAGAGAGATATACCCCACGTTGCCGCTGGATCTTCTGTCGAGCGAGGATCGTAGCCCGGCAGGGCCGAAACCGCTTGCGGGTTCGGTCGGAGCGGAGCGGAGATAGAGCCGTGCCGAAGGCCGCTCCCCGATCCTCCGCGCCGTCCGCGAATGGCGGATGCGACCCCGTGTGGGTCGCCGGCCGCACCGATCGTCGCATCAGACCATACCCCATTGAGGCATCGTGGTAGAAGTTCTCATAGGGGATGTGCGTGACCTTGCCCTGCTGGGTGTTTGGATCGTCAGTCTGGGGTTTTAGGAGTCCACCAAGGGTATCGTTATTCGTCATCTCATATTTAGGGAAGGGGGACGTCACTACGAAATTACTGGTGCCTGAAAGCACACTTCTTATATATTAGTCGTTGATTTCCAATTGTCGCTCATTCGCAGCCTATGGCGCGTGTTCAGGTGTGATTTAACTAGAAAGTAAGCGGAAAATATCGCGATCCGCTTGAATGAATTTAGGAATTATTTTCCCCTAGACATGGCAATGCACAAAGAAATCCTGATAGATTTCATGGCTTCGACGCCATCATCATTTAGCTTTCGAGTATCAGCCCTTACTTCTTTAGACTGATCATTGTAGCACTTGACCGCACGATCGGCCTCGACTGAATTTACATCAATCCTGTCTTTCTTTGCATATGCAAGCAGTGCTCCCTTATCTATTGAAACATCTTGAAGTGCTGTTGCCATTCCCGCGAAGAAAAAACCTAGCGAGAGCGTGAGAGTTGCTAAAATCCAAGCAAAGCGTTTGCGGCGATGGCCCAGCAAGCCAAGCTTTCGGACAGAAATCGGGTTCATTACAGCTAGCCCACCAATGCAGGAGACTGCGGCCAAAATCATAAAGAAGCCAGATATATTGATGGCAGACAAGTTAAACTGCAAACTTGACACCAAAATGCATACAATAAAGAATAATATATACAGCAGGCTTGCAAACCAATAAATTATGGATTTCATCCTACCCTCCCTAAAGGCAAGTATACTCTATTATTCGAGGATAAATAATATTGAAACTTGATAGATTCTTTGCAAGGATTTAGCCGAAAAGCGGTTACTACAATGCACATGTCCATGAATTTGACAAGAGTGTGATAAAAAAATGGTGTGAGCGCCCCCCGATGAACTGGGCAACTTTAACCCCTTCCATCAGTGCCCTCTTGCCTGATCCGATGGCGGGTTGCTCGCCGTCACGCCCTTTGATATTCGGCTTCCTGCGAAATCCAGACCGGCTCCCAATCGCGACGCGATCGGAGACGGAAAATGAAGTTGATGACGGCCGCGGCCTTTACGCTGTCCTGTGTGGCGAGCGTCGCACATGCGCGTGAGACGCAAGTTCTGTCTTTTTCCGCGCCGACCAACGTTTCCCCGGCAGAGGCGGAAGCACCGCCAGGTGACGCCTCGCTGGCGTCGATTGGACCAGAAGCAACACCGAGCACAGCGTCAGCGACGATCGATGTGCCGGGCGCCAGCCCGATAAACGGTGTCACGAGCTATCCGACGGATCGCCTTTCGGTGCCGGCCTGGATGCGGCGCGGGGGATCGTCGAAGGTTTTCGCAGCCATTCCGGCAGTGTCGCCGATATCCACGACATGCGGGCCGGTCGCCTATCGGCCGCTGCCGGGGTTGAGCAGCGCGGTTGAGGCGCGCCGATCCGCTTATTTCTCGTCGATGGCGGCCGCTGCGTGCGAGGCGGGTGTGCCGCTCGAGTTGTATGATGCGCTGATCGTTCAGGAGAGCCAATATCGGCCGTTTGTGGTGAGTCCGAAGGGCGCCGCAGGCATGTCACAATTGATGCCGCAGACGGCGCGCGCTCTTAATGTGTCGAACGTGTGGGACGCGGCCGAGAATTTGCGGGCGGGCGCGCGGTATCTCCGGGCGCAGATCGATGCGTTTGCGCGCTACGATCTGGCACTTGGCGCGTACAATGCCGGGCCGCAGCGCATCCGCGAATATCGCGGGCTACCGCCTTTTCGAGAGACGCAGGCGTATGTGGCGCGGATCTTGAGCAGGACGCGACTTCACCTCGCGCTACGCAATGGCGGCGGGTTCGGCACGGTTGGCGCGATCGCGGTCGCATCGGTCCCACGGCTGATGTCGGCGGTCACGAGCTTTTGAAGCTGGCTGAAAGTAGCTCTGACATAATATTAGCTTTGGAGGTTCGGTAATGGGACTTTTCGCAGCATTAAGGGAGGCGTTTCAGCCTGTACCAGAAGATCATAGCTACCAGCCGCCGTGGCGATGGCGAACGATCGATACAGCGCCGGAGGACGAATACCTGCTCTTGGGGTGGAAAACAGAACCGGATAACCCCGAGGGCTACTCGCATATTATCGCTGCGGGCTATGTTCGTGATGGAACATGGCTTGACGGTCCCGCCCCTCCGCCTGATTTCTATATGGAAGAACTGCCATACCACAGCAGACGTCCGATGTCTGAAGCCCCGAACGGCATGGTCATCATTGTTGGTTGGGATATCCGAGAGGGCAATACCTTGACCTATGATTTTGAGGTTACCACGCTTGAAGAAGGGCATTCTATCGATGGTTTCGCCCAACCAGACTGGTGGATGGATGGGCCACGTTTGCCACGGGCATAGCGTTTTGCGTGTGGTGAGCCTTTCAGGGGTCACTACACGAAAGTGAGTTTTACGTACGCGGCGTTTATCAACGAAAGACAGCTCTCAGGGATTGATAACGATCCCACCTGATGACGAGCGCCTGATTTGTTGCCCCTGAGCACCGCGCAGGAGGTGCTGCATCTGGATGGCCGGGGCGACCCGGGACCAGAGGCGTCGCGATTTCATCCGACCATCGCGGGTTCGTCGCTCGACCTTCTTACCAGCGATGCGCTGGGACCAGCGGAAGCCGATTTCGTGGAAGTACAGATCGGCATGTTCCGGGCTGATATGGTGAAATACGCCAGCAACGGTGCGCCGCACTCTCGAGTTGAAGCCCTCAGCCGAGTTGGCGTGTACATCGCCGCGAACATATTCCTGCTTCGAGTGCCGTACCGTCTCGTGCGCCATGAAATTATGTCCCAGCGCCACGAACGATTTCCACTCGTCGCTGATCAGGTGGGCGGCGCGCTGGACATCCTTTTCCAGAACGCGAGCGGTTTCGTTCGCCGACAGATTTTTCACTATGGACGCCCGCGCGGCCCCGGCGGGAGAGCCGGGGAGGTCGTCGGCTGGCCGCTGCACGATGGCGAGGACGGGCGTTTTCAACGTCTTGCGAAGCCCTTTGCGGCCCCGGCCAGGATCAGGACCGTCCGCACCCTTCTTCGGTTCGCCTCCAACGTAGAAGCCATCGATCTCGACAGTGCCGCCCAGCCGGTCGACTGGTGCCATCATCAGCCTCAGGGCGTGACCCAACCGCCATGCCGTCGGCTGACTGATGCCCAGCGTCTCCGCCAGCCGTACCGAAGACAAGCCCTTGTCGGATTGCAGGATGAGCCACATTGCTTTTAGCCAGATGGCTAACGGCAGCTTGGTGGAATGCAGCGGCGTTCGGGTGGTAACCGTAAACTGGAACCGGCAATCAACACCCGAGCATTGGTAGAGACCGGGCCGTGCGCGGTGCTTGCCTGTATCGCGGCCCGCAAGCGCGATCGAACGGGTGGATCCGCAGGCCGGGCAAGCTCGGCCGTCGGGCCAGATCATCGTCTCGAGCAGGCGTCGGCAGCGCTCCTCATCTGCGAACGCCGTGACCATATCGTCCACCGTTCGGATCGATGAAAGGATCAGATGCACCGCTTCCGACACTGGCGTCTCCCCAGATTTTCCAACCTGCGAAGAATCACATTAATACCGCGATAACACAAGGTTCCGCTGTCTTTCGTTGATAAACGCCGCGTACGGAAAAGTCACTTTCGTGCAGTGACCCCAGACACGCCGTTTTTCGCGTCTTCCGCGATAGTGCGCAGGGCTTCGGTCCAACGCTCATCGGAAAATTTGGGCCGGCCGGCCGGGACACCGACGCGGCGCGCGGCATCGATTCCGGTACGCGTCCGGTCGATGATGATGTCGTGCTCAAATTCTGCGAGCGACCCGGATCAGGTGAAATAGCAAGCGCCCAGCTGGCGACTCCGATTCGATCCGTTCATGAAGCGAACAGAAGTTGGCCCCCCTGCCCTTCAGATCTTCAAGCACAGCGATCAACGTCGAGCGCGAGCGCGCCGCAGGTTTCATGGAAACGGCGAAGCAAGGTTAGCGGATTCGGTGGGTCGCTCCCGCCAGGTTTCATCAAGCGCAGGCGCATGCGAGATCGCCCCTCTGTAGCGAGCACCGCGCCGGTTGCTAGCGAGAAGCTATTCGCTGCGCTCGACCTGGCTGATCTTGCTGGCATCGTACGCGGCCAGCCACTTGGTCCTGCCTTCATTAAATAAGGCAGCTGGCAGCAGTCCGTAAGCATTGCGACCGAGTGGATCACCAGGGATCGGACGCAGATCGGGACCGGGCCACTCGAACCGGTTGATCTCGGTGACCACGATCCATGAACGGGTATCGTCGAGACCAAGACGGGCCTTGGTCGCGGCTGGGATTTCGACGGCAAGGCGCGGGTCCGGTGGCGGCGTGTGCGTCACAGGTAGCACCATGACGACCTGCTTGCCTGCTTTGTTGTGGTCGAGAGAAGCACGGCACAAGGGCGATCCTTGCTCCCGTCTTCGGTGTCCCGCCTGGCCTCATGGCTCCAGAGAAATGAGTATCGGATAACGAGCGCTGGAACCGGCTGGGTAAACCGCATCAGCTGGTGCGCGTCTCATGATCGAACTCGGCTGCTTCGGCCGGCGCACGCGACGCTGCGACGGCCGCGCGGTCCTCGTCGGTGAAGTCAGACGTCGTCAGCACTTCGCGATCCCGGCTCTTGAGTCGCTGATATTCGGCGTGCGGCATGAGCACCAGGCTGTCATGGCCGTGATGCGTGATAGTGAGCGGACTCTCCAATGCCTGACGGCTAATGCGGCCAAAGGACTTCGAGGCCTCGACGGAACTGATCGATTGAGGCATGAGCGATTCTCCTATACGGAAAGTACGGATTTTTCCGGATAAATTGCAATAGTGTTGGTTGCGGCCCCAGGCTGAAAGAGAACAGAGCCTACTTCGGAAAGACGAGCGGTCGGGGAGCCGTCTGCCAATCAGTCGGCCATTTAAAGCGTGCAGGCACCGCAGGCGCCGTTGGGCGAGGACTCGACCAAGCCATCGCTGCCCAGCGGGGATGCGCCTTCATGGGAACCAGGCAGCGGCGGCTTGCGCGCGACCGTACGATATTGTCCGACCGTCGTCGTGGCGAAACGCCGAGATGTAGAGCTGCTTGTCGAGGTTTGCCCCCTCCCCTCGTTCGATGGTGCCGGTCCTAAGCTCATCACGATGTGCTCTGATTTGGAGGCGCGAATCGGCTGATGACCGTCCAGAATCGATCTTGGAAAACGCCGCTGCTCGCAGCGGAACGATTCATGATTCAAAGGATTCAAATTCCCGGACTAAAACGAGAGCTATTACAATGAGATAATCGGTTTTGGCTGACCGTTTGGGGGAGTTTAGCTGACTGTTTGGGGGCTCAATCCTGTCCTGGTGGGGGTGGCTTCCTGACCATGTGGGGTAGTCCTGACCTCTTGGGGGCGGTGGTCGTTGTGGTCAGTAGAAGCTTGCGATACGATCGAATTGAATCGGATCTTGGTTGATTGACTGCGTTTCCGCGCGGTTCCTGCACTCCGATCGCGACTCGGCATTTCACCTTGCGTTTTCGCGCGCCGCATCCGATTTTATCCTGACCGCGTGGGGGACCGTTAAAACCGTTCTGTCCTGACCTGACTTGACGAGTGGGGTCAGGTCAGGCAGCTAATGCACTCCCGAAGGCTCTATCCTGATCGTGTTATGGCATGGAAACGGACGCTGTCCACACTGCCGATGTAGTTGAAGCTGCGTCAACGGAAGCAATGCCTGGCCGCGCGATGAAGGTTGCTGCCGCTTTGAAGGCCAAAGGCGGCGACGAGTTCGCCAAACCCGGAAGCATCATCGAGGTCAAATTCGTCAAAGGAGAGTCGCTAAGCCTCACCGCCTCCCGCCTATTGGCGCTCATGATCCTGACGGCGGGTGGTGATGCTTGGGAGGATCGGCCGCACCGCATGCGGAAGGCTGACATACGGCGGGGCCACAAAGGCAATGAGCGGATTACCGATATGCTTGAGGAGCTGCACCGCACGCTCTTCGCGGTTGATGACAAGTCCTGGCGGGGCAAAAAGGCAACACTTCGATTCTCGCTGATCTCCCGATCGCGCGAGGAAACCGAAGAGGACGGTGGAGAGGCTGGCTGGATTGAATGGGAATTCACGCCGGACGCGCGCAAGCTGATCCAAGCGTCTGAAACCTATGCCGTGCTCAATCGGCAGGCTGTCCTCGGCTTCCGGTCGAACTATGCGCTGAAGCTTTACGAACTCGGCGCGCTTCGTTTGCATCGGCGACAGAATAGCTGGCGAGGCGACATGGCGGCTTTACGCGCCGCCTTGGGGATCCCGCCCGAGGTATACACGGATTTCGCGCAGCTTCGGCGCAAGGTACTGGAAAAGGCGAAGGCAGAGATCGACCAGCTCGCGCACTTCCGCGTCGAGTGGCGTGAAATCCGTCAGGGCAGGACCGTCGCCGAGCTCGAGTTCAGGTTCGAACCGAAGACCCCGCCGGAGGTCATCGAAACGGTCGATGAACTGGATCGGCACTCCGCCGGGCGAACGCCGCGACGCGACGGAACCGTCGAGGCAGTTACGGTCCGCGAGGCGGCATTTGCGGCCTTGCCCAAGCCGGCGGAACCGGCGAGTCCGAAGGATGCGACCTTCCCCTCGGGCTCGCTCCGGTTCGGGTACGGAGATCTGCTCACGATTGGCCGGCTACATGGCGGGGGATGGGATGTCGATCTCATCGCCAACGCCTTTCGAGAGCATATGGGAGCGCGAATTGAGAAGGTTCGCGGAGTGAAGATGCTCTCCGCTTGGAAGGGCTTTTGTGAAGGGTGGGTGACCCGTCGAGGGTCTGTTTGATACCAAAATTGCACGCGTGCAATTTTCTCGATCCCCCACCGAGTCAGGATAGGCTGAAAAGCGCCGCCGGAATCGCTTGAACGGCACACCCACTTTCGCATTTGGCGATTTTATTGACGCAAAACCGCAAGTGCGTGTACCGTGCCCCAAATTTCGAAAGGTGGGCATGTGGCAAACGGACTTGATTTGGAGGAAGCCGATCGCCTTGTCTCGGTCGCTACGCTTGCGAACCGGACATCGTCGGTCCTCGAAAAGCTAAGAGACTCGGCGAGGAGTGCTCGCTCGGATGACCGGCGAGAGCCGACATTCACGATCACAAAGGCGGCTGAGTTGGTTGGTCGCACAGCATCAGCGATTCGCGATGCGGAGAAGGATGGGCGCCTTCCTGAGCCTGCGCGCAGCGACAACAATCGTCGAGAGCGCTATACCCTAGCGCAGCTCAACGACATGCGGGGCGTGTTCGGAACTCGCCCCTATCGTGCGCCCAGTGACCCGTGCTGCGTCGTTGCGGTCCAGAACTTCAAGGGTGGCGTAGGCAAGTCGACCATAGCCGTCCATCTGGCGCAATATCTGGCGATCAAGGGCTACCGTGTCGCGCTCGTCGATTGCGATAGCCAAGCATCGGCGACAACGCTTTTCGGCTACGTGCCGGATCTCGATCTGGAAGAGGACGATACGCTTTATCCGTTTCTCCGGGAGGACGAGCGAACAACGTTGGATTACGCGCTTCGCAAGACGCATTTCGATGGGCTTGAAATCATCCCTGCGAACCTACGTCTGTTTCAGTCGGAATATGAACTGGCAGCCAGGATGGCCCGGGGCACCTTCAACATGATCGATCGTTTGAAGACCGGGATCGACAGCATTTCAGACCGGTTCGATGTCATCGTAATGGACCCGCCACCTGCACTCGGCGCGATCTCCCTGTCGGTGCTCCGGGCGGCAAATGCGCTTGTCGTTCCGGTCCCTCCAACCGTAATGGATTTCTCCTCAACGGCGGCTTTCCTGTCGATGCTTGACGAGACGATCGAGCAGCTTGCGAGCCGCGGCCTTGCGCCAGAGCTTCAATTCCTCCGCTTCGTCGCCTCGAAGGTCGATGAGAACAAGTCGATGCAGAAGGAACTGCTGCAGCTCATGCGGTCGCTGTTCGGACATGCGATGGTGCGGACACCCCTAAAGGACTCTGCTGAGATCGACAACGCTACGGCACGCTTGATGACCGTTTACGAGCTTGACGGCCCGGCTACGAGCTCTCAGGTTCGCAATCGCTGCCTCGCATATTTGGACGGCGTGAACGGTGAGATTGAGGTCGATATCCGGTCGATGTGGCCAAGCCATCAAGCCGACCTGCGCCAGGAAGCGCTGGCGTGATGTGCCGAAATTGCACTTGCGCAATTTGGCCCAAAACCGAAAAATTGCACGCGTGCAATTTCGCGGGAAAACCAGAAAATTGCACGCGTGCAATGACGAGTGAAGGGAGGCTCGCATGAGCAGAAAGAACAGCGGTTTTGCAGCCGATCTCGCCGCTGGGATCGACCTCACAGACGACGCGCCAGCGCCGCGTCGACCGAGCATCGCAGCCAATGTTTTGACGGGCCGCACAAACCGGCTGGCTGATCTTGCGGCAGGCGCTGTCGTCACGCGAACGCACGAGCTTGTTGACCCTGCTCGGTGTCGGATGTGGGCCGGTCATAACCGTGAATATGCGCTGCTCAACGAGGCCCGCTGCGAGGACCTGATCGAAAGCATCAAGGCGCAGGGCAGGCAGGAGATGCCGGCGATCGTCCGACGGATCGTCGGCGATCCCGATTTCGATTTCGAGGTTATCTGTGGCGCTCGGCGGCACTGGACGATCTCGTGGCTTCGCAGCCACAATTATCCGGACTACAAGTTCCTCATCGACGTTCGCGAAATGGGCGACGAAGAGGCTTTCCGGATCGCCGATATCGAAAACCGGGCGCGCGATGATCTGACGGATCTGGAGCGGGCACGGGACTATCTGCGGGCACTGGATGCCTATTACGGCGGTCGCCAGAGAACGATGGCTGAACGCCTCAAGGTCTCAGAGAGTTGGCTTACAAGGTATCTCGATCTGGCGCGTCTGCCCGAGGAGTTCATGGTGGCTTTCCCTGAGCCGCAGGCGCTTGGCGTAAGGAATGCCATCGAGCTGAAGGCTCTGCTGAAGCCTGACGACCGCAGGGCTCGAGCATTTCGTGAAGCGAAGCGGCTGGCAGAGCTGCAGCGCGAGAACGGGCAGGTGATTCCGATAATCGAAGTGATCAAAGTGCTGAAACTGGCCGCGGACCCCCCCAAGAGGTCAGGTACCCCCAAGAGGTCAGGAAAGCCCGAAATGGTAATGGGCGCCGGAGGCAAGGCGATCCTCCGGATTGAAGGCGTCGATCAGAAGGGCATTCGGCTGACGCTATTGAAAAGGGGAGGGGCTTCCAGGGAGGAGGCCGAGACCGCAATCCGACAAGTGTTGGATCAGCATTGGGCGTGAGGCTTCACGGGTAAGACTACCGATCAGAACGCAGATGGGTCTAAGTCAGCGGTGCGGACTCTTGGGTGCGATTCCCCAGCGAGCCGTGCGCCCGACGCATCCGGGTCATGATCGCGGTGCCGATCGTGGCTTCGACGGCCTTGTGCAGCTCTGGCCGAATTTCGTCGACGAATTCCCGGTAAGCATCATCGGCTCGAAGCCGCCCCGGCACGAGCGCTATGACGCGGCTGACCAGTCGGTGGGGATGTCGCAAGAAGCTTACGGGCGCCCTGTGGCGTCACTCCAAGGAGGCGGCTCACCGCAGCGGGCTTGAGCCCAGGGTAGGCGAGTTTTAACCTCGCCAGGATTGGGGCCTTGCTCCGCTTGGTTGCGACGGATGCGATCTCGATAGCCGCCGCAGACCGCTCGATGGTGTCGAGATCCCGGAGAGCATCATCGACCGCCTTCCGGAGCATGACCACCATATCATCGACAAGCTCCGCGGGCATCGACGGCAGGAATTTGGGCAAAAGAATCAGCGATGGGATCACCCTTGTCGTCAGGCCGGCCCGGTGCAGCATGCGCGGTAGCACGGCCGCAACGACCCAATTGCGATCGCGGGCGCGGGGCGGGAGGTTGAGGCTCCGTCCGTCGACGGTTACCACCTTGATTCCATCGTCCGCTTCCGCCTCAGTCAGCGCAGCGAGCTCGAACACCCGTTCGGCAATCGCCTCAAGGCCCGCTGAGGGGTATCGCTGATCGGCCGCCTCGCGGACTCGGCGCCAGCAAAGTCCGAAGTGCGCCAGGTCGTCTTGAGCGTACGCCTCGGCCTCGGCTCGATCGTCGAGCACGGTACGCAGGACATTCAGCGTCGCGCGCATCAGCGGGTCGCGGCTATCTTCGTCGATTGAAATGGCGAAGTGGAAGACGGCCGCGACCGAGATCGGGTCGTTGAGACCCTCCGACGCGCGGGGAGGGGGGCTACGGCCTGAAATCCAGTCCTGGAGGTCCTGCACCTTGATCGGGACGCCTGCGAGCCCAGAGAGGGCTACTGCGCCTGCCAAGCGGGCGCGGGCAAGAAAGATGTCGGCAGCTGGCGAGTGCTGAAGCCTCCCGTCGAGCCGGCCGAGCAGCAGCAGTGTCTCGGAGAGGTGGGCTGACGTGGCAGAATCCATCGCAGCAACTTGCCACAGGAGGAAACCAAAGTCAGCAGTTAGTTTCCCTGCCCATTCTCGTTGAATTATGGACATACGATAATTGCAGTTATCACATGTCCATATTTGACGACCTTCTATAAGGTGAGATACGCTGATGTCGGTTTCCCCAAACCGCAGGACTCCAGGCCTTCCGCCGATTTCACCCGTCACGTTGGTACCAAACCACAGGACTCTGGCGCCCGGGAGCGGCCAGAAAGCCCGCTAGAGCGACGTTTCGTGACTGAGCCACTCCCGGACACGGGCGAGCCAGTTTTGCTGTCTCTCGGCCTTTTGTGGCGGCCTACGACGATCGTGTGACCGGCCCGGTCTACGTGGGCACGGGTGGCGTCGTCTCGCAGGAAGAGGTATCGAACGGGGGCAACCGGTCGTTTGACCCCGTTCTATGAGATGTGACAGATGGCCCTGATTGGCTACGCCCGTGTGTCCACGGACGAACAGGACACCGCCGGGCAAGCCGCAGCTCTCCGCGCGGCCGGGTGCACCGTGATTATCGAGGACAAGGCGAGCGGGGGAAGCCGCGAACGACCTAACCTCGCGCGTGCCCTTCAGAGAGTGGGACAGAGCGACACCCTCGTTGTTGTCCGCATTGACCGGCTTGCTCGATCGCTGTCGCATCTGCTGGAGATCGTGGAGGCGCTACGAGCCAAGGGGGCCTACTTCCGGTCGATACACGATCCGATCGACACATCGAGCGCGCAAGGCATGCTGATGACGCAGATGCTGGGCGCCTTTGCTGAATTCGAACGCTCGCTGATACGGGAGCGGACCCGAGCGGGGCTCAAAGCTGCTGTCGCGCGCGGCGCCAAGCCCGGGAACCCTAAGATGCGGGCGCGTGACCCCGAGGCGATCGCCGATATCCGTTACACCCTGAAGGAGCGCTATCTCAACGAACTGATCGATGACCGCCAGCGCTGGCTACCTACGGTGGTGCGGCTTCGGCCCCATCTTCCCTGGTCGATTGTCCTGCGCCAAATCAAAGCGATCACGCCGCCCGTGCGGTCTTTCACCGAGCGCACGCTCACGAAGGCGTGCCGGCACCTCGTCAAGGCTGGCTACGCGGACCCATCGATCCTCAACTCCGCGCCGCGTTTGCCGCAGGATACGCGGGTCGCCCGGATCGTCGCGGATCGGCTACGGACGAACCCGGGCACCTCCCTACGTGATGTCGCGTCCTGGCTATCTCGAGACGTGCGGGAGCCTACGCCACGAGGCGGATTGGTGTGGTCTCCGGAAGGTGTTCGCCGAGTCGTTGACCATGCAAAGAAGCTACAACTGCTCGAGGACTAGGATTCTGCCCGATCACCGAATGGCCGTCGTTCGCGCCGCTCGTGCCGCCGCGATGGCAATCGCCGCGTGATGACGTGCTTGGACCTAGGCAAAGGCGCGATCGATGGCAGAAATGCATCCCTTGAGCCGGGCGATGCTAGCGGAGCGCCGCGTGGCCCGCCTGGTTTCAGCTATCCGCTGGATCAAGGAGGGCGACCAACGACCGGGCGCAGCGATAAAGCTATCGATCGCTGCGCCCTCGACCCTGGACAGGAACGTCTCGATGGCGGGGGCAACCCCTGGGTCCAACAACGCAACATCACTCCCCGCGTCCATGACGATCGCGCAGGTCGCCGCGAGAAGAGATCGCCGCAGGGGAATGCGCGCCGACGCCAGCGGATGCGGCGCGTCCGTAGAGTGGAATTCGGGCAAGCGGTGCCCAGGCATCATCGCAGCGCACGGAAACGCATTGACCGGAGCCCAGTCGCTCCGATCGCTGGAGATCAGAAGACCGGATATGTCGCGAACCTCCCGCAGGACCTGCTCGGCGGACGTGAAGTTCAGGCAGAATTGATCCGGCGTCTTCCCCCGCAAGGCCGTCATGATCTGGTGCTCGAAGGCGATGACGGCCTCCCAGCAATGTCGAATGGCATTGCTCGCTTCGAGGGCTGGCGGAAAGCTGCGTTCGAGGGGCCGCCAACACGCAGTACAAACCATACGCAACGCACCACGAGCCGGTGTTCGGAATGCCCAAACAGACGACCCGCAAGCATTACATCGGTCTTCGAGCGGCCATCTATGATGGTGACAGAACCCGATCGCTGCGATCACCCAGTCCTGACGGATATGGGCGGGACGGCCCGCGGCAAAATCGTCGGCGAGGCAGCGGCTGCACCAGCAGATCTTCAACTTGGGCAGTCGGCTCCATGGGGAGTTTCCGATATCGGCCGGGCTACATGACCAAGCCACGAGTTCTGGCGTCAACGCAGCGTATCGTCTGGTGACGGTGTGACTAGCCAATTGCACTTCCGGGACGTCGAAGTGCTGCGATGCGAACCTCAGCCATCCTCGTGCCGGTAGGATATCGGGATGGCGCCAGCGCCCGGCGCGATCTCGAACAGCCTTCGGCTCTGGTAGCTTCCTTCCGGCGGGATCGCGGATCCGCCGCGCGAACCAGGAGGTAAGGAGTTCCTCGGGCAAAGGCTCGCGGTGCGTCCTCATGCTGCCCGTCGACGCAAGGCTCGTTTCGTGTTCGCGATCACCTGCATCGACACCAGTGGCAGCAGCAGTTGCTCGTCGTCGAAGCTGCCGGCGTCGATCATCTCCCGACGATTCCGGATCGCGGCGATCGCCACGGCCTCCATCAAACGGAAGATGCGACCCGTCACGCCTTCGGTCAGAGCGAGGACGCGTTGTCGGACTTCCTTGTCATCGAGGTTCGACGGACGACGAAGCGGCAGCAGACCTGCGAAGCTCGCCATTAGCTGACGAAAAGCCTGGTCGTTGCGCCACGGCGCGAGTTCGAACGCTGCAAAGCGGTCGGCTAGATTGGGATCGGTCAATACCGCGATGCGCGCATCCTCGGTTCCCGCACACACGATGGGAATCCGCAGGTCGTTGGTCAGAAAACGGATGGTGTTGAGAAAGACCCGTTGTTGCCGGGGAGAGCCCGCCAGCATCTTGTCGATTTCGTCGAGGACAAGGACCTTCGTGCCGAACTCCGACAGTGTCCGGCGCGAGAGCGACCGCAGGGACCGGAGCGACATATGCTCGAACTCGGTATAGTTCATCGCGAGCATGAGCTCGGTGTAGAATTCGTCCTCGGTTGGTTGGGGCGGCATCTGCACCACGACGACCGCCATCGTCGTGAGGCCGGCGCGTTGATCGTAGGCGGGCGAGTGCAGCTCGGCCCCTGTGCATTATTCGGACACAGATTCACGGTAGCGGTTTGACGAGCAGCGGCATGAAGCCGTTGGCGTCGAGATCGAGGCGATCAGACCAGACGTAATCGCCGGTGAGATTGATGCGGTCCCAGCCCAGCGGCGAGAGCCGGGACAGCATAGCCGGATCGATAGGCGTCCCGCGACGGTGCATTTCGTCAACGGCGCGACCGAGATACCGGCAGTTGAACAGAATGATTGCAGCGGTGACGAGGTTGAGCGCAGCCGCACGGGTTTGCTGGTTCTCCAGGCCACGATCGCGGAATCGACCGAGCCGATGAAAGGCGACTGCCCGGGCCAGGCTGTTGCGGGCCTCGCCCTTGTTCAATTCGGCGGTAACGGTGCGGCGCAGCGCCGGATCCTCGAACCAGCGCAGCGTGAACAGCGTCCGCTCGATCCGCCCGACCTCGCGCAATGCCGCGGCGAGGCTGTTCTGCTGGCGGTAGGCAGACAGCTTCTTCAAAATCAGTGAGGGCGTAACGGTGCGGTCGCGCATCGCGCCGATGATACGTTCGATATCGGGCCAGTGGCTGACAATCAGGTCCCGGTTGAGCTTGTGGCCGAATAGCGGCGCGAGCCTGCCATAGCGCTTCGGGGGTTCGAAGGCGTAGAGGCGTCGATCCGACAGGCGGGGGATGCGCGGCTCGAAATCGAGCCCGAGCAGGTGCATCGTCGCGAACACGATGTCGGAAACGCCGCCTCCATCGACGTGCAGCGCGGTCAGATCAGCGTTGCTATCATGGCCGAGAATGCCGTCGAGCGCATGGATAGCCTCTCCTGCCGTACCAGCGATCACAGTCTGGTGAAGTGGCGCGTACCGATCGGTGATGGTGGTGTAGATCTTGACCACCGGGTCGCGACCATAATGCGCATTGACCGCTCCGCCGGCTTCACCCGGGCCGCCCAGGTAAAAGGCCTGACCATCTGCCGACGCCCGGTGCCCCTGCCCGAACCATGCGGCGATTGGTTCGGCGTGGATGGCATCGGTCAGACAGGCGAGCGCTGCTCGAAAGGTTTCCTCGCGCATGTGCCATGTCTGCATGCGCAGCAGCGCGCGGCGTGACCCTGCGCCGCATACCTCGGCCATACGCGACAACCCGAGATTGGTCGCCTCGGCAATCATGGTGGCGAGGAAGGCGCGCTCGTCAGCAGGCGGCAATCCGGTTGAAACATGACCGAAATGCCGGGTGAAGCCGGTCCAGCGTTCGACCTGCGACAGCACGTCTGTAATACGGGTAGCAGGCAGCATGCCGTAACAGGCGAGCGTCAGGTGCCGCCCTTCATCCTGCCCGGCGTCATCATCCTTCTGCTCTTTGGGGAAGCGTAATCTCTCCCCGGCGAACAGGGCGGCATCACGCCCGTCCAGATTGCGGGCGACGCCGCGCAAGGCGCTGTCGAGTTGCTCAGCGCGCTGATCGAGCCATGCATGTGGATCGCCGAGTGAGAACGGCGGTTGGAGCGATGCGCCTGGCGATGGCGCAAGCAACACGTCCAGCGACCGGTGCATCCGCGACGTCGGCACCCAGATATCACCCGATGCCAGCGCATTGGCGAGCGCGCCGTAAGTCGCCATCTCCCAATGCGTCCGGTCGATCTTTCCTGCGACCACGACATGGCGTTGCCAGCGCCGCTCGACATGACCGAGCGGAACGTCGGCGGGAAGCGGTTTGCGCCAGTCGCCATCGAGATCCGCCAAGACCGTCATCGCATTGCGCAATGTCGCGGTGCCGGCCCGGCCGTGGAAATCGAGCGCCTGCAGGAACTGTGGTCCTACCCGCTTGAAGGTCCGGTACTCGGCTGTAATCTCACTCAGCACATCATCCCTGTGAGGTGCAGCGGTACGACGGATGATCGCCGCATCGGCATCGAGCATTTCGAGAGGCATGATATCCCTGAGGGCCGCGCCGATATCTTCGCCAGCGCGTGCTGCCCGGCTGACCGTTTCCAGCACAGTGGCGATGCGCATCAGCCGGTCGCGTCCCTCGCGTCCCGAGACCGCGACCCGCTGTTCAAGGCGTTTGCGAGCACGAAGGTGAGCCCGTCCCATCAAGGCGCCGAACATGGCGATCGCCGCGTCGGTAAGCGTGGCCTCCAGCTCGCGCAGCGTGGCAAGCAGGATAACCCGCCTGCGGGCAGGGCGCATCTGTTGGAAAGCCTGGGCGGTATAGCGCACACCTTCGCGAGCGAATTGCGTCAGGCGTGGTTCGTGCCGGGGATCGATCGGAACACGGGAAATGCCGGTCCAGCGGATCAGCGCGATCTTCTCGAGGATTTCGGCGAGCGAGGCAGACGCGACGCGACGCTCCGGTTCGCGCAGCCAGGAAAAGCGGCTTTGTCGGTCATGCACCTTGTCATCTACCAGCGTGTCGAGACGTTGTCGCATCTCTGTATCGAGTGCGTCGTCGATCGCGGCGATCAGATCGGTTTCCGCCCGAAGCATCGCCTCGGCCGCCATCCGCTCCACAACGCTGATACCGGGGATGACTATGCGCCGGGTGCGTAGTTCGCCCAGCAGTCGGTCGAGCAGAATGCGCCCGTCAACGACGGGCATGGCTTCGGTCGCAAGCCACGCGGTCAGCGAAGTGCGAACCGGCTGGCTCAGATCGGTAAAACCAAACCGGGCTTTGATGGCGGCAAGCTGATCGTAGCGGGTCGGTGTACGCCGCGCGAAGTCGGCGATGACGCCCGCATCAACCCCAACCTGGTCGGCGATATGGTCGAGCATGATCGCAGGCAACAGCTCGCCGGCGCGCAGATGTCGTCCAGGATAGCGCAGACAGCAGAGTTGCAGGGCATAGCTCAGCCGGGTCGCTGGAGTGCGTGCGATACCAATCGCCGACATGTCTTCGGCGTCGAGGCCATGATGTCGCACAACCATCGTTTCGGTATCGGGCAGCGCCAGCAGTGCGGCGCGCTGCCGCTCGGTCATTGGAATGCGTGCGGGCATGTTTCATCCTCCAAAAACCTCTTGCCTTTTGCCTGCTTAATGAAAGAGGATTGTGAAAGGCCGAAGGTGGCGGAAACCCGTCACTGCTGTTTCTGCCTCCGGATACGGCCGTTTGTGAAAGAGACCGGATGACCCGCGAACCCTATCTGATCGGCTATGCCCGTGTGTCGAAGGGTGACGACCAATCGAACGCCGCCCAGCGCCGCGCGCTCGATGCGGCTGGCTGTAAGCGGGTATTCGAGGAGACCGCCAGCGGCGGACGGTGGGACCGGCCAAAACTCCTCGAGATGATCGGGCAGCTGCGCGACGGCGACGTGGTCGTCGTCTGGAAGCTAGACCGGCTTTCGCGCAGCCTGAAGGACATGCTGCACATCATGGAGCGGATCGAGCTGGCGGGGGCGGGCTTCCGCTCGTTGACCGAAGCAATCGACACCACCACGGCCGCAGGCCGGATGATGATGCAGATGGTCGGCAGCTTTGCCGAGTTCGAGCGCGCGATGATCCGCGAGCGCACCAGCGCCGGCCTTGCCCAAGCCCGTGCAGAGGGAAGGATTGGGGGACGCCGACGCAAGCTTGCTGAAAAGCAACGCCGCGAGATCGCTGAGTCCGTTGTCTCTGGACGTAAGTCAGGCGCCGAAATGGCCCGTCTTTACGGCGTCAGCGAACCTACCGTTTCGCGCATCGTCGCCGCCCACCGGCAGGATATGCAAGCCAAGTTGGCGTAAGCGCTTGTGAAAGGCGATAATTGGTGGTGAGCGGCATGCCAGCTTTCGGGCACGGAACGCGGATTGCGGACATTGCCAACGATGGGCACAACGCTTCCGTGGAAGACATCTCGATCCTGTCCCGCGAGCCATATCGGCGGCGCACATGGTTGCGGCAGCGCTCGCCCTTTTGGCTGATTGATCGCGGCTTCGCTGCCAAGGGTGGCGACTGCGAAGCCGTCGGCGGCCGTCATGAGTGGTACAACAGTGGTAACGGGTCAGCTTGCTACCATTGTCAGGTTACGATCAGAGGAAACGCTTGGCAGATCGGCGGGGCAGATGTTTTTCTCCGACCACCCGAACGGCGATAGTTGGGTGGGAAGCGGTCATTGTCGGGACGCTTAGAATGGGGCGGAAGCTGGCAGCCCGCTTATTCATGCTGAACAGGCCGGCCTGCTTCCGGTGAGATTTAAGCTTGTCGAGCTATATGCAACGAGCGGCGCATGCCCCGAATACAGACTGAAAGTGTAGCTATAATGCACCAGCCACACCCAATGGCAGTTAGCGTGTCGCCCGCAAGAGGTGGAATAGGCGCGGTAATAGTCACGCCAAAAGCGTGGGCACCCAAGACAATCATAGCGACATAACTAAAAGCCCGCAAAACCTCGACCGTAGCCTTCTCGGAGAAGACGAGCGTCATTGAAACGGCAGCCAAGCTCGTAGCAACAGCAAGTGTAATATCTGTCACGTGGCGCTCCTTCTCAAACCGAACGATCACCGGCAGGATGACACAATGAGGCAAGGTCCGCTACTGGGCGAAAGCTGCTATCTCAAGATAACAATGAGCGAGCACACGATAATGCCAATACCAGCAATTACAGACCCGATACGCCGCCCTCGCTCGACTCGATCCCACCACCGATTTCCATAGCCGAATGGTTCATTTGACATGCCAAGAGTCTGCCCGCTTCGCGGCTCATCGGCAAGGGCTCGGAACGGCAGGAGGTGGAGCGGGAGCCGTCACCGATCGCGAAGAGGTCGAGAACGGTGAAAAGTGGTGGCAAGCGGACGGTCGTCTTTTGCTGTCGCTTTGGTAAATAGCCAATGTTCAGTGAGGGGAGAGACATGCCAGAATTCTGTAATAAACAATGATTCGCTTACAAGAGGCGACCCTCTTCGTCCTCCAAGGCTTTGATAGCGTCACAGAAAATGTCTGTGTAGAATGGCGCATCAATATTTGCGATATGGGTCGCCTGCGATCAGTACTGGCGCCCGATAGTCATGACGATCCTAACTTGGAACGCACTTACTACGGACTATCGGAGCAAGAAATTCGGCAGATTGGCCAGCTTTGCCACCCGCCCATCGTGCCCCCCACGATCTACACCGGCCTCAGCCGACCGGATCTGGAATCCGATGCAGTCCCGTACCTGATTCATACGAATTTTGAACTCCCGCTTATGCTGGAAGGGCGGAAGCCTTTGGCTGTTTTTAGCGATGGCTATCCGTCTGATTGGTTCGACGAATATCTTGCGCCATTTGAACGGTTCGTTTTGTCAGGTCAGATCATTCGCCGGATAATCGAAACTCCGCTGCCCGACCTAAAACGGCATCGTTCTGATCTGGAAGGAATTAGGGATGTGCTCTTCGCCTTACCGGGAGAGGAGCGGCGCATCGATGCCTACATCCGAGATATCAAAAATCGGGTGCGCGACTGGGATGACGAACTCGAGCGGCTCCAAGGCTCGTTGCTAGGCTATGAGGATTGGCAAAATGATTGGTGGATCGAGCAGCGCGTAAAACGCAGAGAGACTAACAATTGATACGACGTTTGCCCGATACCTACAGCGGTCCAATGCCCGCTTCAGAGAAGCCAGTACACGGTAGCGTACGGCAACAAGTGGGCGCGAGCCACCACCAGTGCCGGAACGCCGAAAGTTGGTGGTTATCTGCCGTTTGTTTTCACCCGTTTAAAGGTAAAAATCGCGGTATCGCTGGGAAGCTCAATGGTCTCAGAGCGGCTTGTGTCGGCGAGCCGCAAAAAAGACGGGCTAATTGATCTTTCGATTTGGACGGCCTTGCCGCCTGATATTCCCACATAGGCGCTCGGCAGAACATATGGGCTGACCTTGTCGTATTCGACAACGTAGCTAATCGTCTGGCTATGGCCGAAAGTCATCTGCCCATTGTGAAGTTTGATCGGCTCGCAACATGGATTGGCGTAAGTGCCATCGGCAGCCCCGATCGGTAGGCGTGGTGGAAACGCCCACCAATACAGGGGCAACCCGACGAAGACAGCGATAATGCCGATCAGAAAATACGGTGGAGTCCGATGCATTGACCTATCATGCGTTCGCCTTCCGCAGCGTCAATGGCTAGTTTTGGGGCGAGAGCGGACCTTCCCGCTACGCGACGACGGGATCGTCATCACCTCGTCCGGAGCGACCGTGGCGCAGGCTGTGATTGATCGCCAGCCCGATCTGTAGACGAAGCCAATCAGCACGGTGATCGTCCGGCAACGCAAGCCCCAACGTTACGATCTTCTCGACGGTGTTCATCGCCCACTCGTCGTAGGTCCAATGCTGGTCGGTCATAGCGCCATCATGCCCAGTTTGGAGCGCGTCGCGCAATCGATCGCGCAAATATCTATTAATGGGCACTTCCTGCCGAAATCGCTGCCCAAGCGCTACCGTGAATCTGTGTCCGAATAATGCACAGGGGCCAGCTCGGCGAAGCGGTTCAGTATCTCGCTTTTCCCCATGCCGGTCGATCCGAACAGGAGTAGGCAGGGCATGCGGCCGCGCTGCGGGTAGGTCAGCAGATCCTCGAGCCTCCCAAGAGCAGCCTCGGCTTGTGGCAGAGAAACCCATCGGTCACGCCTCAACCAGTCTATTCGCGCCTCGTCGGGCAAATCCGCTTGCTCGCGATATGCAGCAAACAGGTGGTCGTAGACGTCGGTCATGGTCGCTCCTCGATCTGAAGAGGAATGATGGGTTCGGTATCGTCGCGCTCCGGAGGGGCCGGGAGCATTGGGCGAACCGGCGCCATGGCAGCCGGAGTTCCGGCGCTCAGGGCGTAGGCGACACGCTGCGCGGACTTGCGAGCGGCCTTGGTCCTGTCGACGGCGTCCAGGACGATGCGTCGCTGTTCGCCAACCATGTCGAACAGAGATTGCTCGTCCACTGCTCGACGACCGCGCTCACGCAGCGTCTTCAATGCCAGGTCGTGCTCAAATCTCGTGATGGAGGGCCGTCGCCGATCACGAAGCGGCACGGTCAGATGGCCGCCATCGGGCAGTTCCAGATAGATCGATGAGAGATTGAGGGGGTTATATTTGACGGGCAGCTTTCCGCCATAGCCCGTGGCCAAGGCTGCGAGTGCGCCGTGCCAGTAGAAGGCATGGAACAGCTCTATGCCCTCCCGGCGGACCTTCCGCATCTCGAAGGGTAGAAAATCGAGGAGAAACGTGGCGGGATCAGCGGGCAGTCTGGGAGGCGCAACGCGATTATCACATGTGTCTGTCCAGGCGGTGATAGGCGGGACGCCGAGCTCCCGGTGGACTGTACCGTGATAGATGCCGACCTGCAGCGCGAACCATCGTTCGAACTCGACGAGGGTCATGCATGCTTGCCCCTCCGCGTCGTAGTCGCCCTTGGCTTTGATGTTCGCGAACGTGGTGCCTGGCAGGAGGTGGACGGCGCCGACCGTCGTGCCGATCAGGCGCTCGATATGGCCGCCATAATGGGGCGTGCGAAGCGGACGATAGATGAGTTCGATCCCGTGCTGCTGGCAGCCGCGCTCGAGGGCGCGGGAATGGAATTCCCGCGCATTGTCGAGATGCAGTGCGCCGGGAATGCCGCAGACAGGGTAATCGAGGTCTACCCCCCGTTCTTCCAGCCAGCTGGCTTTGGGCAGGACGGCGTGCCGAATGGCCATACCGACCGACGTGGCCGAGGGACTTTCGAGAGAAATGTAGAAGCCGGGGATCACCCGGGTCGCGACGTCGATCTGCAGCGTAAGGGTAGGCCGACCGAGCGGCCGGCGGAAATGTTCGTCGACGATGATGATGTCGGCGAGCGTGTGGTCCATCTGGACGATCTCGAGCGGGTTCTCCGCCGTGTAGGATCGCGTCACGGGCCGGTATCGGTCAGCCGCCGCCTTGGCGCCGTCCCGACCCTTGATCAGGCGATCTCGCTCGATGGTTGCGACCCGCGCGGCAATTGCCCGACGTGTGGGGCGGCTCAGACCCTTCTCGTGACAGGCATGCCAGATCCGTCTGACCAACTGAGCGAGTGTCGGCTTGGGCCTGGTCAGGAAGAATTGTTCGATCTCCGTGCTGATAACCACGTCGACCGCCTGGCCGAGCCGGCTGCGCCCCTTGGGGAAGCCCTCCGGTCGGTCGAGCAGCGCGCTTGTCACCGGCGTCGTTCGATACTGAGCGACCAACGCGAAGATCCGCGACCTGCTCAAGCCAAGCGCGACGCTCGCCTTCGAGATTGCATCGCCGGTGATTTCCGGGAGATCCGCGAGCGCACGAATAACCGGCTCGCGGTTGCAAGCTAAGCTCCATGCATTAGAATCGGCCCTCGTCAGGGCCGTGCCCGTCTCGGCCATGGTCAATCCCCGATTGTGCGGGAGACTCGAATTGCCCGGTCCTGGGGTATTGTACCAAAAGCGCGATGCGTGCGCGACAGTCCGGAGGTATTAGGTCATGACGGTCATTGAAATCGCTGCAGTTTTCAGTCCTCTGGTTTTCGCAAACTGACATAAGCTCTAGGAGGCTGATGGGAGTGTGGGCGCGGGTGGAAAAGACAGTATTCTGGTCGTGGCAGAGCGATCTTGACCCGCGTGTTACCAAGGATCTGGTTCGATACGCGCTCGACGAGGCGGTCAAGCAGTTGGCGGCCGATCTTGAGGAAGCCGATCGGCCGAGCGTTACCTCCGATACGCAGGGCGTTGCCGGCACGCCTGACATCGTCGCGACCATCCTGCGCAAGATCGACGAAGCGGCCGTGTTCGTGGGAGACGTTACCCCGATCGCGCTTTCGCAAAGCGGTAAGGCCTGCGCCAATCCGAATGTGCTGCTTGAGATGGGCTATGCCAACAAATCCCTGAGAGAGATCCACGTTCGCCTCGGCGCCAACGGCCTTTCCGGGAGCTTCTGGCCAGGTGGCCCGCTCCAGTTCGACGATGAAGGCTATGAAGCTGTAGAGGACACGTACGAATATGACACGACGCTGATCGCGACGACGCCGGAGGCGCTGAAAGCGGTCGTGGTTGAAGCGTTCAATGGTCTGGCGGCAGTGTACGGCGTTGAGGCTCATAGCTTCGAGCAGATTTCGGAACGGTCGCGATACTGATGATGGGCGATGCTGCTCTCGCCCTTCGCTCACCGGAGCGTACCGGCAAGGACTTGGCGTGGGAGGTGACCAAACTCCGGTGCGAGACGCTGGTGACCATCAACATCGAGCTGATCGCCGCTTATCAGGCAGCCTCGTCGGTGCATTCGGTGCGGGCGTTGGCCAGTGACATCGAAGCGTTCGACCGTTGGTGCCGGCGCAACGGGCGCGTCACCCTTCCGGCAACGCCGCAAATGGTCGCAGACTATCTGGACGCAAGGACTGGCCTGGGAAGCCGACCCGCCTCGCTCGGGCGGTACAAGGCCTCCATCGCCAAGATCCATCAGCTGTTAGATCTCAAGGATCCGACGCAGGGAGCGTTGGTGAAGCTCCGCCTGGCCGCCGTTCGGCGCGAGAAGGGCACGGCACAAAAGCAGGCCCGACCGCTCCGGTTCAAGGGAGCGGTCCGCGATGTCGAGCGCGACGCTCCCAGAGGCCTCAATCTGCGCGCGCTGCTTGAGAGCTGTCCGGTCGATCTCCCGGGGCTGAGAGACCGGGCGCTTCTCTCCACAGCGTATGACACGGGTTTGCGCGCGTCGGAGCTCGTGGCGATCGCGGTCGAGCACATCATTGAAGCCATCGACCCCGATGCGCGGCTGCTGCAAATCCTGCGTCACAAGGGCGATCAGGAAGGGGAGGGGGCCACGGCGTATCTAAGCCCGCGTTCCGTTACCGCGATCGCGGCGTGGCAGCTGGCGGCGGGGATCACCGCAGGGCCGCTATTCCGGCGAGTTCAGGTGCGGCGATACAAAGCGCGCGCGGCGGTGAGAGGACGACCGATCGACAGCATTTCGGGGCGGGAGACCTGGGATCTGCGCAAGACGTTGTCGAAGCCGGCCGTTCCCGCCCGGGTAGAGTACGACATTGGTTTGGCACCTCTCCACCCTGGATCGATCGGTCCCATCTACCGATCGATGATCCAGCGGGCGTTCGATCTCGGGGCGCTTCCTGATCTGGTCGCAGAGGACGTGGCGCGGCTGCTTAAGGGAATTAGCGCGCACTCGACGCGGATCGGGCTAAACCAGGATCTTTTCACGAGTGGGGAAGACCTCGCCGGGATCATGGATGCGCTTCGCTGGAAAAGCCCACGGATGCCGCTCGCATACAATCGAAACCTTGCTGCAGAGGCCGGGGCCGTCGGCCGCTTGATTGGTAGGATCGGATGAGAGAGGGTAGCCGCTCCGGCCCCGTCGATCCGTCGCCCGTGCACCTTGAACCGGCGGTACTCCAATCGGCTTTTAACGCGCTGCCGGATGTTGCGCCTCGAGCGCCAAAGCAGTTCTACGCCTTGGACGATCTTCAGATTGCTTTTCGAGCGCTTCAGGGGCCGCGCGCTCAGACGAAGCAACGCGACGGTCTGATCAACGTATGGGCCCTTGCTAGCCTGCGTCGAGACGAGGTTTGCAATGCCGCAGCGCTGACCGGCCTCTGGATGCCCGAGTTCGGCGGTGAGACGTCTTTGCGTTTCGCCGCATCCTACTTGGCCACCGCGATCCCGGCGGTTGATTGGTCCCAGGAACTGCGTGGCGGCGGAGGGCTGGGTTTCCATATACCGCTAAGGTGGCCGATCTATTCAAATCGCTTAACCCCGCGCGGGGTCGCAATCGATCTGGGCTCGCCCGCAGCGGACAGTCTCGGTCGAGCTGGTTTGCCGGGGGGCGTCGATACGCAGTTCTGGGCGCGGTTCGGCGTCGGGCTGGTCATCTCGGTGCTGGAGGATGCCTCTCAGATCGCGAGCCGCTCGCTCGCCGGTGAGGGCAGCAACACGACACAGGTTCCCAGCACCACCGGATCGACAGTCTTGCAGTCGACGATGCGAATCAAGCCGATCCTGAAGAAGAATCAGGGCGACATGGCTGCGATCTTCGTCGCCAAGGACTTCGATTTCCGATCGGTCTATGACGTGGGGCTGAGGCGCTAAGCCGATGGCTTCCAGTCCAACGTCGCTCATCTACGAGCATAATGCTGAGCCGATCCGACGGCATTTGCTGCGCGACGATGTGACCGAGCTTGTCATCAACGAGCCCGGGTTGATCGGTCTTGAAACACGCAATGGCTGGGAGTGGCATGACGAGCCGGCGTTGGACAACGCCGCTCTCATGACGCTGGCGAAGCTGATCGCGGGGCTGGCTGGCACCGAAGCCGAAAGGTCCGATCGATACGAGCGGTGGGCACTAGATCGAGGACATTAACCTGCCGCCCCCTCTCTATTTTCCGCGCGCATTGTCGCCGAACCCCGGCCACATGAACTTACCGTTGGAATCCTTACGGAACCATTTGACCAGGAAGATTTTTTTGGCAGGGCCCTCGCGTCGAAGGTCGCGGCGGCGGCGACCTTTATCCAGTGGTTGCAGAGTCTATGATATCGTAGCCGCAGAACGGGAGCATAACGCACGGGTCGCGCCGCAATTCGCCGATTGCATTCTCCGCAGGTGTCGCCGTCTGCTTCGCTAGCCGTCTTCGCACGATGCGGTGCGTAGCGCCTCGATCATCGCTTCTGCAGCAGGACTCAGTAACGCGTTGCGTCGCGTGTAAACGCCTACCTGGCCGGTTTCGAGCGTGGGCTCGGTGGCCAATGGTGCCAAACCCGAGCTATCCGAGTCAATGACCGACCGGGGCCAGACGCTGAGCATGTCGGTGTTCAGCTGAAGCCAGCGGTTGGTGAGGAAGGAAACCGATTCGATCTTGGGCACCGGAGGCTGCAATCCGCGTTGGCGAAACAGCAGCTCGAAATCATAGCGCAGGTTGGTCTCATAGGGGGGCAGGATCCAGTCTTCCGACACGAGCCTGTCAAGCTGCACGGGCTGGCCGGAGAAAAGCGGGTGCTCCTGGCGCGCGACGATACAAGCCGTATCGGAGAAGAGCAGTTCCTCTGCCATGTCGGCGAGATCGGTCGAGCGGGACAAGCGCCCAACGACGAGATCGAGATCGCCTGACCGAAGCAGCGCGCTCAGATGGTCGAACGTTCCCTCAACGACCTTGAGAATGACATTGCGTCGTTCGCGTCGGACCTGCGCAAGCGCTTTGGGAAGGACCGACGCCGAGGCCGTCAGCAGCGTTCCGATCGCGACACGGCCCCCGGTGCCAGTCGCGAGATCATTGAGCGCCTGCGCTGCATAGTCGAGTTGCGACAGAACGACCTTTCCGTGGCGGATGAGTTCGCGACCGGCCTCTGTCGCAATCATGCCCCGGTTCGACCGCAGGAACAGCGGTTGACGAACCTCCGCCTCCATGTCGCGCAGAAGCTTGCTCGCCGTCGGCTGCGCGACGTTGATCGCCTCAGCGGCCTTGAGGACGCTTCCGCGCTCCGCAATTGCCACCGCGAGCTGGAGTTGGCGGAGCGAGAGGTGTGGAGTCATTCTACCCTGATATCGGCTTACGGAATACCTACATAGCAAAAACGCGGCTTCTGCTATATAAACTGCGCGGCTACCTTCCTTTACTATGGATAAGACCTCTTCGAGTGCCCGCCCGACCGATGACAATTCTGGATCCGACACGCCGCTGCGTCGATGCTGGGTGGGCGGTCAGTGGCGCGAGAGTGGTGCGACGTTCGTCAAGACCAGCCCGGTGGATGGACACTGCGTCGCGCATGTTGTCGAGGCGGACAAGGCGCTCATCGACGACGCAGTAGCGGCTGCCCGACGCGCCGCGGCGGGCGAGTGGGGCAGATTCTCTGCCTCGCAACGCAAAGCGCTACTTCACCGCATCGCGGACGGTATCGAGAACAGGTTCGAAGAATTCGTCGCGGCTGAGGTGGGCGACACAGGCCGCCCCGTGGAGCAGGCGCGGATTCTCGATATTCGGAGGGGCGTCGCAAACTTCAGGCTTTTCGCCGATCTGGTCGCCGACGCCAGTGGCGAAGTCTATGAAACCGAGACGCCGGACGGTGAAGGCGCGCTCAGTTATACGATCTCGCGACCGCACGGCGTCGTCGCGATCATCTCGCCCTGGAACCTGCCGTTTCTTCTGCTCACCTGGAAGATTGCGCCGGCGCTTGCGTTGGGCAATGCCGTTGTCGTGAAACCTTCGGAAGAGACGCCGTCGAGCGCGACCTTGCTGTGCGAGGTCATCGCCGAGGCAGGCATGCCGGCGGGCGGGTTCAACCTGATCCACGGCCATGGCGCGGGCGCGGCCGGCGAGTTTTTGACACGCCACCCCGGCATCGATGCGATCACTTTCACCGGCGAAACGGGCACGGGGCAGGCGATCATGCGCGCGGCGGCGGAAGGCGTGCGGCCGGTGTCGTTCGAACTTGGCGGCAAGAACGCAGCGCTCGTTTTCGCCGACGCCGACCTTGAGAAGGCCTTGGACGGGGTTGCCCGATCCACGTTCCTCAACTGCGGTCAGGTTTGCCTCTGCACCGAGCGCGTCTATGTCGAGCGGCCCATTTTCGAGCAGTTCGTCGCCGGCATGAAAGCGCGCGCGGAGCGCATGGTCTATGGGGGCAGCGACGCCGTAACCGGGCTCGGGCCGTTGATCTCGCACGAGCATCGCGAAAAGGTGCTTGGCTATTACCGGCTGGCGCTTGAAGAGGGGGCGACGGTCGTTGTTGGCGGGGGAACGCCGCAGTTCGGCGACGATCGCGACGGCGGCTCGTGGGTCGAGCCGACCGTGATTACGGGCCTGCCGCAGACGGCACGCTGCCTGCAAGAGGAGGTCTTCGGACCTATCACGCACATCGCGCCCTTCGACACGGAAGAGGAAGCAATCGGGCTCGCGAATGATACCGTCTATGGCTTGGCCGCCGCGGTCTGGACGCGCGATGTGTCACGTGCACACCGCGTGTCGCGCCGGATGAGAGTCGGCATCACTTGGGTCAATACGTGGTTTCAGCGCGATCTTCGGACGCCGTTCGGCGGTGTCCGGCTGTCGGGCCTTGGCCGCGAAGGCGGCCGGCATTCTCTCGATTTTTACTGCCAGCCGATGACGATCTGCGTGAAAATCTAAACCGCGCGACGGAACGCAATCATCAAAATGGACAAGAAGGATTATGGACATGGATTCGCCAGCGCCGTTCAATCTCGCCGAATGGCTTGAAACGAACCGCCCGTTCATGAAGCCTCCGGTGACGAACCGGAAGCTGTTTGAAAATGAAGATGGCATGATCCTTCAGATGCTCGGCGGAGGCAATGAGCGCGTCGACTTCCATGACGATCCGGCTGAAGAGTTCTTCTATCAAATGAAGGGCGACATGCTTCTGAAAGTCCATGCCGACGGCCAGATCAAGGACATTCCAATTCGGGAGGGCGAGGTGTTCCTGCTTCCCCCGCACGTGCCGCATTCACCCCAGCGGCCTGATCCGAATTCCTGGGGCCTGGTTATCGAGGGGCGTCGGCTGCCCGGCATGGTCGACGGATTTGAGTGGTTCTGCTTCGATTGCGGCCACAAGGTCGATCGCGTGGAAATCCAGCTCAATGACATCGTGAAGGACCTGCCGCCTTTGTTCGAGGCGTTCTACAGCGATGCCGAACGACGGACCTGCAAGAATTGCGGCTCGGTTCACCCGGGTAAGGAACCGCCGGCGGGGTGGGCGTCGCTGTGATTATCGACATCCACAGCCACTTCTTCCCCAAGCAGTGGCCCGACCTCGCCGAGAAATTCGGCACACCGAACTGGCCTTGGATGAAGCACATCGATGGCGAGCGCGCGACGGTGATGCTCGGCGACAAGGTGTTCCGGCCAATTACGTCTGCCTGCTGGGATCCAGACAAGCGGATCGAGGATCTCGATCGGGATGGCGTCGATTTGCAGGTCATTTGCGCCACGCCGGTGCTGTTCGGTTACGACCGACCTGCCGATCAGGCGCTGTACTGCGCGGATATCTTCAACGACGCCGCGCTCGATCTGGTTGCCCGTTCGCACGGCCGGCTCAAGGCATTGGCGCAAGTGCCATTGCAAGAGACTGACCTGGCATGCGCGGCGGTCTCCCGAGCGATGCGCAACGGGCATCTGGGCGTTCAGATCGGCAACCATCTCGGCGAACGCGAGCTTGATGATCCTGCCTTCCTGACGTTCCTCCACCACTGCGCTGATGAAGGTGCTGCGGTGTTCGTCCACCCCTGGGACATGATGGCGCCGGAGCGCATGCCCCGCTACATGCTCGGATGGCTGGTCGCGATGGCTGCCGAAACCCAATTGTCGATCCTGTCACTGATCCTCTCCGGTGCCTTTGAGAGGCTGCCCAAGTCGCTTCGCATCTGCTTTGCGCATGGTGGCGGCAGCTTCGCCTATCTCCTCGGACGAGCGGATAACGCCTGGCATCATCGCGATATCGTCCGGAAGGACTCGCCGCATCCGCCATCGCATTACGTGGACCGCTTCTATTGCGATTCCGCAGTGTTCGACGACAAGGCGCTCCGCTTGCTCGTCGACGTGATGGGCAAGGAAAGGGTCGTACTCGGTACCGATTACCCGTTCCCGCTTGGTGAACAACGCCTGGGGCATCTCGTCGGCACGACCAGCGTGCTTTCGGATGAAGAGCGCGCTGCGATTCAGGGCAGCAATGCGCTCGCCTTTCTCGGGATCGAAGAAGCCGAGATCACGGGCGCTCGCGCGTACGCAGCGGAATGACGACGAAGCGCCTAGCCCCATGCGGGCTCGCCTCCACGGGGAGCAGACACAGATGAACCAGTCCTCATTCGACAGCATCGCAGCCAAGCTGCGCGACTGCTACACCAGTGGCCGCCCCATGACGCCGATCCGGGAGGCATTGCCCGAGGCGTCGATCGAGGACGCATATGCCATTCAGGCGGCCAACACGGCGCATTGGGAGAAAGAAGGCCGCACCCTCGTCGGCGCCAAAATAGGGCTCACTGCGAAAACCGTGCAGTCCCAGTTAGGCGTCGATCAGCCCGATTTCGGTCATATCTTCGCTGACATGGCCGTGGCGGATGGCGAGACGGTTGCCCCTGGCCGTCTGCTTCAGCCGAAGGTCGAAGCAGAGGTGGCGTTCGTGATGGCCCGCACGCCAGACGTGGCTCGCCTGACCAGCGCAGAGTTGATCGACTGTGTCGCCTACGCGCTGCCCGCGATCGAGATCGTGGATAGTCGTATAGCCGAGTGGAACATCCGCATCGTCGATACCGTCGCGGACAATGCGTCGTCGGCGTTGTTCGTGCTGGGGACCAAACCCGTGTCGCTTGCCGACCTGGATCTGCGTCTCTGCGGCATGGTCCTCGAGAAGAACGGGGAACCCACTTCGTTCGGTGCCGGCGCGGCCTGTCTCGGCAATCCGCTTCATGCCCTCGGCTGGCTGGCGGCGAAAATGGCCGAGGTTGGCCGTCCGTTGCAAAAGGGGGACGTGATCCTTTCGGGCGCGCTCGGGCCGATGATGGCGGTGTCACCCGGCGACAGCGTCGAGGCGAGGATCAGCGGTCTGGGCAGCGTCCGCGTAAGTTTCGGGAAGGCGTCATGAAGACCAAGGTAGCAATCATAGGCTCGGGCAACATCGGCACCGACCTGATGATCAAGGTGATGCGCCTTTCCGAGGTGCTGGAAATGGGCGTGTTCGTGGGGATCGATCCAAACTCGGACGGCCTCCAGCGTGCGCGCCGTCTTGGCGTGCCGATAACCGCGGGCGGGATCGAGGGGCTGATGGCGATGCCTGAGTTTGAGGACATCGAGATTGTCTTCGACGCCACGTCAGCGGGTGCACATAAGCGACACTCGGAGCTGCTGTTGGCTGCGGGCAAGCGGGTGATCGATCTCACGCCGGCTGCAATCGGTCCTTACACGATCCCGCCGGTCAACGGTGATGCGCACCTCGATGCGCGCAATGTCAACATGGTGACTTGCGGCGGACAGGCGACCATTCCGATGGTGGCTGCAGTCGGCCGTGTGGCGAAGGTTCGCTACGCCGAGATCGTCGCCTCCATTGCATCGAAGAGCGCAGGACCAGGCACCCGCGCCAATATCGACGAGTTCACCGAGACGACAAGCCAGGCGATCGTCGAGGTCGGCGGGGCAGAACGCGGCAAGGCGATCATCGTCCTCAATCCGGCAGAGCCGCCGCTTATCATGCGCGATACCGTCTATTGCCTCTGTGAGGATGCCGATCAGGCGCAAATCACCGCGTCGGTCGAGGCGATGGTCGCCGAGGTCAAGACCTATGTCCCGGGCTATCGCCTCAAGCAGGCGGTGCAGTTCGAGCATATCGGCTCGAACCGCCCTCTGCGCATTCCCGAAATGGCCGACACCGGGCAAACCGAGTTCATCGGCCTCAAGGTCACCATCTTCCTCGAGGTGGAGGGCGCGGCGCACTATCTTCCCGCGTATGCCGGCAACCTCGACATCATGACCTCGGCAGCGCTGCGCACCGCAGAGAAGATCGTGCTGCGCAACCGCGAAGGGATCGCCGCATGACTTTCGATCCCAAAAGCCAGAAGCTCTACATCCAGGACGTGACGCTGCGCGACGGCATGCACGCGATCCGGCACCAATATGGGCTGGATCATGTAAAAGCGATCGCGAAGGCACTCGACACCGCGAAGGTCGATGCGATCGAGGTCTCGCATGGCGATGGCCTGTCGGGATCCTCGTTCAATTATGGCTTCGGCGCACATACCGATTGGGACTGGATCGGCGCAGTCGCCGAGGTTCTCGAGCATAGCGTTCTGACGACGCTGTTGCTTCCGGGGATCGGCACTATTCACGACTTGAAGCGCGCTTGTGACCTCGGTGTACGCTCGGTTCGTATTGCGACCCACTGTACCGAAGCCGACGTCTCCAAACAACATATCGAATATGCCCGCGGCCTCGGCATGGACGTCTCAGGCTTTCTTATGATGAGCCACATGTCGGAACCTGAGCCGCTCGCGAACCAGGCGCAGCTGATGGAAAGCTATGGTGCGCACTGCGTCTATGTCACCGACAGCGGCGGCGCCTTGACCATGGACGGATATGCGGCACGGCTGCAGGCTTATGACCGGGTGCTCAAGCCTGAGACCCAGCGCGGCGTTCACGCCCATCATAACCTCGCGCTCGGGATCGCCAACAGCCTCATCGCGGTCCAGAATGGAGCAATCCGGGTCGATGCCAGCCTTGCTGGTATGGGAGCTGGCGCCGGTAACGCGCCGCTCGAAGTCTTCATCGCGGCGGCTGACGTATATGGCTGGAACCACGGCTGCGACTTGTTCGCGCTGATGGACGCGGCCGAGGATCTTGTCCGGCCGCTGCAGGACAGGCCGGTGCGGGTGGATCGTGAGACGCTCAGCCTCGGCTATGCTGGCGTCTATTCAAGCTTCCTGCGCCACGCGGAAAAAGCAGCGGCCGACCATGGTCTCGATACGCGCGCGATCCTGATCGAACTTGGCCGTCGCAAGATGGTCGGCGGACAGGAAGATATGATCGTCGACGTGGCGCTCGACATGGTGAAGCAGAAGGAAAAAGCATGAACCAAGTCGATCTCCTGGCCGAGCGGCTGGACACTGCTCAGCTGAATGCGACTGCGGTCCCGCAACTCAGTGAACCCTTCGAGCTGGCACGCGCTTATGAAATCCAGAAGGCTTCGATCGCCCGGCGGTATGAGCGGGGTGAGCGCCGCATCGGCATCAAGATGGGCTTCACGAGTCGCGCCAAGATGGTGCAGATGGGCATCAACGAGATGATCTGGGGTCGCCTGACCGACGAGATGCTCGTCGATGACGGCGGGACGATCGATTTCAGTCGGTTCGTGCATCCGCGTGTCGAGCCTGAAATCGCTTTTCTTCTCAAGGCGCCGTTGCCCGGCAAGGTCACGGCAGTCGCAGCCCTCGCTGCGGTCGACGGAATTGCGCCAGCACTTGAGATTATCGACAGTCGGTACGAGAATTTCAAATTCTCGCTCACCGACGTTGTGGCTGACAACAGTTCGTCCTCCGCGTTCGTCGTCGGATCGTGGTCAAGTCCCTCGATCGACTTCTCCAATCTCGGCATGATCCTCGATATCAACGGTGTCGCGAAGCAGATTGGATCGACCGCCGCAATCATGGGCCACCCGATCCGTTCGCTCGTTGCGGCAGCCCGTCTGGCGGAGGCCGCTGGCGAGCCGCTGCAAGCCGGCGATATCGTCATGGCCGGTGGCGCGACGGCGGCCGAAGCGCTCGCGCCCGGACAGCATGTTCGTTTGGAGGCGCAGGCGATCGGCCGGGTGGAATTCGCCGTGGCAAATTCGGGTGGCAACCGGTGACCGGCGGCCCGACTGGTGTCGTCGCCGGCAAGGCCAAGCCGCGCGGCCGCTTTCCGCATATCCGACGTGGCGGTGACATGCTCTTCGTGTCCGGCACGAGCTCACGGCTTCCCGATAACAGCTTCGCTGGTGCCAGCGTCGATGCTCTCGGGGTAACATCGCTGGACATTCGGGCGCAGACCCGTGCCGTGATCGAAAATATTCGCGACATTCTCGAGAGCCAGGGCGCCACGCTGTCCGATTTGGTGGAGGCGAGCACCTTTCTGGTGAATATGAATGACTTCAAAGGATATAACGAAGTCTGGGCCGAATATTTTGACGAGACCGGTCCCGCACGGACGACGGTCGCCGTGCACCAGCTGCCGCACCCGCTGCTTCTGATCGAGATAAAGGCCGTCGCCTACGCTCCGCAACGATGAGGGCCATGTGACATCCTATAGCGTCGTGCGCCGCTACTTGATGGCAATGGAGGCGGGTGATTTGACGCGCGTTCTCGCCTGCTTCGCGGCCGATGGCGTCGTTGTATCGCCGGTCTATGGCACGGTCGCTGTGAAAAACTTTTACGAGCGGCTGTTCGCTGACACGATCCGCACCGAGATCCGGATCCGCGATCTCTATCGAGCGGAAGGGGACCCAGGCAAAGTCGTCGCACACTTCGACTATATCTGGGAACGCCGCGGGGCGCCGAGGATGGATACCCGGCTGATCGATTTTTTTGAATTCGACGCCAGCGGCGAGAAGATCGTTCGCTTCAGGATCGTGATGGACCAACTCGCAACGTGATACTGGGCGACGTGCCGCCTGCGATTCGGCTGTGAAGATCGGAGGGTAGAGGTGGCTCGGGGAAATTGAACAGCGGGGATAAGTGGATTGCCGATCTGACAGCGGCCATGCTGGCCGCAAGGAGAAGGCAAGATGAGCAAGCGACCCTGGCGTAACCACAGCCCTGCGTTCAAGGCGAAAGTGGCACTTGCTGCCGTGAAGGGCGAGAAGACGCTGGCCGAGCTGGCACAGCAATATGACGTGCACCCGAACCTCATCAACCAGTGGCGGGCACGGCTGCTGGAGGGAGCGGCTGACGTGTTCGGGTCGGAGCCGGCCGCGGTAGAGCCGGCAGTCGACGTGACGGTGCTGCACGCCAAGATCGGCGAACTGGCGCTGGCGAATGATTTTTTGGCCGGTGCGCTCGGGAAGGCAGGTCTGTTGCCGAGCGCAAAGCGATGATCGACCGCGGTCATGCGCTGCCGCTGACCGGCCAGGCGCGGCAGCTCGGCATCAGCCGCGGCAGCATCTACTATCTGCCGCGGGCCGTATCTTCGGCCGATCTGAAGATCATGCGGCGGATCGACGAGCTGCACCTGCTCTACCCGTTCGCCGGCAACCGAATGCTGCGCGACCTGCTCCGGCAGGAGGGCATGGCGGTGGGCCGGCTGCATGTCGCGACGCTGATGAAGCGGATATGGCTGGAGGCACTGTACCGCCGGCCGAACACGTCGAAGCCGGCACCAGGCCACAAGGTTTATCCGTATCTGCTGCGCAAGCTGGCGGTGACCCGGCCGAACCAGGTCTGGGCGACGGATATCACCTACGTGCCGATGGCGCGGGGCTTCGTCTATCTCGTCGCTGTCGTCGACTGGTTCACTCGGCGCGTGCTGGCATGGCGCGTGTCGATCTCGCTCGATGCTGCGTTCTGCATCGAGGCGCTGGAGGAAGCGCTGGCCCGCTATGGCAAGCCCGCCATCTTCAACAGCGACCAGGGCTCGCAGTTCACGAGCACGGCGTTCACCGCCGTCCTCCACCGCGAAAAGATCGCCATCAGCATGGACGGCAAAGGCTGCTGGCGCGACAATGTGTTCGTGGAGCGCCTCTGGCGCTCGGTGAAATACGAGGAGGTGTACCTCAACGCCTACGGTACGGTGCCTGAGGCCCGTGCAGGCATCGGCCGCTATCTGGCGTTCTACAATGCCGTCCGACCGCATTCCGCGCTTGGCGGCCGAACGCCTGACCAGATATACTTCCAACAGCCGCTTCTCGCACCGGCATGATCAACCAGCGGCAATCCACTTATCCGAGCCGCGAGCCTGTGCAGACAAACCGAGCCACCTCTGGTTCCCGCATATCGCTGCAATGCCCGAATTCCTGACTGATGTGGTGAGCGGCACCATCGAAGCGCCCGAGCAAGTGGTCGGCGCGTCCGCTTTCGCGTCAGCTTGTCGACGGCGAATGAAGCGACCGCCGGCGCATCCTCGGCGCTCCAATCGATCGAAATACGCTTATTCCTTCCCGACCTACTGGGCCGGGCAGCCGGATCTGTCGGTGGCGGGCGGGCTCACCCGCGCCCTATGCTGCCGCAAAGTAAGTTCGAGACATGCGCCTGAACTGGAGTGGCGTGATGCCGACCCGCCGCGAGAAGGTTTCGGTCATGTGTGCCTGGCTCGCAAAGCCCGCCACGTAGGCGATCTTTGCGATTTCCTCTGAAGTCTCCGAAAGCAGTATCCTGGCCTGATGGAGTTTCCGCCCCACGACGCATTGATACGGCGCACGACCGATTGCGGTCCGAAATACGTGCGCGAAGTGAAACGCACTTATGCCGCCCGCGGCCGACGCGATATCCTCGACCGAGACGTTGGCGGCATAATTCTCGTCGATGTAATCGAGCGCGCGTTTGATGCGCATAGAGGAAATCACGATCGGTGATTGCGTCGGAGGGGCTTTCCCAATGCTTTCCCGCAGAGTGGAGAGGAATGCATCCACCAAATTGCGAACGGCGTCGGGAGCGAGCTGTCCCATAAGCAGGGAGCGCCGAAAATCGAATGCAAGGCGCGAGATCGCATCGGCTTCGAGGTTCTCGATCATCGGTAGCAATGAGAGACCCGGGATAATGCGCTCGCAGATCTGAGGATCCAGCGTGATCAGCAGATTTTCGCACATATGTTCCTTGCGGACTTCAACCTTCGTTCCCGCTGGGACAAAGTAGAAGGAGCGGGATTTCGTGATCCGGTCGATTGTCGGCCCGGTATCGAGTTGAACCCGGACGATGCCCGGTTCGAACTCAAAACCGATCAGATGGTGGTTGAGCTTGATATGCGCTTGAGCGAACCGGTTCGGATAATAGGAAATATAGCCTAAGGCGTGTGCCGCACTCCATGGCGCGTCCGCCAGTCCGCGAACCGGATCGGCTCGCTTCGAGGCAAAGGTCATCGGCAGCTCGGCGAAAGCCTCGGTCTGAAAAAAATCAAGCATCGGTCTGGCTCCTCGTCCGCCCGGTCTGGCGGCGATAGCATCCGAAAGCTCCGGCGTACGTGCTGTTGCACGCGACCAAGAGATTCGAGGCTTCAACCGAGCAGAACCCGCTCACCGGTCGTCCCAATCTCCGCCGAGATTCAACCTATAATGGTTTATCTCTAAAGTATCCTTTTGGCTTGGTCAAGATTGACGAAAGGGGGCACGGATCCCGACGGATCGGTGCCCCCTCTTCAAGTACCGCATCGGTGGGGCGACAGCCCATCCAGTTACGCTGTTGCGGCGATCGGCTCGCGCAGGCCCATCTGCTCGAGACGGGGAAGCACGTCCTTCCCGAACGCTCGCAGTCCCCCTTCGTAGTCGGTCCAGGTGAGAAGGATCGTATCGATGCCCGCGTCGGAGAGAGCTTTGATGGAATTCGCGATGTCTTCGGCGGTTCCGACGAGCGGGAAACCGCCGTAGCCCGCCTTGAGAGCGAAGCTCATCTGCTGGATGACGCCATCCGGCATCGTCTTGGCATTGGCCACGTTGATCTCGATGAACTCCGCGACAGCGGCGTCATCGCCTTGCGTCACGACATAATCGTGTACGTAAGCCTCTGCTGCCTGGCGCGTATCGCGCTGGACCACATACGTGGAGATCCCGATCTGGATCTCCTTACCGTATTTTTCGCGGGCAAGATGACGATATTGGTCGACTTGCGCCTTGATCTTCAAGGGATCGGTGCTCTGCGCAAGGATGAACGCAATATCTGCGTTCTTGGCGGCGAACTCCGTTCCGCGCGGCGATCCACCAGCATTCATAAACAGCGGACGGTTTTGCACCGGGCGGGGTTGGTTGATCGCACCGCGAAGTTTATAATACTCGCCGTTATAATCGAAGCTCTTCGTCTCCGCGTAGAGGCGGTCGAAGATCTCGACCCATTCGTCGGCGAGCGCATATCGGTCGGCGTGCGGCTTGATCTCCTCATCGAACATCGCAACTTCGGCGGGATACCATCCGCACACGAGATTCATACCGGCTCGGCCATTGGACACAATATCGACGGTGGTCGCCATCTTGGCGGCGATGACCGGATGAATAATGGTCATGTGGACCGTGCTCATCACGGCGATGCGCTGGGTCGATGCTGCAATGGCGGCAGCCCACGTATAGGTCTCCATAAGGTCGCCGGAATAATGTTGATCGCCGCCGAACGGCTTCCAGCGCGACGCGGAGATGAAACCCTCGATGCCAAGCTCGTCGGCGTGCTTGGCGATCCGAACCTGAGTTTCCCAATCGCCGTCGAACCGATCCGGGTGATGGGTGAACGCCGCGCCGCCGTTCGTCGCGAACACCCCGAGCTTGATACGGTTCGCACTGTCGCGAAGGAGGTTGGGTTTGGGGGGGCGAATCTCGCTCATAATACTCATTGCTCCATCATCGGCCTGGTCGGCCATTGCTGTGATCCGCACGTATGTTCGGCGGCATTGTGGGATGCTGGTAGTAATCGGGCCTGGCGAAGCGGCGATGATCTGACTTTTCAGCGCGTTCTTTCGCTTCGGTGCGGCATTTACAGGGGTTCGGTGAGTGGTCTCACCAGATCAGAAGGACATTGACGACAAGCACAACGCCCGCAGGGATGGCGTGAGCAAACTGCCGGGCTCGAAACAACGTTCCGATTGCCGCCAGCATGATCAGCGCGCCAAGGGCGAGGCCAACGACGCGTGTCGCAGGGATGAGGATCAATACCAAAGCCGCAGCTTCAAGCGCAGCGGTGACGAACCGGAACGACTCCGGATAGCCCCAATGCGCATATTCGCGTCGGATTCCGGCAGGGCCGATCAGATTGACGAGGGTCCCGGCCAGAAAGACGGCCGCGATCGCGTAAGTAGCCCAGATCTGCAGCGGCTCGGATGTGTGGATCATCGATATTTGCTCCTGCCAGCGCTATCGCTGCGACGTCATCATTCGAGCCAGGTTGGGACGACGATACACCCATTCTGCTCCATCATCGTCTTCAGATGGCCGGGTAGATCACCCAGGATCAGCGTTCGCACCGGTCTCGCGCAAGCCCACGCCTTCTGGAGTGCCGGCATGGCCACCTGGAAGTGGCGTGCGAGCGAATCCGCGTCCTCATGCTTCTCGATCGCATAAATTTTGGTCGGCGCGCTTGGATCGCGATAGAAGTCGTAACTGAGGCGAACCTGATTCTTCTCCGCGAGATCGACGACTTCGCGAAACGCCGCTTCGAACTCCGCTTCCTTCTCCTCGATAAGATCGAGTTCAATAAACAACTGGACGGCGCTCGACATTGCTCTCTCCCTTGGCCCCGGTGGACGTTGCAGATGATGCGGCGCCGATCGCAACCCGGCTTTCGGAATTCTGCGGCAATCTACAATGACCGGAGAACCAAGGGGTGGGAGAGCCGGTACGCCATGACCTTCGGGTAGCAGGAATATGAAAGACTTTGCCGCGTCTGAACCCGCAGCTTCGTGTCGACTACTCGCCATGGTTTGGGCGTTTCGATCTGTTGAGGGTGATCCAGCAATTCGGGCTCGGCAAGGGATCGCGCGAAGGCCGTTAATGAGACGGACAGGCCCGAAGGGGAGGGGTGGCGTTTATTATGTTCTCGCGCGGATTTCCGGTTTTACGCTCAGTGCATCGCGCGCAGGATGCCAGTGACGGACCAAACGGCGACACCGGCTTTCGTCCGCTGTGGCGCCGTCCGTGTCAGCTGCAAGTTCTAATCCGAAGGATGGCGCCGGTCGACGGCCGGGTTCCGGGACTTTGAAGGGTTTTGGCAAAGGCGATCGGGTCGATCGGCCGGTTACAGCAGCGTCGCGATGGGACGCCCGGGACGGCGCAGTAAGTTTTTTGAGACCCGGAGTTGCGCGGCAAATGCAAGGAGCATTAGGATGAACGCGTCTATTTTTATCATGGACAGTTGGTATGTCGCGGCAATCGAAGCAGAACTAGCCACGGATACCATTTTTGCACGTACGATCTGTGGGGAGCCAATTGCGTTTTTCCGCGGCTCGGCAGGACAGGTGATCGCGCTGGAAGATCGCTGCTGCCACAAAAGCCTGCCGCTGCATATGGGCATGATCGAGGGCTGCAGCTTGCGCTGCGGCTATCACGGCATGGTGTTCGACGACACGGGTCGCTGCACGGAGATACCCGGACAGGAGCACATTCCCGCAAACGCCGTTGTGCGTGCCTATCCGGTCCGTTCGCGCCATGGCTGCATCTGGATCTGGATGGGGGATCCGGCTCTCGCCGACGACAATGAGATCCCCGATTATCATTGGCTCGATGCGCCGGGCTGGGGCGCGCGCACCAACTATGTTCACGTAAAGGCGAATTACCGCCTGATCGTCGAGAACCTGCTTGATCTCACACACCTGACCTTCGTTCACGGACGAACCATAGGCAACGCCGCTGTCGTAAAGCAGGCAGGCGTCACTTTCGAGCGAGGCGATCGCGAGGTGAAGGTCACGCACATCATGCGGGACGTCCAGCCGCCTCCGAGCTACCGCGCTTCGGTCGCTTTCGATGGCCCTGTCGATCGCTGGATGATCGTGCACTATGCACCGCCGTCCTTTTGCCGTCTCTACACGGGCGCGGTGCAGCGGCAGGGCGATCAGATCCTCCGCCGCCTGGACTGGCGCAACCTCAACGCAGTCACGCCCGAGACCGCCACGACGACGCATTACTTCTGGGGGCACGCCCAGGCACATGACCCGGGCGACGAGGCTGTTACCGACTTTGTCGTCAGTCAGATCAAGGCGACCTTCGAAGAGGATGTCGTGATCTTCGAGGCGCAGCAGGCGGCCATTTCGGCTGATCCCGGCCGACCGACATCGCGCTTTTCGACAAAGGCCGATGCCGGGGCCCAGCACGCCATGCGGGTGCTCGACCGGTTGCTCAAGGAGCAGGCCAGTGGCCAACCGGTCCACATCAAATTCACCGAACTGCAGTTGGCACCACAGCTTCCCGCGTCGGACGTGGACATCGCGATAGACATATAAGCCGCGGCTCCTCCCGATTCCCGCGCGGGCCGTGACGATCAGGCGGGATCGTCTCCCTGCAAATCGCTCGCAATGGCGTCGATGTCACTGTGGCGGATCCGGTGGGACGGCTGCCGCACCGGGGAATTTTCTGGGGCCGGGCGTGCAGTAAGGATGTTCGACAGATGACCGGTGACAACGCTACGAACGGCACGAATACCCCCTCCGGTATTTGCATTCGTCCGATCGATCGCGGTGATGCGGATCAGGTCGCGGCCCTTCTGCAATCCAACGCGGCGTCCCGGGGGGGCGCCTTGTTCGGAGAATATCCGCAAGAAAAGGTGGAGGCGATGAGCTTTGGCGAAGGCGCCCAGGCTGTCGTCGCGGTTCGCGGCGGGAAGGTCGTCGGCGTCCTCTTCGGCCTATCGCTTACCAGCCCGCATCCCCCGATCATCACCGCCATGCTGGCGGCATACCCGGGAGGGCGCGACCGTTATGTTTACGGACCTGTCTGCATTGACGCGTCCGAGCGAGGTCGGGGGCTGCTGCGATTGCTGTACGACGCGCTGCGCCTACGCTTCAGCGGTCTTGAGGCCGTGCTGTTCATTCGCGAAGACAATACGGCATCTCGCAACGCGCATGAGTCGCTTGGAATGAAGCCTGTGTCGCGCTTTTTCTTCGATTCGGCTGACTACACGGTCTTCAGCGATGGGCCGCACCCGTTGGCACCGGCGCGGCCCGTCCTCCTTTAAAACACGGACGCCAACCTCATTTCGGCCACCCCCCGGCCAGTTCGAACCCGTGACGTTCGAAGCTGCTTTTCTTGGCCTGCAGGACCAACTTTCCGATCGCATCGAGATCGACGTCGATGAGGATTCCATCGTCCATCAGGATGCGCCCATCGACGATCACCGTCTGCGCGTCGCGAGCTGAACCGCCATAGACGAAATCGGCAACCGGGTTCGCGAAGGGCTCGGGCCACCAATGCGGCCCGCTGGTATCGAAGATCGCCAAATCGGCCGCCTTTCCGACCTCCAGTGAGCCGATCCGATCGTCCCAACCGACAGCCTCAGCGCCCTTGATGGTCGCCATCTCGAAAACGTGGTGCGGGTTCATGATCGTGGGATCGCGACGAACGTCCTTATGGGTGCAGGCCGCAAACTGCATCATTCGCGCCATATCTTGGGTACGCGCGATCGCGATGGCGTCTGTGCCGAGAACCACTTTCGCGCCGGCAGCGACGAGGTCTGGAATCACGCCGTGTGCGACCCAGCCGTTGCCGCCGACGAGGCTCGAACCCGGACAATGGGCAATGTTCGTGCCGGTCTCCGCGAGCAACTCCACGTCGGCCTGAGGAATCCAACCAATGTGTGCGAGCATCATGTGCGGGCCGAGCAGGCCCAGGCGCTTCAGCCGTTGGATATCGGGATTGGTTGTCATTTCGGGCTCGCCGGCGGGTGGCTGCCGTCCAATGAAGTGCGAAACTATGCCGACCCCTCGCGCCTTGGCGTGGTCGAGCACCATCGTCGCAAGCTCGTCGCTGACCGCCGGGAGGATGTCGATGTCGTAGCATGCGCGCAGGCGCCCGTCAGCGGCGCCGTGCCAGCGATCGACGACTTCGTCGGCGCGCTCGATCGCCGTCTGGGTATCGTCGACGTGCCCGCCAAACGGCCCTGCGACATCCATCACCCGGTAGGTGACGATGCCGCGAATTCCGAACTCCTCGGCCGCGCGAGCCACGGCGTTGGGCTGCGGGCTCGCACCGTCCACGAAGCAGGTCGTTCCCAGCCGAAGCATCTCGACATAGGTTGCGCAGGCGGACGCATATGCTTCCTCGTCCGTGATCCCATCCTCGTAGGGGATGACGCGATCGCGCAGGCGAATGAGTTGCGGCGTGTCGTCGACGAGCCCTTTGATGAGATAATCGACGGGGTGGTTGTGGCTGTCGATCAATCCGGGAGTGACGAGACCGGCCGGCGCGTCGATATGCCTCTTGCCGGAAAACTTGGCGGTGATCTCCGCGCGTGGACCGACGGCGACGATGTCGGAGCCATCGATCGCGATCGCGCCGTCACGGATGATGCGGCGCTCGGCGTCGACGGTAACGATGCACCCGGCGGTTATGAGGATGTCGACGGATCGCTTGTCGCTGTCTTGGGTCATGATCACCTCTGCTTGAATGGAGACTATCGGCTTGAAATTAGCCGGCGCGCGCGAAGCGGCCGTCAACGTAGAGAAGGGGGTCAATATCGTCCCTCAGACGGATTTCGCGGACAGCGCCAATACAGATCGTGTGCGTGGCGAATGTGATCAGCTGGCGACGCTCACACAGCAGCACGGCTTGGGCATCGAGCAGGTAAGGCGGAGCATCCTCGCGGTGTTCCCATTGGCCGGTCGCGAAGCGGGCATCGCGCATTTTCGTGTCGGAAAACACGGTTGCGACGTCGTGCTGGTCCTGATGAAGGATGTTGATGCAGAAGGCTTCGGCCTCGATGAGAAGATTGTGCATCGACGCTGTCTGATTGACACAGACTAGCAGGCTTGGCGGATCAGCCGCGAGCGACGATACCGCAGTCGCGGCCATCCCCATCGGCCGGTCGCCGTCCCGAATGGTGATGATGTTGACCGTCGCTGCAAGGCGGCGCATCGCCAGTTTGAAATCCTGATCGAGTGCCATCCTAGGGGTGCCTTCCCGTGACGAGGTGCGGCACGAAGCCTTTCAGTGGGCGCTCTTCGACGATCGTCAAGCCATAGCCTGCGAGAGCTACCGGGCTGTGCGGTGTGGTCGAAAGAAGAATTATGTCGTGAATGCCAAGCTCGGTCAGAACCTGCGCGCCGGTGCCATAGTCGCGTAATTCGCCTGGATCGGAGGTCTCGCCGCGGATCTGGCGTTGACGCTCTGCGATTGCGCCACCGAGGTCGCCAAAACTGCGGTTGATAACGACGACGACGCCGTTGCCCTCTCGTTCAATCGTCTGCATCGCGGATTGTAGAAGGCCGGTTCGGTCGCCGATCTCACCCAGAGTATCGCTGAACAGGTCGAGCTGATGCATGCGCACGAGTGTCGGGCGGTCGGGTTTGATATCACCTTTGACCAGCGCGATCGTCTGGCTGCCGACGGCGTCGTTGCGGAAGCTCATCATCCTCCACTGGCCGCCGAAGTGGCTGAGGAATTCGGTCTCTGCGGCCTTGACGACGGTACGGTCGTGCCGGCGCCGGTAGGCGATCAGATCGCGGATCGTACCAAGCTTCAGAGCGTGGCGTTGCGAGAAGGCGATCAGGTCGTCGAGGCGCGCCATGGTGCCGTCTTCGTTCATGATCTCGCAAATGACGCCGGACGCGTTCAGGCCGGCCAGCCGGGCGACGTCGACCGCCGCTTCGGTATGGCCGGCACGTACGAGGACGCCTCCCGGACGCGCCACGAGGGGAAAGATGTGCCCGGGTGAGACAACGTCTTCGGGCCCATGCGCGGCGTCGATCGCGACGGCGATTGTCCGTGCGCGGTCACCTGCCGAGATGCCGGTCGAGACTCCTTGCCGCGCCTCGATCGAGACGGTAAATGCCGTCTCGTGGCGCGTTCCATTGCTCGTCGCCATGGGATCCAGGTTTAGCTGGTCGGCGCGCGCCTTCGTAAGAGCGAGGCAGATTAGGCCACGGCCGCAGGTGGCCATGAAATTGATCGCATCGGGCGTTGCCATCTGTGCTGGGACAATGAGATCGCCCTCATTTTCGCGATCCTCGTCATCGACGAGAATGAACATGCGGCCGTTACGGGCCTCATTGATGATCTCTTCGGCCGAGGAGAGGGCCGGGGAGGGCATCGCGAAGGGTGTATGTCGAGCGTGCGTCATGCTGACCATGTCGCCTCATCAAATGAAAGCCGGGGAAGCCGGGGAAAGATGCTCGACGGATCGCCATAGCCAAGCGTGATGATGAAGTTAGACCGAATGTTCGTGCCCGCAAAAAACGCCTGATCGACAGCATCATTGTCGAACCCGGACATCGGCCCGGTGTCGAGCCCAAGCGCTCGGGCAGCCATGATCAGATAGGCCCCCTGCAAGGTCGAATTGCGCATCGCATTGGTCGCGACGATCTCGGGAGTGCCCGTGAACCATGAGCGCGCATCGACGTGAGGAAAGAGATACAGCAGCTTATCGGCGAAATCATAATCCATGCCGATGATCGCGGTAACTGGTGCCTGCCGGATCTTTTTGCCGTTGGTGCTCGACGCAAGCCCGGCGAGTTTCTCCCGAGCTTCTTCGCTGCGGACCCAAACAATGCGGGCTGGCGACATGTTGGCGGATGTCGGTCCGAGACTGGCTAGTTCCCATACCTGCTCTAGCAACCCATCTGCAATCGGATGATCGAGGTAGCCGTTGTAGCTCCTGGCCGACTTGAAGAGCAGGTCCAAACTGGCTTCGCTTGCTCCGCGCTCAACGTCTTGTTCTTGCTTGCTCATCACTGCTCCCGCTTGCCGCTCAACCTTGGAGGGCGGCGTCCGAGGACGCCGAGGCTCCGTAATATCGGATCATGGTGCCCTCCTAACCGCAGAGCGGCTTTCATGTTTCTGCGGTCGCGCGACGGGTGACCGTCCTAATCAGGAGCCCAAGGCGAACCGGGCGCCTCTCGCCAACTCTTCGCCGCCGCGTCCGGACGAGCGCCGTCGATCGCGATCCCAAAGCTAGCGAATAGGTCGCGTGAGAATGCCCGGCGCTATTTGGTGTCCGCTTCGGGTTCTACATCGCTCCATTTGGGGCGGAGGAGCTCGAACGTATCCGTCTGCCGACTGTACCAGCCTGCCCCATGAAGACGCGCGATAAGGTTCATCGCGGGTACGTCGATGCGGATCGGCCGCTCTCCGGCTATGTACTCGTCTCGGACATGGGCGAAGACGACCTCGGCCAATATAGCGATTTGGTGCGCGCCGGTTTCGATGAAGTGCAGAACACGGCATTCGAACGCGGCCGGGGCCGTCACTATACGAGGAGGGCTGACCCGATCGCTTTCGCCGAGTTCCAGCTGCGCCAAATGCGCCTCGTTGAACGAGGGCGGAGCGTCGGCCGATGTCAGGTTCATTGCGGCTGCATGACCCTCATCGACCAAGTGGATCACGAACTCACCGGTAGCGCGGATATTCGCAGGGGTGTCCTTCAGGCGATCTTCGGAATGCGCCACCATCCCTACGGCGACGACTGGAGGATCGTCGCCGAGGAGATTAAAGAAACTGAAGGGCGCGACGTTGAGATGCCCGTCCGTCGACATCGACGTGATCCAAGCAATCGGCCGGGGCGTGATGCAGGACCCCAGGATCCGATAGCGACTGGCACGATCCAGCACACCCATGTCGAATTTCATCGGTGCTCTCCCGGCGCTTGGAATACCGGCGTCTAGAAGCGGCCGCTTAGCAGCATGCCTGCTCCGGGCGCACGACGTTCCAGGCCGAGCCGATCCAGCATCTGATGGGTCGTGCAAACCGCCGCCGACACGACCGGAACACCGATGTGCTGCTCAAGTGCATCGATGACGGGAAGCGAAGGCATCTGCACGCAGGCCGAAGCCACGAAGGCATCGATGCCGGTGCGATCGACACGCTGGTAGATGTCGAGCAAACGGGCGGGATCGTGGAGGCCGACCTCCAGATTGTCCGGAATCTCCAGTGCAACGAAGTCGCGAACCTGGATGCCCTCGCTCTCGATATAGTCAACGACGAGTTGGGTTAGCGGCTTCATGTACGGACAGATCACGGATATGGTTTTTGCACCGAGAATCTTGAGACCATCAACAAGCGCGCCCGCGCTCGTGACCACAGGCGCGGGGGCGCCGTTCTCGACGGTTCGACCGTGCAGCCGCTTTTCCGAGACACGGTGATAGCCGTGACCCATGCTCATGATCGCGACCAGACACGCATAACCGAGTACATCGACGCGGGCATCGGAAAGCTCGAGTGCGCATCGATCGCTATCGCGATCCATCGCCTCAAGCTCTTCCTTGACGACCTTTTTCATACGCATTCGGCTAGAGTGGAACGTGAAGCGTTCGGAGAGTTCCGCCTCGCGCGCGCGCAGCATCGCCGGGATCTCCGTTTCCATCGTGGTGTTCGAAGAGGGCACGATTTGCCCGATGCGAAAGGATCTGGTGGTCATGATCTTCTCTCAAGAATGTTGAATGCGTTCGCTAGACGTGGAAGCCGGCTCAGGGCTGGGTAAGGCGTTCACCACCCGGCTCGTCGGGCGTCGAATGTGCATCTGCCTCGAAAGGTTTGTCGCCCGTGAAGGAGACTGGCCCAAGCGGTTTCCGATTAACGCGCAGGTCGAAGACATCGAACCGATTATAGTGCCCGACAATGTCGTGCATCTGCTTGGGCTGGATGCATTTGCCAAGGTCGATATCGGCGTAAACGATGCCTTCGTCGTCGATCAACGGTTCGCCCACAACGCGGCCGTCGGGACCGATAATTCCGGAAAAAGCGCTGTTTCGGCGCTGCAGCCGTGGGCGCACATCCGGAACCAGGGTCTCCATAGCGCTTATGATCTCCTCCGAGACGGTCGAGCATGAGACCACGGTAAAGAGCTTGCCCTCGAAAGAGTGCGCCATTGCCCGGACTTTGATGGCTTCCGCCATGTCGTAGTCGGCTGGTGCGACAGGGAGGGATATGTAGCTTGCGACGTGAACGAGCTCGCCCTGGGCCATAAGGGCGAAACGAGCGAGCGTATTGGTGTTCTCGCCACAGGCAAGGCCGCCGAGCGGGCCGATTGCCGTGTCATAGATGCGAAGGCTGGAGCCATCGCCCGGAGCCCAGGTGAGCTTCTCGGCCCACGTCGGTACGAGCTTGCGGTGCTTGCCAAGCACGGTGCCGTCGGGCCCGATGAAGACCATGGTATTGAAGATCGTGCCCAGCGAGACCGGGCTACGTTCGTTGACGCCAATCACGACATGAACGCCAGCCGCGCGAGCGGCGCTACAAAGCGCATCAATTTCGGGGCCTGGTACGAGGATCGAGGCCCTGAGGAGACGATCGAACCAGGGGCTGCCGGATACAGGATCGGTAATCCAGCTCCAGTAGGGATAGCCTGCAACGAACACTTCTGGGAAAGCGACCAGGGCCGCGCCGTTGCGGGCAGCCTCGTGGATGAGTGACACCGCCTTGTCGACGGTCGCAGCAGGGTCGAGGAATACGGATGAAGACTGGACCGCTGCGGCCCGGAAGGCGGGAAGATTCAACATGCGCGTCCGGCACCTTTCTTTTTGCACGCTTGTCGCGTGCTGATCGGGAGCGGCTTGGCGATTGGCTCAAAACCGATTTCCGCGAGGCCACTCTGTTACTCGGCTAGCCTTTTGCGCCACGTTGGAAGCAAACGCAATATATTTTAAGCCTGTAACATATCGGCGTAGAGCCGTTGCGACAGATTCGCCCCTCAGCTTATGTTCGCCTGCCCTCATCGCGGCGGGGCGCCGAAGTCCGACGTGGCCACGGCTATCGCCTATGGCACGAAAGGTGTTTTTCTATGAGGAGGTGACGGGCCTGCGAAGCTTGTAGCGCTCTACTTTGCCGGTAGCCGTCTTTGGAAGCGCATCAATGAAGTCGATCCACCGGGGATATTTGTACGGAGCGAGGACGCCTTTCACGTGTCGCTGGAGCTCCCGCGTGAGCTCTTCGCAGGCACTGGCGGGGTCACGAAGGACAACGAACGCCTTGGGTTTGATCAGATCCGCGTCGTCACTCCACGCGACGACTGCCGCTTCCAGAACCGCGGGATGCTCGCAGAGAGCGCTCTCGACTTCGAATGGTGCAACGTAGATTCCGCTGACCTTCAACATGTCGTCGGAGCGACCGCAATAATGGTAGCGGCCGTCTGCATCTCGGAAGAAGGTATCTCCACTGCGTGTCCATTCGCCTACGAACGTCGCTTGAGACTGTTCGCGTTTACACCAATAGCCGATGGCGCTCGTCGGGCCTTTGATGTGGAGTTCTCCAACGTCCCCTTCGGCGACCTCTTGACCATTTTGGTCGATCAGCCGCAGCGTGTACCCACGCAACGGCTTGCCGGTCGTACCCGGTGCGATGTCGCCGATCCGGTTGGAAAGGAAGATGTGGAACATCTCGGTCGAGCCAATGCCGTCGAGTATTTCCACGCCAGTCTCGGTTTTCCAGCGTCGTCCGATGTCCGCCGGGAGAGCTTCACCTGCGGACGTGCATATCCGCAGCGCGAGGCTCTCTCGGGTCGGCTTATAGCCATCGGATAGCATGGAGTTGTAAAGCGTAGGGACACCGTAGAAAACCGTTGCCGGATGTTCGACAAGCCGCTTCCAAACGGCGGCTGCAGTGGGACGTTCGGCCATCAAAATTGCCGTTGCTCCAACGGAAAGCGGGAACAGGAGACCATTCCCGAAGCCATAGCCGAAGAAGAGTTTGGCGGCAGAGAAGGTTACATCGTCAGTATTCAATGCCAGGACTTCCTGCGGATACAGGCTCATCAGATTACGGACATTGGCATGCGTATGAATAGTGCCCTTCGGTCGACCAGTCGATCCGGAAGAATATTGCCATAGGCAGGGTTCATCTAATCGCGTGAGGGCGACTGCCTTTCGACACGGCGCGGCAGAGATTGCCTCATCAAGCTTGTGAACGCCCGCCGGGGCGGGGGCACGCCCGGCCATGAGAATGTGCTCGAGATAGGGCTGCTCCGCCACAATGCCTTCGAAGGAAGGCCATGTGGCGTCACAGGTCACGAGAAGGCGCGCGCGACTGTCGCGGAGCAGGTAATCCAGGTCTGTCGGCGGCAGCAGGGGATTGACCATGACAGGCACTAAGCCGGCCTTGATCGCTCCGAGACATGCAGTGACGAAGTCGATGCCATCGACGAGACACAACATGATGCGGGTTTCAGGTGGGAGCGAAATAGAATCAAGGTAGCCGGCGAACCGGCCAACGCGTTCGCCGAGTGCGCCAAATGTAATCGATCCGCAATCGTCGATGAACGCTATCTTGCCGGCGCGCTCGGCAAGGTTGCGATCCAACAGATCTGCCGCGGCATTGTAGAAATCGCTCACCAGTTATATCCTCGATTTCGCTGATCACCATCCGCGGCACAGAGGTCTTTGCTCTGCATCGGGAGGAAAGGACGGATAGACCCTCTCTGTGTCGATCCGTCCTTTCCGTGCTTCCACGAAGCTGCGATGGCGACGTTTAGAAGCGGACGCCCGCGCGCACACCATAGGTCCGAGGCGGCCGCAATATGCTGGAGATCGATGGTACGGCCGAGTAGGTCACGAGATAGCTTTGCCCGATGACGGTCGCGTTGCCGATATTGTTGGCATAAGCACCAATCGTCCAGCGATCGTTGGGCGCATTGTACGTCAGCTGGAAGTCACCCGTCCAATAGGAAGGCTGATACTCGTTGGGCAGGAAATCGAGCCCAGTAAGCGTACGCGATTGATAGTGGCTCCGTGCGTTGAACACGAACTTTGCGCCATTCGTCAGAGGGATCGTCTGCTGCACGCCCAAATTGACCGACCATGCCGGAGCCTGTGGCGGCCGGCGGCCGGAGCAGTTCACGGTAAAGCCGGTCGCGCCCGGCGTTACGCCGCACCCAGTTTGCGGCGTGCCGCCTGCATTCGGCGTGGTGTATACGAAGCTGTCATAGACCGCGTCGACATATTGGATGTTGGCGTTGAGCAGCGTGTTCCGGGTGAGGAGGAACTGACTTTCGACCTCCACGCCCTTCATGGTCGACCGACCGACATTCTCGGTAGGGAAGATGAGGGATCCGGCAGAGTCCAGACCGAGATGGCTGATCTGCTGATCTTGATACTTCCAATAGAATGCCTCGAGGTTCAGCTGGAGGCGATTGTTGAAGAAGCGGTTCTTCGACCCGACCGTCCACGCATTGATGGTCTCGGGCTGATACGTGCCTAGGTCGCGGGTTGCGAAGAAGCCGCCCGATTTGAAGCCCGTCTCGAAGCTTGCATAGAGAAGATTGCGAGAGGACACGTCCCAATCCAAGCCCGCACGCCAGGTGACCCGGTTCCACGTCCCGCGTTTGTCCTGCGGAACCAAGGTACCGAACTGGCCAATGCCATCGGCTGTGAATTGTGGGATCACCGCTCCATTCGGTGCGATCTGCACTGGTGGTGGCGCGATGGTGTTGGGGAAGGCGACCGCATTCGGGCACTGCATAAAGCCTGCCAGGCAGACGCGCTGCAGGGCCAGGATGTCTCCGGTATAGGCCTTGCGCTCATTGGTATAGCGCAGGCCGCCGTTGATCCGCAGATTCTGAGTTATGTCGTAGGTCGCCCGGCCAAAAGCCGCGGCGCTGTTCGTGGCGTACCGCTGATCGGTCTGATCGACCAGCCCGAACTCGTTCTGGATGATGTTGTAGGGATCGTGGCCACGTTCGCGAAAATAATAGCCGCCAATCAGCACGCGGATCGGTAACGACTCGGGACTGGCATAGCGCCCTTCCAGGCTGATCTGGTTGAATGCCTCCTTCTGCATGATGAAGAAGCCGATGTTACCGGTGGTAAAGTCGAGCTTCGAATGGCGGTAGCTGGGTATTACGGTGAAGTTACCAATGTCGGTCTTGTAGTTGATCGTTGCATTGACGCCGTAATATTCATTGTTCTGGAAGCCGATATCGGGCAGCGGATCGAAAGTGCGCCCACCCAAAACGTGCGGAAGCGTTTGATAGAGCGCTGCTGCTTGCGGTGAGAAGTTGCCGTACCGATTGTCGATACCGAGCGAGTAGGGCGTTCCACCCGAGCCTTTGCCCTTCTGCTGGAAATAGTCCGCACCGATATTGATGCTCAGATCGCTCGTCGGCTCCCAACGCAGCTGCGCCCGCATTCCGAAGTCTTTCTGGTCGTCGGTGCCATCCTTCATATAGCCGTCATGGGTGGCGTAGATGCCCGAGATACGCAGCCCGGCGTTGCTCGCAAGTGGCGCATTGATCGCGCCGTCGAGCTGGACAGCGTTGAAATTGCCATATTGGACATTTCCGTAGCCGCTCCAGTCGAAGTCGGCCTTGTGCGGGATCACGTTGATCGCGCCGCCGGTAGCATTGCGACCGTAAAGCGTGCCCTGGGGACCCTTTAGAACCTCGACTCGTTCCAGGTCGTAGAAAAAGCCGGCGGTCGAGGACGGACGCGCGACATAGGCGCCGTCATAGTTGAACGCGATGGCGGATTCGGTCAGTGCATTCCCGGTGAAATTGCCGACGCCGCGGATGTAGAAGTTCGCATAGGCACCGTTGCCGTTCGAAACCTGAAGCGCTGGCACCAGCGAACTCAGCTGGGCCGAGGTCGCCACGTTCGCGGACCTGATCGCGTCGCCACCGAGTACCGACACGGCGATTGCGGCGCGCTGCAGATTTTCGCTACGGCGCTGCGCGGTGACGACGATGTCCGCCAGGCCTTCCGAATTCTGCGGCGCCGGAGCGTTGGCATTGGGAACGGAGGCCGCTTCGGCGGCCGGTGCTGGTGCCGTTTGGGGCGCGACCGGCGCGTCTTGAGCAGCTGCCGGTGCGGGTTCGGGTGCACGTACGTCCTGCGCATATGCTTGGCCGCAAAAGGCCATGGCCATCACGAAATGTGACGATGCCGACAAGATGAGTTTCTTCATAAATCTCCCCTTTATGGTTGGCTCTGGATCGGCCGCGGCGGCGATGAGGTGCTGCCGTCTTGCCGATGTGATCAGACTGGGCTGGGCCAGGCGACATGCCGGGCCGATTGTTTGCCCGATCTCGGCGTCCAGTTTTCATGCTGGCCTGCATCGCTTCGAACGGAACGGAATTTTTGATCCAACTACATGTAGTTTAGGTCTAAAGTGGTTGTCCGGATAGCGGTCTTTCCTTTCTGCTCGTCGAGATGGTTGTAGTGCAGCTGGCTGGGCCCAAGACCTTCATGACCTCACGATTGGAGCTTCTCCGTGACTTGGCGATCCGTGGGCCGACGCGCCGCATATGCTGCAGAAGCGATTTTGCATCAGGATGCGTCTCCACGGATAAAAGCCGAGAAACGCTTCCAGAACCGCCGCGAGTCGCGCCGTTTGCCGCCGCATCGGCGACCGGAACTGCCGCTTTGCCAGCGGCGCCCTCATGGTGGAACCGTAGCAACGCCGTCTGAATTACCGCTGCCTTGTAGCTGGTCATCGTCGGTCTCGTTTCATGCCGTGCGCCTCCAATAGAGCGCCGATCGGTTGACACTTCAACCCTAAAACTTTAAGCCTGTACTAATTGGCGGCGATGAGGTGATCCCGTGGCGACGCAGAGCTATGACGACTATCGCGAGGACATGATCGGCCGTGCGAATGTGGCCGATACGACTGAGCTGCGCGACTATTATCGCGAGCTCGAGCAATTCAACGCAGGCGCCCTGTGGACGGTCGCCAACAAGATCGAGCCGTGGCAGCCGCAGACGGCGTCGGTCCCGGTCGTGTGGCGCTATCGCGATCTTCGTGACAAGGTTCTCCGCTCCACCGCCCTGGTGACGCCCGAGCAGGCCGGGCGACGCGTGATCTATCTCGACAATCCCGGCCGCCACGACGTGTCGGCGGCGGTCGGCTGGCTCTATTCGGGCCTCCAGGTGATGAACCCGGGCGAGCTCGCGTCGAGCCATCGCCACTCGGCCTCGGCTCTGCGCTTCATCATGGAGGGCGAGGGCGCCTTCACCAATGTCGATGGTCACAAGATGACGCTCGGCGCGAACGATTTCGTGCTGACCCCCAATGGCACCTGGCACGAGCATGGCGTCGCGGAGGGCGGCACGCCGTGCATCTGGCAGGATGGCTTGGATATTCCGCTAATGAATGCGCTCGAGGCGGGCTTTTACGAGGTTCATCCCGAACTGCAGCAGGCGGTGACGTATCCGGTCGATGATTCGACCTTGAGCTGGGGAAACCCGGGACTCAGGCCCGCAGGCGCGGAATGGTCGAAACGGTATTCGCCTTTGTTCAAATATGAATGGGGCGCCACGTACGAAGCATTGCACCGCTTCGCCAAGGCGAGTGATGGCTCGCCGTTCGACGGCATTCATATGGATTACGTCAACCCGGCCACCGGAGGCCCGGTGATGCAAACGATCGGCGCGAGCATCCAGATGCTGCGTCCTGCCGAGCATACCAAGGCACATCGCCAGGTCGGCAGCTTCCTCTACCAGTGCTGCAAAGGGTCGGGCTATTCGATCATCAACGGTCGGCGCTTTGACTGGCAGGAGCGCGATATCTTCTGTGTGCCAAACTGGACGTTCCACGAGCATGTCAACGGTTCGGCGAGCGAAGACGCCTGCCTGTTCGCTTTCCACGACCTGCCGGTGATGAAGGCGCTCGGCCTCTATCGCGAACAGGCGTTCGGCGAGAATGACGGCCATCAACCTATCCTCGATCCAGCATAAGGACTGCCATTAATGCGTCTCGTAACCTACCGCTCCCAGGTCGATGCCGCCGGCCGGCTCGGCGCCATCGTCGATGGCCAGGTCGTCGATCTTGAACGTTTCGGCAAAACACAGAATGTCGCGCTGCCCTCGACCATGCTCGAGTTCATCGATCTCGGCCCGGTCGCGGTAAGCGGCACGACCGCGCTGCTGGCCTCGGTCGAGGGCAATTGGCCAATCGGCACCGCCGTTCCGCTCGCCAACGTCAAACTGCTCGCGCCGATCCCGCGGCCGCGCAAGAACATCTTCGGTATCGGGCTGAATTATATCGACCATGTCGCCGAGTCCGCCGCTGCGCTCGACACGTCGGCCGACCTGCCCAAGCAGCCGGTGATCTTTTCGAAGCCGCCGACCACAGTATGCGGCCCGGGCGATCCGATCCTGCACAATGCCAAGATCACCCAGCAACTGGACTGGGAAGTCGAACTCGCCGCGATCATCGGCACCACCGCCAAGGGCGTCGCGCGCGAGGGCGCGCTGGCCCATGTGTTCGGTTACACCGTGCTGATCGACATGAGTGCGCGCGATTGCCGTCGCGCCGGGCAGTGGATTTATTCGAAGGGGCAGGACAGTTTCGCGCCGATGGGACCGTGCATCGTCACGGCCGACGAGATCCCCGATCCGCAGACGCTCGATCTGTGGCTGACCGTCAACGGCGTCGAGAAACAGCGCAACAACACCAGCCACATGCTGTTCAAGGTCGACGAGCTGATCGCCGACATCAGTCAGGGGATCACGCTCGAACCGGGCGACATCATCGCCACCGGCACGCCTGAAGGCGTCGGCGCGGGCCGTACGCCGCAGGAATGGCTGTGGCCCGGTGATACGATCGAATGCGGCGTCGAGAGCATCGGCACGCTGCGCAACCCGGTGGTTGCGGCCTAGACGTCGGGGTAGGCGACCGCTGGTCGCCTACTTTGCCTCGGCAATCCTGACAGTCCCGAATACCGTCGAAACCTTTTGCAGCAATTGCGTGTCTTCCCCTGGGTTCGACAACCAAGGGGAAGATGAATGCAGATGGCCCTACGCCGCGACGGTGATCCGCACCGGATCGCTCGTCGAAATCCCCGCGCGTATATCGTCGGGCCACGCCTCGGGCCGCCCGGTATCGAGGTTCATGCACACGAGCACCGCCGAGGCCTCAACGCGTGTCTCCGCGCCGCTAGTGACGCGATAGCGCACCTGACACGAACTGCCCCCGACCTGATCGACGATCAGCCCGATCGACAGGAGATCGCCCAAACGGCTCGGTGCGACAAAACGGGTGTCGATCTTCAGCGTCGGCACGCCGAGCCGACGATGAAGGTGTAGTTCGGCGAAACCGCAGCCGGTGCGGATCGCGAACCATTCCTCGACGGTCGCGTTCAGCATTTCGAAGTACCGTGGGTAGAAGACGATGCCGGCGGCATCAACGTGCGCGAAGCGCACGGGCATTTCCAGAACAAAACTCATTGGGTGCCCTTCGCGGCAATCGAGGTTTTTACCGTCGCGAGCCGGTCGAACAGCTGCTGCAGCACTTCTTCCGGCACATCGCCAAGCATCTCTTCGATCCAGTGATGGTGGGCGACGGCCAGTTCGGCAAAGTGCGTGGTACCCTTGGGGGTAAGCGTGGCGATCAGCGAGCGACGATCATGCTCGGCTGCTTCGACCGCGACGAAGCCGGATTCCTGCAACTGGCGAACGATCGCAGTAACGTTACCGTTCGACACCAGCAGCATCTGCGACAGGTCGCCCATCGTCATGCCCTCAGCACGACGGTCGAGCGCCGCCAGCACGTCGAACCGTGGCAACGTGGTCTTGTATTGATCGATGAAGCGGCGGCGAAGGCGTTTTTCGATCACCATAGTGCAGCTGAGCATACGCAGCCACATACGCACGCTGGTCGGGCCGTGGAGCTGGCCGCCATATTTCTCACCGGGATCGTGATCGTGTGTGTCGCTCATATCAGCCCACAAGGGTTTCGGCCGCGCGCTTTAAATTCTGCGCAAGTTGAACCTGACCCATGACATAGGAAGCAGGGACATGCACGTCGCGATAGCCCGCCGCCGCGGCGGCGTGGAGCGTCCACATTGGGTCGATGAGATGCGGACGTCCGAGCGCGACGAGATCGGCGCGACCGGCGGCAAGGATCGAATTGGCGTGGTCGGCCTCATAGATGTTGCCGACCGCCATCGTCGCACAGCCGACTTCGTTGCGGATGCGGTCGGACAGCGGTGTCTGGTACATCCGGCCATAGACAGGGCGGGCATCGGGCGATGTCTCGCCCGACGAGACGTCGATCAGGTCAACATCCTCGGCGGCGAAGGCACGGGCGATCTCAACCGCATCGGCCGGGGTTATGCCGGCCTCGCCGGCCCAGTCGTTCGCGGAGATGCGCACCGCAAGCGGCTTGTGTGCCGGCCAGGCGGCGCGCATCGCGCGCACCACCGACAGCGGGAAGGCGAGCCGGGCGCTCAGCGTGCCGCCGAAGGAATCGTCGCGGTGGTTCATCAACGGCGTGATGAACGATGAGAGCAGGAAGCCGTGGCCGGCCTGCACTTCGATCATGTCGAAGCCGGCGGCCTCGGCGCGGTGCGTCGCGGCGACGAACGCGTCGCGGACCGCGTCCATGTCGGCATGGCTCATTGCCGCGGGTGCCTGGCCGCCCTTGCGCCACGCCTCTCCCGAGGCTGACAGCAAGGGCCAGGCCCCGTCGGCCAGCGGTTCATCGTAGCGATTGCCTATTGGCACCGCGGTCGCGCCGCGTGCGCCGGCATGACCGAGTTGAACGCAGATCTTGGCTTCCGAGCCGGCGTGAACGAAGTCGGTCACGCGCCGCCATCCGGCGATCTGCGCGTCCTCGTAGAGTCCTGGACAGGCGGGGGTGATACGGCCGCTCGCGGTCACCGCGGTCATCTCAGTGATGATCAGGCCGGCGCCGCCCTGAGCACGTGCGCCGTAATGGACGAGATGGAAGTCGTTTACCTTGCCGCCCCTGTCTGCCTGATAGGTAAGCAGCGGCGCGACGACGATCCGGTTGGCGAGGAGCATCTCACGCAGGGTAAACGGCACGAACATCGGCGGGGCAGCGCGCGGATCGGATGTATTCGCAGCGGCTCCGCCTGTCTCGAACCATTGCTCGACCGTTCCGAGCCAAGCAGCGTCGCGAAGCCGAAGGTTTTCATGACTGACCCGCTGGCTGCGGGTCAGCAACGAGTAAGCGAACTGGATCGGCTCGAAACCGAGGTAGCGGTCGAGCGTCTCGAACCACTCGGTCGAGTTCCTCGCCGAGTTCTGGATCTTGAGCACTTCGATCTGACGCTCGGCCTGATAATCGGCGAGTCCGCGTGCTAGCGCAGCCTTGTCCGTCACATCTATGTGATCGAGCACCGCCGCGAGCTTTATCGCGTCTTCCAGCGCCAGTTTGGTGCCCGAGCCGATCGAGAAATGCGCGGTATGCGCTGCGTCGCCAAGCAAGACGACATTGTCGAACGACCATTGGTTGCACAGGATGCGACGAAAGTTGATCCACGCCGCCGAGCCGCGCAGATGCGCCGCGTTCGTCAATAGCGCTTCGCCGTCGAGGTGGCGCGCGAAGATGCGTTCGACGGCGGCGATCGCATCGGCCTGTTCCATCCGGTCGAAGCCGAGCCCTTTCCAGGTGGCTTCCGAACACTCGACGATGAAGGTCGAGCGGGTATCGTCGAAGCGATAGGCGTGCGCCCATACCCAGCCCGCTGGGGTCTGTTCAAAGATGAATTCGAACGCGTCGAACAATCGCGCCGTACCGAGCCACATGAACTTGTTAGCGCGGGTCTGGATGTCGACTGCGAAACGGTCTTCGTGTGCGGTGCGAATGCGGCTGTTGACGCCATCCGCAGCGACGATCAAATCATAGCCGGCATAGGCAGTAAGGTCTTCCGAGAATTCGGTTTCGAACAGCAATTCGATGCCAAGCTGGCGGGCGCGGTCCTGCAGGATGCGCAGGAGCCGCTTACGGCCGATTCCGATGAAACCGTGTCCACCCGATCGCACGCGTTCCTCGCCGATCACGACGGCGATGTCGTCCCAATGCGCGAAGCTGTCGGAAATGGTGGCGGCGCTGACCGGATCGTTCGCCACGAGATTGGCGAGCGTCTGGTCGGAGAAGACCACGCCCCAGCCGAACGTGTCGCCATCCTTGTTGCGCTCAACGACGCGGATATCCGCGTTGGGTTCCCGCAGCTTCATCGAAATGGCGAAATACAGGCCGGCAGGACCGCCCCCAAGACATATTATGCGCATGCCAACCTTTCAAATTATGCTTTAGGTATAAAGCATCTTGATGAGGAATAGCAAGCGCGTTGGCGTTCAGGGCGGCACACGGTCCAGATTATCGTGCAGCCGATTGAGCAGCCCGATCATCCGATCGAAGTCCGTCGCCGAAAACCCTTCGATCAAATTCGCATACACCGGCGCCGTCGCCGCACGCGCTTCGGCCAGCTTGACGCGCCCGTCCTGCGTCAAATCGACCTCGGTCACCCGGGCGTCCTCGCTGCCGGGGGCCGAGGTTACCAGCCCGGCGTCGCTCATCCGTCCGATGATCCGCATCATGGTCGACAGGTTTATCACGCTGGCCTCGGCGATCTGGCCGATGCTGCGCGGAGCGTGCTCGCCCAGCACCATCAGCACGCGCCAATTGGGGATATCGAGCCCGATCGCGCGCAGCCGCGCGCCGATCACGATATTGTAGCGGCTGACAGCGCGGTTGAGCAGGTAGAAGGGGTAACGATCGACCTGGAACTCCGCCGATCCGGGGTCACCGAGCGAGCGCTGGTCGAGCCGTTTGGCGCGGTCTTTGGGGGTCGAGGTCATGCGGTGGGCTTAATCGGCCGGGAAGATCGCAGCAATGCCGATAACACTTGCATATGCAAGTAATGTCCAGCATCATCGGAGTCGCAGACGAAACAAGGGACAGTGCCATGACGACGCTTCAAAGCTTTGTGGAATCGGTCGCCAGCGGGAGCATCCGCGTCATCGACCTGACCCAGATTCTGTCCGAAGACACGCCGATCCTCGTCTTGCCAGAGCAATTCGGCCAGACGGCGCCATTCAGCCGCCAGGAAATCTCGCGCTACGACGAACGCGGCGTGGCGTGGCACTGGAACAACTTCACCACCGGCGAGCATACCGGCACGCATTTCGATGCGCCGATCCATTGGGTCTCGGGCAAGGATCTGCCCAACAACACCGTCGATACGATCGTGCCGAAGGATTTCGTCGGCCCCGCCGTTGTGATCGACGCCTCGCGGGAATGCGCCGCCGACGCCGATTTCCAGTTGAGCGTGGCTTTCATCGAAGCGTGGGAGGCCCAGCATGGCCGCATCCCGGCCAGATCCTGGGTACTGCTACGCACCGACTGGTCGAAGCGGTCGCCGGAAGAGTACACCAACCGTCGTGAGGATGGGCCGCATACGCCCGGCCCCGACCCGGACGCGGTGCGCTTCCTGATCGAAGAACGCGACGCGCACGGCTTCGGTGTGGAGACGATCGGCACTGACGCGGGGCAGGCGCATCTGATGGACCCGCCCTATCCGGCGCACACATTGTTCCACGGCGCCGGGCGCTACGGCTTGCAGTGCCTCGAAAATCTCGACCAGCTCCCGCCGACCGGCGCGGTGCTGGTCGCGGCACCGCTGAAGATCGCAGGCGGCTCGGGCAGCCCGTTGCGCGTCCTCGCGTTCGTGCAGGTCTGATCCGGTGGCGGAGCGTTCGTTCAAGAAGGAGGTCGAGCGGCTTCGGCTCTGCGCTGGCGAGATCTTCGAGGGCGAGGGCATTCTCGCTGTCACCAAGGCGTTGCTGCAGTCGGGCGTAGCCTATGTCGGCGGCTATCAGGGTTCGCCGATCAGCCATTTGATGGACGTGTTCGCCGATGCCGATCCGTTGCTGAAAGAGCTCGGCGTCCATTTCGAATCGTCGGCAAGCGAAGCGACGGCGGCGGCGATGCTTGCGGCCTCTGTGAATTACCCTTTGCGCGGTGCGGTGGCGTGGAAGTCCGTGGTTGGCACCAATGTTGCCTCCGACGCGCTCTCGAACATCGCCAGCGGCGGGGTGACCGGCGGGACGCTCATCATCGTGGGCGAGGATTATGGCGAAGGTTCCTCGATCATGCAGGAGCGCACGCATGCTTTCGCGATGAAATCGCAAATGTGGCTGCTTGATCCACGCCCCAACCTCACCTCGATCGTCGACCTGGTCGAGAAGGGCTTCCAGCTCTCGGAAGCGTCGAACACCCCGGTGATGATCGAGCTGCGGGTGCGGGCGTGCCACGTTACTGGCAGTTTCGTGGCCAAGGACAATCTGCGTCCGCCGCTCACCGTCGGCGCGGCGGCGGCCAATCCGCATCGCGAGCTTGACCGGATCGTGCTGCCGCCCGCCAATTTCCTCCACGAAGTCGAGAAGGTCGAGAAGCGCTGGCCCGCCGCGCAGCGCTTTGTCGCCGAGCACCGCCTCAATGAGCATTTCGGGCCGAGCGAGGGCGAGGTCGGGATCATTGTGCAGGGCGGGCTTTACAACATGCTCAATCGCGCTCTCGAGCTGGCTGGCCTGTCGGATGATTTCGGCAAGGTTTCCCTGCCGATCCACTGTCTCAATGTGACCTATCCGCTGCTGCCCGACGAGATCGCGCGTTTTTGCGCGGGCAAGCGTGCGGTGCTGATCGTCGAGGAGGGGCAGCCCGAATTCATCGAGCACGAGCTCAATACGCTGGTGCGCCGCGCAGGCCTGCAAACGCGGATCGTCGGCAAGGACGTGCTGCCACGCGCGGGCGAATATACGGGACAGGTGCTGCTCGCCGGTCTGACTAAGTTCCTACAGGATTGGGCCCCTGCGCTGGCGCCTCAGACCGTTCCGGCCTTTACCCCCGACAAGGACATCATTGCCGAAGTTCCGCAGCGACCCGCGGGGTTCTGCACCGGCTGCCCTGAGCGACCGATCTTCTCTGCGATGAAGCTCGTGCAGCGCGAGCTCGGCGAGTTGCACGTTTCAGCCGATATCGGCTGCCATCTCTTTTCGATCCTGCCGCCGTTTCACATCGGCAACACCACGATGGGCTATGGTCTCGGCACCGCCGGCGCCTCCGCTTTCCGACCGACCGCAGGCACGGGCGGAAAGCGCGCGGTCGCCATGATGGGGGACGGGGGCTTCTGGCACAATGGTCTGACCTCGGGGATCGGCAATGCCGTTTTCAACCAGGACGACAACGTCACGATCATCGTCGACAATGGCTATTCCGCCGCGACCGGCGGGCAGGACGTGCTCTCGTCCAGGGCGCAGAACGATACGCGTCGAACCAACAACCCGATCGAAAAGGCGTTGCGGGGCATCGGCGTGAACTGGGCGCGCACCCTTACCAACACCTATGACGTGGCTGGCATGCGCGATGCGCTGAAGGAAGCACTGACCACGCCGCAAGCTGGCCCCAAAGTGATCGTCGCGCAGTCCGAGTGCATGCTCAACAAGCAGCGCCGTGTGAAGCCGCTGCTCGCGCAGGCCGTGAAGGACGGCAAACGCGTCGTGCGCGAACGCTTCGGGGTCGATCCCGACACCTGTACCGGTGACCATGCGTGCATCCGCCTGTCAGGCTGCCCGTCGCTGTCGATCAAACCCAACCCCGATCCGCTCCGCAGCGATCCGGTGACGCATATCGACAATAGCTGTGTCGGGTGCGGCAATTGCGGCGAGGTTGCCCACGCGGCGATCCTGTGCCCGTCCTTTTACAAGGCGGCGATCGTCATCAATCCGAGCAGGTGGGATCGTACAGTGAACCGCGTGCGCACGGCCATCATCGGCTTCCTGCAACAGCGTCACGACCGCGCGCTCGCGGCGAGGGCGTTCTGATGGCACAGTTGGACAAACGCGAGCGGATCACCGTCGCGATCCTGGCGCTGGGCGGGCAGGGCGGCGGCGTGCTCGCCGACTGGATCATCGATCTGGCGGGGCACAACGGCTATCGCGCGCAGGGGACGTCGGTGCCCGGCGTGGCGCAACGTACCGGCTCGACCGTCTATTATATCGAGATGATCCCGGTCGAACCAGGCGACAACCGTGGCGAGCCGGTATTGGCGCTCAACCCGGTGCCGGGGGATGTCGATGTGGTGATCGCCTCCGAGTTGATGGAGACGGGCCGCGCGATCCTGCGCGGGTTCGTCTCGGCCGAGCGCACGACGTTGATCGGCTCGACGCACCGCATCTTCGCGATTTCGGAGAAGTCGGCGCTCGGCAATGGGGAGGGCAACGGCCAGAAGATTCTCAATGCGGCCGAACGCCGTTCGAAGCGCTTCGTCGGGTTCGACATGGACGCGGCGGCGAGCGAGGCCAAGAGCGTGATCAGTTCGATCATGTTCGGCGCGCTCGCCGGGAGCGGGGCGTTGCCCTTCTCGCTCGAAAGCTTCGAAGCTGCGATCCGTGCCGGGGGCAAGGCAGTGCCGGCCAATTTGCGCGGTTTCGCGTTGGGTGCCGAGCGGGCGGGCGGCTTTGTTGCACAGATCGAAGCGGCGGCGCGTCCGCCCGAGCCGACCAGCGCGGCCGGACGCCGGCTCACAGCGCGGATCGAAGCGGAATTGCCAGCACCCGCGCATGCGTTCGCGATAGAGGGTGCGCGGCGGCTTATGGAATATCAGGACACGGCGTATGCCGCGCTCTACCTCGATCGGCTCGGCATGATCGGCGCGCGCGACGATGGCACCGACGATCATGCGCTGAGCCGCGAAGCGGCACGGCATCTCGCGCTATGGATGGCGTATGAGGACACGATCCGCGTCGCCGACCTGAAAATCCGCAGCAGCCGCTTCGCGCGCGTGCAGTCAGAAGTCGATGTGAAGAGCGGGCAAGTGCTCAGCGTCACCGAGTATATGCACCCGCGGCTGCAGGAAGTGTGCGAGACGTTGCCCGCCGGGATCGGCCGCTTCATCCTCGCGCGGCCCGGATTGCGGCGCCGGCTCGAACCGCTGTTCGCCAAGGGCCGGCATGTCGAGACGACTAGCCTCGGCTGGTTCCTCGCGCTGCGTCTTATGGCGAGCATGCGCGGCCTGCGGCGGCGGTCGCTGCGCTATATCGAGGAGCAGGTGCGGATTGAGGGCTGGCTGCAGGCGGTGCGCGAAGCTGCGCGGCACGACGTGCCGCTCGCGACCGAACTGTTGCGCAACCAGCGCCTGATCAAGGGCTATAGCGACACGTTCGAGCGCGGCCTCGCCAACTTCGTTTCGGTGATGGCGGCAGCCCCGCTCAACGGTGGACCGGACGCCGCCGAACGCACCCGCCGTTTGCGGGACGCCGCGCTCGCCGACGACACCGGCAAGGCGCTGGCCGCCGAAATCGCGGTAGCGCTGGCGCAATAAGTACGTGGCTCTCCAACGTGACCACGTCGCCAACAATGTCATCATCTTCGACATAGATAATACGTGCCATCGCCACCTCTCCCAAGGCGGCGACTCTGCACATTCATAGTTAAACATGAACTAAGCGGGATCCGGGCATGGCTGAGATGCCGCTGCCGCTGCCGCTGATACGGCCCTTCCAATCCTTCGATGGAACCCCAAAGTTTTTGTAGGTGTGGGACGGTTTTCACCGTGGCAGCCGCTCGGGCGCTACCGTGAATCTGTGTCCAAATAATGCACAGGGGCCAGCTTATCTGATCGCGACCACCTTGACGCCGGTGTCGGCCGCCACGTCCTTCCACGCGTGATCGGCGGTGTACGCTGGCACGTCCAGTCGTTTCGCAAGCGCGAGACAGAGCCGGTAGGTTATCGTGCTTCCATCCGGAATCCGAGGGCTCCGTCATTGTTCCTGCAAAGTAGAGAAGTCCCTATTTCCGCCAGATAGAAATGTCACCTTCTGATGCAGCAGGGGCTGCGCGGAACCCTTCCAGCTTGTGCAGCGTAGCCCCTGCTGGTGCGCTGGTCCGGCAATGGCAGACCCCCGGACCCACTGCGAAGGCAGTGGGCTCCCTCATATGGGCTCGAGCATGCGCTGCGCTGCTTCGATCGGGCTGAGCCGGGGAAGGGGTGGACGGCCCCGCTTGCGCTTGACCGGTGCGCCTTCCTGCGGCTGCGGGGGCCGGAACATGTTTGCGCCCTGGGATCTTCGGCACGGCTCGTTGTTGTTGCGCTTCCTCGGCGGCAACATCTCTTGCATCGCCTTGGCCATCGCCAGCGCCGCATCGAGATGCTTGTTCTCAACTATCGCCGCCTGATTTACCTGCCGGATCTTGTCGAACACCCGGTAGGGCAGGACGTGTTCCTCGTGACGTATCTCGAGCCGACCGTCAGGATACTCGCAGACATCGACCCGCTTGCCCGCCAGCGGTCGGCTGACCTCGGTAGGTTCGAGGATGATCATCGCCTTGTTGTAATGCAGCGTCAGCGCCTGCGTCACCGTACGCTGCTCGCGCCAGACCATCTCGGCCTTGAGATCGTCATGCGGGGCAAGGGGGCGATGCACATCGCGTGGATCGAACGGCACCTTGGCGAACCGCTGGTTGTGGCGCGCCATATAGCCCGGCAGGAAGGCGTTGGCCTCGGCAATCGTCGATATGCCATCGAGCCGCATCGCCTTGACCAGGCGGTCTTGCAGCGTCCCGTTGGCGCGCTCGACCCGGCCCTTGGCCTGTGGCGAGTTGGCGCAAATGATCTCAATGTTGAGCGCTTCCAGCGACCGGCCGAAGTGGGTCATTCCGTCGCCCTTGGCCGAGGCTGTGTTGTTCCGGAACACGCCGTGCTTGTCCGAGTAGATCGCCACCGGCTTGCCGTGTGCCTCGATATAGGCGGTCATTGCATCCATGTAGGCGAACGTGTTCTCGCTCTCGACCATCCTGAGGTGCATCAGCTCGCTGGTCGCATCGTCGATGAACACCAGCAGCGTGCACTGCGGTCCGCGATTCTCGAACCACCAGTGCTTCGAGCCATCGACCTGGACCAGCTCGCCGCGACAAGGGGACCATGAGGAAGTGTGGGGCATCGGTAGCGAAGTAGGCGTCGGCACGCTATGCAGGGCTGGTGGCCGGTCCTACGAAATCGATCCAAATCGCCGCTGAACCGGAGGCTGCGGAGCCAGGCGCG